>CALKHF010000100.1 GCA_938092255.1 uncultured Flavobacteriales bacterium | reverse complement strand
CGGGGTGTTGACTTGGAGGCAAATGGTGGAGAGGTGGTTGGGCTTCTTGGTCCCAATGGTGCAGGAAAGACAACAACTTTTTCCATGGTTGCAGGTTTTTTACGCCCAACATCGGGCACATTATCGCTAAACGGAATTGATTTAACCACATCGCCGGCGTACATGCGTGCCAGGAAAGGGCTTGTTTATTTGCCCCAAGAATCATCTGTTTTTCAAAAACTTACCGTTGAGGAAAATATTCGAGAAGCACTTATATCTCTTACTGAATATGAAAAAAATAAAAGGTTAAAACAACTGATTCGACTTCTAAAGCTTAATGAAATTTGTAAGACCAAAGCCATTCATGCATCGGGTGGAGAACAACAAAGACTCTCAATTGCTAGAGCAATTGCATTAAAACCTGACCTCCTTTTGTTGGATGAACCGTTTTCAAATTTAGACTCCCAACTTAGAGCCAAATTATTTGACCATATATTGAAACTAAGAGATGAGGAAAATATGTCAATCATTATTGTTTCACATGAAGGGCAAGATGTTCTTGGTTTATCAGATTTTATTTACTTTTTAAATAAGGGTAAAATGAGTTCAAGAAAAACGCCCTTTAACTCTTACTACAATTTGAGTCACTTAAGTAATTCGAAATTATTTGGTATTGTAAATCAAATTAACTTCCAAGGTGAACAAATTAGATTTAGGCCTGATGAATATCATAAAGGTCCAGGACTTGATATCATCTATGAAAATTCCATTTTTTTAGGAACCCATTATTTAAATTATTTTTCTTCAAAAAAAAATGAACAAATAATTCTATCGAGCACGATTCCTTTGGATAACTTTAGATCAATTCGCATAAAAAAAAAGTTAGCTAATTGACTGTAATTCAGTATCCGTATGGCTTAAAAACCTGATTCACATTTAGGTATTAATAACATTTATACAATTCTATTATTTTAAGAAAATCAATCCTTATTTTTGAAAAAAAACTCTATGAGAACTCCTCTTGTTATTATCGCGTGTAGCATTTTAAGTGTCCTAATTGTTGGATGCGCATCAAATAAAACATTAAGAAAACCAATTTTTGAAACAACTACATACAAAGGAGAAAAAGGAGAAAAAGGCGTTACCAATTTAAATAAAAACCGAGCCGAAAGAGAAAAAGATCATTTTCTAGCTCTTGAAAAAGCCGATGAGGCCAAAAGAATCCTTGAAGCTGAACAGGTTCAAATGAATGAAATTGACACAACCGAAAGAGTTGGAGAGATCGAACTGGCACTTCAAAAAATCTATGAAAGAACAGAAAAAATTATTGAGGAATTAAACTCAATATCCCCCTACTCGTTCAATGGTCATGAAAAAACATTGAAATTGGCTGCAGAACTAAATGATTTAATGCAAAATTACATAGCACCTTTAACAAAAATGATTGAGTCGAATAAGGAGGTTAAAAAAATTGGAGGAGACATCAGTTTTAACGTAGGTAGCTCAAACTTAAATAATAACGGAAAAAAAGAAATATCTAAACTGATTAAATCTATTAAAATAGACATCAAGAATTGGGGCGATTATCTTGGAGACCATAATGTAAACATATTCAAAGATTCTGTATACCGCTTAATGATTATTGTTAATGGTTATGCCGATGCACAAGGAGATGAACAAAAAAATCTTGAACTTTCAAGATTGCGAGCTGAAGCTGTTGCAAATGAAATACTAGAGCAGGTCAAGAATTATGATTTTGGTCAAGAATTATTAATTGATGTTGATATAAAAGGTCGAGGGGAAGCAACACCTCCTAATATGGTTGAAAGCGAACTTAAAGCAAATAGTCCGGAGAGAAGAATCAGTAGAATCAGCATGGTCGTTGGGCCAAAAATCCTATTGTACGAAAATTAGACTTGTCTCAAAATCATATTCAGTTCTATTATAAAAATGTTGGAGGTTTTCTGAATTCAATCTTGGCATCCCTAAATATAGCAGACGTATTTCTGATACTTAGTAAAAAGCTTTTGTTGCCTCCGACAGGTGTCCAATAAAACGACAATGCCCAACAATGCATATTCCTATTTAAAGAGAAATTGGCATTGGTGACACTTTTATCCATAATGTTTAAATTGATGTTTCCCGATAGATTCCAACGTCTTGTAAAACTCACATCCCCCCTTACACTCAATGATTGAATAAAAATTAATGGGTCGGGATTATTCGTAGTAATATTCTGATTGGCCTGAATAGAATATATATGAGACATGGTCATCTTCCATGGAATATCAAAGAATATAATCTCCTCTGGATGAAGAGCAAAGTAATTAAAATCAGCATTCCATTGATCGTTTCTTTTTGATTTCTCTTCCTTTATCTTTTCTCGGGATTTTTTGGGAGCAAGCAATAAGGTTGTTGATAAATTCACATTTAAAAAGCGACCTAATCCTTGATCATTAGAGATGGCATAATCACGAATTGTTTTTCCTGATAGGCTATCCCAAGCATATGGACTAAACGAGGCATTAGCTACAAAATTCAAGTAATCTTTCGGACTCACCCGCATATTTAAATTGATATTGGACAATTTCATAGAGTCTTTTTTGAAATTGTAATTTCCCACAATAGAAAATTGATCCAGCAGTCTGACTTTTTTAAAACCAGTAACCGTATCCTCGTCTGATTTAAATTTGAGCTCCAAGGTGTTGTTGATGGCAAATGTCAAATAGGAGGACTCAGAGGTATTTGAAACATTGTATAAACTTCTTTCGAACTTAGAGTATGTGATTGTTGATTGATTCACTCCTGCATCTACAGATATTAGAGGGTTAAGCAAGGGCACGTATCGATAACCTATAGTTGGGGTCATAATGTGTCTCATTTTAGCTTTTTTCTTGCCTATAAAATCAAAATAAGAATACAGCATTGTTGTGGCATTAACATTCAAATTAAATTCATGAGATAAAGATGCTTTTTTGAGAGTATCGATCTGAGTACTATTCTCAATAGAGTTATATGACTTAGATATCTCTTGAAAATTTAATTTACTTCCATAGATGGCACTAGGTGTTATTTTTACAATATTTTTAAATAAGCCTCCAGTTGTTTGAATGGTCATAGATTGTTTCATGCCGTACATAAACTGATCAGAAATACTCGCAAAATCTCCCTTATTAAGTAACGAATCTGAAAAATTTGATCTATTTTGACCATCAAAATTATATGAGAAACCGATACGCTCTATCATCTTCTTAATTTCATTATTCGATCTTTTAATTAGTTTTTTAAAAGGAAAAATACGCGTAACATTTGCGGTTAAAATTGGGCTCACTAATGAAATGCTTTCCGATAAAGAATTTTGTCTTAGAGAAATCTTCATACCCATATTAACAGGTTTGCCGGGAAAGCTCTTATTTAAATTAATATCTGAGTTAAAAGAATTATTAAAGTAGCTGGGGTTTATAGGATCAAGGTTGTTTTTAGATTGATTGTCAGAAATAAAATTAACGTTTGATGAAAAAGCCCAGCTAGGATTAGATTTAGGCGCTTTTCTATGGGACCAAATAACTGTAGCCTTATTTTGACTTTGGTTATCCGGAAAACCTGTTCTGAATTGCTGAAACCCCAGTGATAACCTACCTGTATATGCATACCTCTTGGCATAATCCAAATCATTTCTTATTCCCCAACTGCCTCTGCTGTATAGGTTTGTATAAACAGACGTTTGAAAGTTTTCATTAATGGGGAAATAATACCCGAGATTTTGAAAACCGAATCCATAAGCTGATATCGGTACCATTTCAGGGAAAAGCAATCCATGAGTACGTTCTTTTTGATTTGGTATTAATGCGAAGGGCAACCCTAAAGGAGTTGGGATTCCATTTATCCATAAATTCATAGGGCCAGTAGCTATTCTTTCTTCTGGAACAATCACTCCCTTGGAAAGCTGAAAATGATAATGTGGTTCTTTTTGATCACAGGTGGTAAGCCTGCCTTTCAATAAATGAATTTCATCATTTGAATGTTTTTTGGCCGTTTCCATCTGAAAATAAAATTCATCTTGCTTTAAATTTAGCTCCTGAATAAATCCTTTTTTCGTTTTGAGGTTATAGCGCATCTCTTGACAGACCATTTCCTGTTGACCATCTTTGAAAATTGGATATTCAATGGGCTCACCAATTGAATCCAAAATATATTTTGCACTTAATTCGTTTTTATTAAGATCTATTTCAATAAAACCAGCAGTTAACAATATTTCACCCATATTAACTTCAGCACCGCCAAACAAGAACACCAACTTGTTTTTCACATCGGTGTATATTGAATCCCTAGCAGAATAATTAATTATTTCGTCAAAGTCAGAATCGTTCACATAAAGGGTGTCCTGCATATCAACCTGACAGGTAACCGTGAACGAATTTTGTATTATTAACAAAACAAAGGGTATAAAATATAGTATGGAATGAAGTTTGCTCAATAGGAGTGAACTAAATTTGTTTGTATGCAGAACGTAAAGACAAAGCTACCAATTTTCACAATGTATTGTGTAAACGTAAGAACATCTCTTTTAATTGTTCTGGTATTACTTTTTACCAATAGTATCAATTTCTTAGTAGGACAGAATGCTGTTCAAACTGTTGTAATCGATGCTGGGCATGGAGGGAAAGACCCTGGATGTCATGGAAAACATTCAAAAGAAAAACATGTCTGTTTATCCATGGCCTTAAAATTAGGCGCATTAATTAAAACAAAATATCCCAGCGTTGAAGTAATTTACACAAGAGACACCGATGTTTTTGTCGAACTCGCAGAGAGGGCCAACATAGCAAATAAAGCAGAAGCCGATTTGTTTATTTGTATACATGCAAATGCGGCTTCACCTGCGGCTTATGGAACAGAAACTTACGTTTTAGGGCTTCACCGAACTGATGCCCAACAAAAAGTAGCCTCAAGAGAAAACTCAATCATTAAACTTGAAAATGATGGAGGTGCTCAATATGAAAACTTCAATATTTCAGCCGATGCTATTATTGCAAAACGCCTACAGCTTTCTGTATTCTTGGATCATGCTATTTTATTCGCCCAATATATACAGCGGGAATTCAAAAAACTTGGAAGACACGACAGAGGTGTAAAACAGGCTGGTTTCGTAGTTTTATATAGAACCACTATGCCCTCTGTATTAATAGAAACAGGTTTTTTAACCAATCCTAAAGAAGAAAATTTTATAGGTAAAGAACAGGGCCAAAATAAAATGGCAAGCGCCATGTTTGACGCCTTTGATAAATATAAAAAGAAAATCGAGGGTACTGATTCAGATATAAGTGAAACAAAAGTAGAACCTGAAAATGTAGAAAAAGAAGAAATTACCAAAACTGATATCCATGAAAACAATGAAAATACCGCGGACGAAAATTCTGGATTAATTTTTAGAGTTCAAATCATAAGTTCTACCAAAAACCTATCGTCTAATTCAAGTAGATTCAAAAATCAAAAAGATATTTATAAATATTTTCAAAGTGGTCTTTATAAATATTGCTCTGGAAATTTTGGGCAAAATGTAGATTTAGCTAAAAATCATAAGATTAAAATGAGAAATATGGGCTTTAATGGTGCATTTGTGGTCGCTTTCTTAGATGGAGAACGAATTGGTATTGAAAAAGCTATTAAATTAGTAGAAAATTAAGATTTGAAATTTCAAAAAGAAATAAAGGCAGGTGTTATTGCTGCATTTTCGATTGCTCTATTGGTGCTTGGCATCAATTTCCTTAAAGGTTCCAGTTTTTTTGGTGGAGACGATACGTATCATTCCTATTTTGAAAACACCAATCAACTCATGGTGGCTTCTGATGTGACTTTAAATGGAGTAATCATTGGTAAGGTAACCAACATTGAAATCTTACCTCAAAATACACCAAACCGTCGCGTAAAGGTGACTTTTAATATTCAAAACAAAAACATAAAAATTGCCAGAGGAAGCACAGTTGAAATTGGTTCTCCAGACTTTTTCTCAAAAGGTCTGATTCTAAAAACAAACCCAAATAACAAAAATATTTATGATGTAGGCTCAGAGATACCTGGGGTAAAATCAAGCCAAGACATCGCATACCAAGTGAAGGAATACGCCGATCCGATAGCACAAAAGCTTCAAAGCATGATGATTTCTGTTGATAACATGGTGAATTCTTTATCTGCTTTTTGGGATTCCACAGCAACTTCTGAAATAGAAGGAAGTTTTAACAGAGTCAAACAAACCATTAATCAACTCGGTGATGCAGCGGAAGAGATAGGTGTATTTGTTGCCGAGGAAAAAATTCAATTTGCTCGTATTATGTCCAATGTGGAAAACATAACATCTAATCTTAAAAAGAGCAACGAACAAGTTTCTGAGATTATAGGGAATACAAAAAAGATAACTGATGACTTGGTCTCCGCGGATTTCAAATCAGTTATTACTGATGCAAATTCGACCATTCAAAAATTGAATACAATTATGGAAGAATTACAGAATGGAAGCGGATCCATGAGCAAATTACTTCATGATGATGCCTTATACAATGAACTTGTTGAGAGCAATAAAAAGCTTCAAGATCTGGTTTCTGATTTAAAACTTCATCCTGAAAGGTACATTCACTTCTCACTAATGGGTTCAAAAACAAAAGGAGCGACATTAACGCCAAGAGAAGAGAAAAAATTAAGAAAGATATTAGACACCATACAAGACTAATTTTTTAATGAATATTCAACTCATTTTATTTTTACTGCTAAGTATTTGTGGGCTTGGTTTCTTTTCCTACAATATCTGGAAAATACGTTTCAACATTAGGCTTGGACGCGATTTAAATCGCAATGATAAAAAGGGGGATCGATTAAAAACGATGCTGCTAGTCGCATTTGGTCAAAAAAAGATGTTCTCGCGACCCATCCCAGCTCTTCTTCATCTATGTTTATACGTAGCCTTCGTAATTACACAAATAGAACTCATTGAAATTTTCGCAGATGGAATTAGTGGTAAACATAGAATTTTTTCAGACACTCTAGGGTCTTTTTATGTATTCACTATTAGTTTTATTGAAATTTTATCTGTTGGAGCATTCTTCGCAACCATTATTTTCTTAGTAAGAAGAAATTTACTTAAACTGCCTCGCCTCAATATGAAAGAGATGATAGGCTGGCCAACTAAAGACGCGAATCTGATTTTAATTTTTGAGCTTATTTTACTCGTTTGTATTTTCACAATGAATGGTACTGACGAAGTTTTGTACAATAGAGGTTTGTCGCATGCGTCAAACATGGAAGGGTCCTTTGGATTTAGTATTTCCTCAATTATAGGGCCTTTATTATTTGATGCAATGAGTGATTCTTCTCTTTTCATACTTGAACGCATAGGATGGTGGGGACATTTATTTATGGTAATAGGATTTTTAAATTATCTACCCTACTCCAAACACTTTCATATTCTTTTGGCTTTTCCAAACACCTATTATTCCAACTTGGAAAATAAAGGAAAGTTCGAAAATATGGAAAGCGTGACCAAAGAGGTAAAACTAATGCTAGACCCTACAGCAGATCCATATGCTGTTGATCCTAATACATCCCCTCCTTCAAGATTTGGAGCAAAAGATGTTAATGATTTAACCTGGAAAAACTTGATGGATGCATACACTTGCACAGAATGTGGACGTTGCACATCATCCTGCCCGGCAAATATCACCGGAAAAATTCTATCTCCAAGAAAAATAATGATGGACACCCGTGACCGTTTGGTGGAATTTGGTGAAGGAAAAAGAAAAAATGGAAAAGAATTTGATGATGGAAAATCATTATTAGGAGATTACATAAGTCAAGAGGAACTTTGGGCTTGTACATCATGTAACGCATGCGTAGATGAATGCCCTGTAAATATAGATCCCCTATCAATTATCATTGATTTAAGACGGTTTTTGGTAATGGAGGAATCAAAGATACCTAACGAATTAACAGGAATGCTGACTAATATAGAAAATAACGGAGCACCCTGGCAATTTTCACAAAACGACAGATTAAATTGGGCCAATGAAGAATAAAGAAAAAAACATATCGTTAATTAAAAAATTGGAAGATGGTCAGGAAATATCACCAGTTCTTCCTGATGAAGTTAAAAATTATTTAATTGACATTGACGGTACCATTTGTGACGATATTCCGAATGAACAACCGGAAAGAATGGAGACCGCAGCTTTATTTGATGATGCCCTTGAAACCATTAACCACTGGTATGATGAAGGTCATATCATTACTTTTTTTACCTCTCGAATCGAATCACATAGAATAGTCACTGAGAATTGGTTAAATAACAATGGATTTAAATATCA
>CALKHF010000099.1 GCA_938092255.1 uncultured Flavobacteriales bacterium | reverse complement strand
CAATAATATAATTAAAGAATTCAGAGGTGAAATATCCTATGGACAACCGAAAAGAGAAATTTATAGTTTCAACTATAACAATTTGGATTATGGAGAAGTTGAATTAACTCAGGAAAACATAAGCAAATTAGATGAATATATTAAGGGGGCAACTGGAAAAGAATTAGCATTTGTAGCCTTACAAAAGCTAATTGGTGAAGATATTAAACTAAAAAACTGGACTAGAGCCTCCAATACCTTAGGGAGGTATAAAGAATATTTTACAGAAGATGAAAAGTTTGAAAACCTAAAGGGGTTACTTAGAAAAAATTATGATAACTCTATAAGAATCAGTTCAATTAACGAAATAAATGGAAATGACTCTGAAGAATATTCACCATTTATATCAGCAAATAATAAATTTCTGTACTTCTGTGGTGTTAAGAGACCAACAAATGTTGGAGGAGAAGATGTATTTGTTTCTAAAAATATAAATGGAAATTGGCAGAGGCCTGAAATTGATAATTCATTATCGAATGAATTAACAAACGATGCTGTGATGTCAATCAGTGCTGACGGTAATACCATAATCACATTTATTAATGGTAAACTTTCTTATGCTTTTAAGACTTCAGATGGTTGGTCTCAATTTATTCCATTTTCGGAAAGAATCAATAATTGTTATTGGAATGGACAGGCAATGATTAGTAGTGATGGAAATGCCCTTATTTTTGCTTCTCTTAGAGATGATGTTTATTGTAATACGGATCAAAGAAATGAATTCTATCATGGTTCTCAAAGTTACCTTTCGGATATATATGTTAGCTTTAGAAAAAATGAAGACTGGAGTGAACCTATGAATATCGGACCACAAATAAATACTCCATATACAGAAAGATCTCCGTTCCTTCACCCTGATATGAAAACTTTATATTTTTCGTCTGATGGACATGGTGGCCTCGGAAAGTTAGATGTTTATAAAACAAGTCGATTATCTGATTCTTGTTGGAACTGTTGGAGCGAACCTATTAACCTGGGTAAAGAGTTTAACACAGAGAAAGATGATTGGGGATATATTATATCAACTGATGGAAAAACTGCATACTTCTCAAAGGAAAACGGAACCCAACAAAACGAGGATATTTTCAAAGTAAATCTTCCTGATCATTTACGACCCAATTCAGTAACGAATATTGAGGGTAGAATTATAAACTCGAACAATTTGCCAATATCTGCCAATATCCGATGGGAAGACCTTGAAACAAATGAAATAATTGGAAGTGCAATAACAAACCCCACTGATGGTAGTTACTTTGTAATTCTTCCTTCTGGAAAAAAATATGGATATTATGTAGACCATCCTGACTATTTTCCAATTTCGAATAATATAGATTTGAGAAATATTTCTAATAATCAACAAATAAATATGGACATCCCTATTACCTCTTATCAGGAGATGATAGATGACTCTAAAGCGGTTCCAATAAATAATATATTCTTTGAGAGTGGAAAACATAAACTAAAAAGAGCAAGTTTCAATGAATTGAACAGAATAATTGATATTTTGAACCGAACACAATTTGAAAATGTAAAGATTCAAATTGGTGGACACACTGACAATGTTGGTTCAGAAAAACTAAACAATGAATTGTCGAAAAAAAGAGCAGAATCTGTTTCCGAATATCTAATGTCAAAGGGCATTAGTGAGAATAAAATAGAAACAAAAGGTTATGGTTTTAGCCAACCAGTTGAATCAAATTCAACCAGCCTTGGTAGACAAAAGAACAGAAGGGTAGAAATAAAGGTTACGGGGTTTGTAAATGAATAATCAGAAAAATTTAGTGTTTGTTTAAAAACACCTCTATTGAAATCGTTTTTTGCTCACCACTTTTTAAAGATTTTATAGTGATCTCGTCGTTTTTGAGCTCATCAGCACCTATCATAACTACTTTGGCTGCGTTTCTTTCATTGGCATACTTCATCTGCTTTTGAATTTTACTCGCGGAAGGGTAAATTTCGCATGAAAAACCCTTCTCCCTAAGTACATTTGCCAATTCAAAACAGCGTGAAAATTCTTCAGGTCCAAAATTCAAGAACAAATAGTTTATGCTGTTTTCTACAGCATCAGGAAACAATTGAAGCTCATTTAGCACATCATAGATGCGATCTGCACCGAATGATATACCGACACCTGAAACTGATTTTAGACCGAAAAGTGAAGTGAGATCATCATAACGACCTCCACCACAAATACTCCCCATTTTAACATCCTTCGCAAGCACCTCAAAAATCGCTCCTGTGTAATAATTCAACCCTCTCGCCAATGTAACATCAAATACCAATTTACCTTTGCTTAAGCTTGTGTGCTCCATTGTATCCAATAGAAAGCTAAGCTCTTCCAATCCCTTTTGGCCTACATCAGAATCAGCTAAAAACTCAGACATTACATCAATTATTTCTTTGTTGGTTCCATTTAAATTGAAAAGGGGTTTGATTCGATTTATAGACTGCTCCGAAACACCTCTATTTGCCAACTCCTTAAGAACCCCCTCCTCTCCTATCTTGTCCAATTTATCAATGGCCGTTACCATGTCAACAAGCTTGTCTCTTTCACCAGTAACTTCAGCAATACCATTTAAAACTTTGCGATTGTTGAACTTTATGGTAAAACCCGGAAGGTTTAAAGCCGATAGGACTTCATCAAAAATCTGAATACATTCAATTTCATAAAGCAAAGAATTACTGCCTACAACATCAATATCACATTGGTAAAATTCTTGGTACCTGCCATGCTGAGGTCTGTCAGCTCTCCAAACGGGCTGAATCTGATAACGCTTAAATGGAAAGGTAATCTCATTCTGATGCTGAACAACGTAACGCGCAAATGGAACTGTCAAATCATATCGCAGTGCCTTTTCTGAAAGGGAATTAGAAAATTTACCCAAGTTTTTATCATTCAAAGCATCTAAATCTGCTTTTAACATTTTATCGCCTGAATTTAATATTCTAAATATAAGACGATCACCCTCTTCCCCATACTTACCAAGCAAGGTTGAGGAAAGTTCAAAACTCGGTGTTTCTATAGGCTGAAAACCGTATTTCTCAAAAACACTCTTCATGGTAGAGAATATGTATTCCCTTTTCCGCACCTCAGAAGGTGAAAAATCTCTAGTTCCTTTGGAAATTCTTGGCTTTTGTGACATTAATTTATATTTTCTTCCAAATACATTTGATAAATAATTCCATCAGATAAACCAATTTTAGGAACATATATATTTGACGATTTGAAATTACCTAAAATACGTGTATAAATCTCTAAGGCGGGAACGATTACATCCGCCCGGTCTGGTCTGATTTGAAATTGCTTCATTCGTTTTTCAAGACTTAAAGACTTTAGCTCTTCTTTCAGTATTGTCATCTCTTGAATTGGAATGGGTTTACCGCTAGGAATCCCAAGTAATTTGTGTGTTTTATTGATATTACCACCAGTACCAAAAACCATGTAATTTTCAGTGCTCTTCACAAAGGTGCTAATCCAAGCATTGAGCTCAACCCATATTCCCTTTTTCACTTTTCCTTTGAGCATTCTGATGGTTCCAATTTTGAATGATTGAGAAGCTATCTTTTGATCCCCTCTGAATATGTTAATTTCAGTAGACCCTCCACCTACATCAATGACTACAAAGGGTTTACTATTCGCAATGTCTAGTAATTTAAAAGTTCCCAATATCAAATTAGCCTCTTCTTCACCTGAAATTATTTCAACATCAATTCCAAAACCCTGTTTGATTTCACTGACAATCAGTGAGCCATTTTCCGCTTCACGCATCGCTGAAGTGGCCACTGCCCTCATTTTTTGGACTTCAAAAATTTCTGAAATAATCTGAAAAGCTTTGATGGTGTTAATTAAATTAGACTTTTTCTTTACATCAATTCTTCCCAAAGAAAAAGCATCATCCCCAAGACGTAATGGAATCCTAGTGTAGGATATCTTCTTAACGAATGATTTGTTTGATTCCTTAACGACTTCACCAACTAGAAGGCGGGCCGCATTTGTTCCTATATCGATTGCACTAAATTTCATATGGATACAAATTTAAAAATATGTTTTATCTAAATGCCATTGTCATCAATCCTCTTTTTTGTTCCTTTGCCAAATGAAAAAATTAAATTTTTCATTCGACAATAATGAGGTACCTAAAAAAGGAAGCGTTCTCATCTCTGACCCTTTCTTAACGGATCCCTATTTTGGGCGATCAGTTGTGGTTTTGTGCGAACATAATGAAGAAGGCACCTTTGGCTTTGTACTTAATAATTTCTTAGATATTGACTTACACAAAATTGACCCCAATTTTCCTGATATTAATGCAAGGATAGGATTTGGCGGTCCTGTTTCGAAAGACAGCTTGTTTTTCATTCATTCTTTAGGTAAAGAAGTCAAAAACTCACTTCAAATTCAAAAAGACCTATACTATGGTGGAGATTTTGACGATGTTTGTAGAGTATTAGAAAGAAATCCAAAACTAAATGATCAAATCAGGTTTTTTGTAGGATATTCTGGATGGGATGAAAAGCAATTAGAGCAAGAACTTCAAGAAAAGAATTGGATTACAGTCAATAACATAAATAAAACTTTCATTCTTGATACCACAATTAAAGATTTATGGAAATCTGCCTTAGAGAAACAAAAAGGCAAATTCAAGATGATTTCTAATTTTCCAAACAATCCCAGTGATAACTAGTTTTTTTTGCTATCTTCATTCAACTATTTTTCTATTTATTAAACTATTTTATTTTGACAAATCTTGATTTTTTTAAGGCCTATTTTAATAACGAATTGAAGGCTACTTTTGACATTATTGCTGCTATGCCAGCAGATAAACTTGACTACAAACCACATCCCATTAACAGAACTGCATATGAAATTGCCGAGCACATTGTTGCTCATGTAGTGGACCTTGACATCATCATAAATAATAATCAATGTGATGAAAAATTAACTCATTCATTTAGCACACCTTCCGAACTTGCTGAGGAAATGAGATCCCATTGGGAAAAAGCTCAGCAGTCACTTGAAAAACTAAGTGCTGATCAATGGGAAAATGAGCCAGTAGAATTACTAATAAACAGCAAATCATTTATCACACTACCGAGAATGCATATGATGTGGTTTTTTCATAACGACATCATTCATCATAGAGGTCAGTTATCTTCATATATTAGACCAATGGGTGGTAAAAACCCAGCGGTTTATGGATACAGTGCAGATACCTTATAGAATTCACTAACAAATATTTCTCATAATTACTTTTTTTTTTAAAAGAATGGTGTAAATTTGCACCCGCAAAAGGGTCACACTCCTTAAAGAGTGACTGAAGTTTAATCCTTTCAAGAATAAGGAGTCTTGAAATACAAAATAATAAGCCAAATGGCAAAAGAAAAAGTAATGCAGGGAACTGCAGATTTTGATTGGGAATCGTTACAATTAGACGGTTACACCAAAGTAGAAAGATCAGAGATGTCTGACATCTACGAAAAAACCCTCACTTCGATCAATGAAAAAGAGGTCATTCAAGGAAAAGTTGTACACATCACCAAAAAAGAAATTATCATCAATATCGGTTACAAATCCGAAGGTGTAATTGCTGCCAATGAATTCAGGTACAATCCTGATTTAAAAATTGGAGACACTGTTGATGTTTATGTAGAATGTACAGAAGATAAAACAGGACAACTTGTTGTTTCACACAAAACGGCTAGAATGCACAGTGCGTGGATTCGAGTGAATGAAGTGTTGAAAACAGGTGAAATCATTACAGGTCTAGTTAAATGCCGTACAAAAGGTGGTTTGATTGTAGATGTGTTTGGTATCGAAGCATTCCTTCCAGGTTCACAAATTGATGTGAAACCGATTCGCGATTATGACATCTATGTTGGAAAGAATATGGAATTCAAGGTTGTGAAAATAAACGAAGAATTTAGAAATGTTGTAGTTTCTCACAAAGCGCTAATCGAAGCTGAGCTTGAAGAGCAAAAGAAACAAATCATCTCTGGTCTTGAAAAAGGACAGGTTCTTGAGGGTATTGTTAAGAACATTACCTCTTATGGAGTATTTATTGATTTAGGAGGAGTAGATGGCTTAATACACATTACAGATCTTTCTTGGGGAAGGGTAACTCATCCAGAAGAATTACTTGAGCTTGATTCTAAAATCAATGTTGTAATTCTTGATTTTGATGATGAGAAGAAAAGAATTGCGCTAGGATTAAAGCAACTACAACCACATCCATGGGACGCTTTAGATGCGAAAATGGAAATTGGTGATAAAGTAACTGGTAAAGTTGTTGTTATGGCTGATTACGGTGCATTTATCGAAATCGCTGCAGGAGTTGAAGGCTTGATTCACGTTTCTGAAATGAGTTGGTCTCAGCACCTTCGTTCTGCTCAAGACTTTATGAAAATTGGAGATTCTGTTGAAGCAGTTGTTCTGACTTTAGATCGAGAGGAAAGAAAAATGTCATTGGGAATTAAGCAATTGATGCCAGATCCTTGGAGTGACATTGAAACGAAATATGCTGTAAATACCAAGCATGCAGCAAAAGTTAGAAACTTTACAAATTTTGGAGTATTTGTTGAATTGGAGGAAGGCGTTGATGGATTAATCCATATTTCTGACCTATCATGGCAAAAGAAAATTAAGCATCCATCTGAATTTTGTAAAACAGATGAAGAACTTGATGTTATCGTTCTAGAAATAGATAGAGAAAACAGAAGAATTTCATTAGGTCACAAGCAAATCGAAGAAAATCCATGGGAAGTATTTGAATCAACTTTCACTGAAGGAAGCCTTCACCCAGGAACAATCATCGAAATGAAAGATAAGTCTGGAATTGTATCATTGCCTTACGGTCTTGAAGCAATTTGTCCAGCTAAACATCTTAAAAAAGCCGATGGCGCAAATGCTACTATAGATGATGCATTGGATTTCCAAGTGATTGAATTCAATAAAGATGCAAGAAAAATTGTTGTATCACACATCAGAACTCATGAAGAATACGAAGGAGCAACCAAAGCTCCTAAAAAATCAAGTTCTTCAAATAGCAAGTTGAAATCAATTAACAGCAACGCTGAAAAATCTACCCTTGGTGATCTTGATGCACTTGCTGAATTGAAAGAGAAAATGGACAAGAAAAAATAATCCATTTATTCAAATAATTTAAAAGGGGATTCGTCCCCTTTTTTTTATGGAAATAGTTTTTTGTGAGTAAATACCTAATAACCTATTCACTGTATGTGTTTATGAACTGAATAAATATGTAAATTTGCTACAGCAATATGGCTGAAATTAAATTACAAGAAACCGTAAAGGGAATTTTTTCTGCATATCTCGAGAAAAACGGGCACAGAAAAACACCTGAAAGGTTTGCAATACTTGGAGAAATCTACGGTTACATAGGGCATTTTGATATCGAATCACTTTATATTAAAATGAAAAACCACAACTACCGTGTTTCAAGAGCAACGCTATACAATACCATTGAATTATTGATGGCTTGCAATTTGGTTCGTAAGCATCAATTTGGTGGAAATATTGCTCAATTCGAGAAATCCCATGGTTCTAAACAACATGATCATGTCATTTGCACAAACACGGGAGAGGTTATTGAATTTTGTGACCCAAGGATACAACAAATTAAATCAACAATTGAGGAGCTATTTGATGTCGACATACAGCATCATTCTCTTTATTTTTATGGTACCAAAAAACAAATCAAAGAATAATATGAACTTGTCATTTTCAACAACAATTGAGGGAGAATGTAGCATCGTAAAGCTTAGCGGAAAGATTCTCTCAGATGGTGATATTGAAGGTTTATCAGGCCATATAGACTCACTTTCAAACTGGAAAGTTGTATTCGACTTAACAGATTTGTCACATATTAATTCAAGTGGTATTTCCGTTTTTGTTAAGACCATGACAAAATGTAGAATTAACCACGGCGACCTCTTTATTTCTAATCCAAATAAAATGATTAATCAGCTATTTGAAATCACAAAAATGAACGAAGTGTTTTCAATCTATGATTCAAACCAAGCCGCATTAAATCAATTCAAGTAAATTCATGAAAGTAGACGTACTATTAGGCCTTCAATGGGGAGATGAAGGAAAAGGAAAAATTGTTGATGTACTTACCCCAAAGTACGATATCATTGCACGGTTCCAAGGAGGACCTAATGCTGGTCACACGCTTGAATTCGAAGGGATTAAACATGTCCTACATACCATTCCATCCGGTATTTTTCATTCGGAAGTAATGAATCTTGTTGGTAACGGTGTAGTAATCGATCCTATCATTTTTAAAGGAGAGTTGGATCAATTAAAACCATTTAACATTAACCACGAAGAAAGATTACTAATATCAAAAAAGGCTCACCTTATACTCCCAACCCATAAGTTGCTTGACGCAGCATCAGAAATGTCTAAAGGGAAAAATAAAATTGGATCTACGCTGAAAGGTATCGGCCCTACATATATGGATAAAACAGGTCGTAATGGCTTGCGTGTTGGAGATATTTTGTCACCGAATTTTGAGAAAAAATATAAGGCTTTGGTAGATAAACACCTCAATATCTTGAAACATTATGAGGATTTTAAATACGAACTTAAAGATCTTGAAAACAGTTGGTTTGAAGGCATTGAGGTAATGAAGAATCTTCAGTTTGTAGATAGTGAAATATACATAAACAAAGCACTAAACGATGGAAAAAAGATTCTTGCGGAGGGAGCTCAAGGTACCATGCTCGACATTGATTTTGGGACTTATCCATTTGTTACCTCCTCAAGCACCATAACTGCAGGTACTTGCACAGGACTCGGTGTTCCTCCAAATAAAATCGGCAATGTCATCGGCATATTCAAGGCTTATTGCACAAGAGTTGGTAGCGGGCCCTTCCCTACTGAACTTCATGATTCTGATGGAGAATTAATGAGGAAAGAGGGACATGAGTTTGGAGCAACTACGGGAAGACCAAGAAGGTGTGGCTGGATTGATTTGGTTCAATTAAAATATTCAATCATGATCAACGGAATAACGGAGCTTTCAATGATGAAAGGCGATGTCCTCAGTGTTTTCAATGAAATTAAAGCATGTACACACTACATGATTGATGGAGAAAAAGTGACAGACTTTCCTTTTGATATCAATGACCATGACATCACACCAATATATGAAAGTGTAGCGGGATGGAAAGAGGATTTAACGAAACTTGAAAGATTAGAAGATGCCCCAGATACCTTCGTTTCTTATGTGAATTATTTAGAGAAGCAATTAAATGTACCTATTCGCGTTGTATCCGTTGGACCAGATAGAAAACAAACACTATCGAATTCTTGATGAAAACGAAAAATCATAAAATAAAATTTGCGCTTTTCGTAGGCGCATTTTTTTTGATGTCCAATTTTTTGGCACAAAATGATTTATTGAAACTTTTACCTGGATCAAGAAAAGCAAATTACTATGAAAAAAATGATCTTCTGAAATTAGAAGGAAATGTACATTTTCAATATCAAGGAAATACCATGTATTGTGATTCTGCCTATTATTTTGAAAAAAGAAAAATTGTTTATGCCTATGGAAAAGTTCATATTATAAAGGATAAAATAAATATGTTTTGTGACTCCGCTTTCTTCAATGGAAAAGCAGAAAGAGCAAAGCTTTGGGGGAATGTTCGTGTGCGTGATCTTGATTACCGTTTAACAACCGATAGCCTTGAATACATAGCCTCTTCAGGAAGAGCGTTTTACAAAAACTATGGGACTATTAAAAAAAATGGATCAAACGAAATGATTGTTAGTAAAGTGGGATATTTCTATCCCGAATCCAAGAATTATTTTTTCAGTGACAGCGTCGTTTATACCAATGATGGCATTCGCATGACCACCGATACACTTGCCTATGAATATGCAAACAAAAAGACTGTCTTTAATGGAGAGACCACCATTTTAAAAGACAGTATGACCATGACCTGTTTATATGGATGGTACAATACTGAATCAAACAAAGGGTATCTGCACGGTGATGCAAGCTATAAAGACAACTCTCAAATACTATACGCTGACACAATAAGTTACGATGAAAACATTGAGGAAATTATAGCAAAAAAAGATGTTCATGTTATTAACGAAAAAAGTAATTACGAACTCATTTCAAATTATATGTATTCGTCTGACAGTATAAACATCACGTACATAACCGATTGCGCTGTGGCAAAAATCATTCAGCAGAAGGACACGATTTATATACATAGCGATACTCTTTTCATTTTGAATGATTCTATTAAAAAAAACAAGACCATTCAGGCATATTATGGCGTCAGAATATACAATAATGACATTCAATCGATTTGTGATTCGCTCTGGTTTTCACAAACTGAAAATAAAATAAAATTATACCAAAACCCCATTGTATGGTCTGAAAATAGCGAATTAAAAGGAGATTCTATTGTGATATATACAAAAGACTCATTGATTGATAAGATAAATATTTACAGAAATTCTTCTGCAATTATGGAGCTTGACTCAGGACTGCTTTACAATCAAATCTCCGGCAAAAACATAGTGGCGTATATGAAAGATGGCAAGCTTCATAAAACCGATGTGAATGGTTCTGCTGTCAGTATATATTATCCTGAAGATGAAGAAAAAACGGATAGCCTTACCACAATTAAACGAATGGGTTTAAATAGATTGGAGTCGTCTACCCTAAGTGTTTATATCGATAGCGGAGAGGTAATTGGTATAAATTACGTTAAAGAGCCTGTTGGCATTTTTTATCCAATGGATCAGATTTTGGAAAAACAAAAATGGATTAAAGATTTCAAATGGAATCCCGCTTTACGGCCTAAAGATGAATTTAGTCTTCCGGATGATTAAATTCTTCAGAATCCTCATCGTCCCATCGAAGAACACGTTTTACTCCTTCCACTTCCTCAAATTTCCTTGTTAACTGTTCTAAATGTTCTGTATCCAATACCATTACTTTGATTTTCCCCTCAAAAATACCATCGTCAGTATCAAATGAAATGCTCTTCATATTCACATTTATTTGATTTGAAATGATTTCTGTAATCTTATTTACAAGACCGAATTGATCGATACCAATAATTTTTATGGCCGCGATACGCTCAACAAGCTTATCTGACTTCCACCTGGCTTTAATACATCGATATGCCATCTTAGACATCATGTTTACTGAATTTGGGCAGTTAAAACGATGTACTTTTATCCCGGATGAAACCGTAATAAATCCATACACCCTGTCTCCAGGAATCGGATTGCAACATTTGGCCATTTGATAATCAAATCCTTTAAAATCGTCACCG
Organism: uncultured Flavobacteriales bacterium; assembly: GCA_938092255.1. Lineage (GTDB taxonomy): Bacteria > Bacteroidota > Bacteroidia > Flavobacteriales_D > Crocinitomicaceae > UBA952. Next base: position 5,430 of record CALKHF010000099.1, on the reverse strand, counting down.
ATTAAAAGAGTATCTTTTTTAGAATCCAAAGAAACAAACTCAGATTCATATTCTTGTATTGTTTTCTTCTTCTTTCGAGGAGGTTTTTTCTCTAGAACAAACATACCATTCGATTGATCCATCTCCCTAATTTTGGACAAATCGATTTTACCTTTAGCAATTCTAAAATAGAGCTCGGTAATATTCGGTAAATTAAAATGCTTTTCTAAAAACATGATATTCTCGGAACACATAATCAAATTGAACTGCTTAAACTTCCTTTCGAGAATTTCTTTACCATCTGCGGCAATTCGATTTCTTTCCTCATTGAGGGATGACTTTATTTTTGTTTTGGCCCTTGCCGTAACAACAAATCTCAGCCACTCATCCTTAGGATGTTGCTTAGATGAGGTAATGATATCGAGCTGATCTCCATTTCGAAGCTCATAGGACAAAGGCATCAAACGGTTATTGACCTTTGCACCAATGCAAGTATCACCAATATCTGTATGTATATCATAGGCAAAATCGAGAATAGTTGAACCCGTAGGAAGAACCCTTAACTCCCCTTTAGGCGTGAAGATATAAATCTCATCGTTAAATAAATTGAGCTTAAAATCATTAACAAAATCTAAAGCATCCGTTTCGGAGGACTCCAATAATTCGCGTATTTCAGTGATCCAACGATCAAACTTGTTATCGTCTCCTTTTGACTCTTTGTATTTATAATGAGCAGCAAGACCCTTTTCTGCAATTTCATTCATACGTCTAGAACGAATTTGGACCTCAACCCATTTTCCTTGAGGGGACATTACTGTAGTATGTAAAGATTCATAACCATTTGCCCTTGGAGTTGAAATCCAGTCCCTCAAACGTTCAGGGCTCGGCTGGTAATAATCGGTCACGATACTATACACCCTCCAGCAATCTGGCTTTTCAAGCTCAACAGGCGTATCTAAAATAATTCGAATGGCAAAAAGATCGAAAACTTCTTCAAATGGAATATCCTTTGAATTCATTTTTTTCCATATCGATGAAATCGATTTGGTTCTTGCCTTGACATCAAATACATAGCCTTCATGTGCCAAGTGCTCCTTTATTGGTGCTACAAACTTCCGTATAAAACGTGCTCTAGCTTCCTGAGTTTCTTTAAGCTTGGATCTTATTTCTTCGTATACTTCTGATTCGCAGTATTTCATTGAAAGATCTTCCAATTCTGACTTTACAGAGTAAAGACCAAACCGGTGTGCCAAAGGAGCATAAAGAAATTTTGTTTCTGATGCAATTTTGAGCTGCTTGTCTGAGCGCATACTATCAAGTGTACGCATATTGTGAAGTCGATCTGCCAATTTGATTAAAACCACCCTAAAATCATTAGAAATCGTCAAAATCATTTTCCGGAAATTCTCTGCCTGAATTGATGCTTTATCATCAAATACTTCAGGGATTTTCGTAAGACCATCAATGATTAAACGAACCTCTTTTCCAAAAAGGTCCTCGATATCGGACAATGTAATGTGCGTGTCTTCAACAGTGTCGTGAAGTAAAGCACAAATCACAGAGGTTGGACCTAAAGTCATTTCGTCTGCGCATATTCGCGCAACCGCGATTGGATGATAGATATAAGGCTCTCCAGACTTTCTTCTCATTTCTTTATGAGCATCTAAAGCCACATCAAATGCCTTTCGAATAAGCTTGGTTTCCCTTTTGTTTCTATTTTTTAATGCACGCATCAAACCTCTGTAAGCGTTGAGTATTTCCTTACGCTCTTGTTCTACATTTACAATTACAGAAGTTTTTTTTTGTTGCATTTATTTAGCTGGCAATAATTTAGTTCTCACTTCTCCAAACCCGATTCTAACCTTATCATTTTCACAATAACCTCTCATGGTCACTGTATCACCATCTAAAATAAACTTCCGCTCACTTCCATCTGGCATTTGAATTGGCTTTGTTCCCTTCCACGCAAGCTCAAGCATTGATCCATAGGAATCAGGTGTTGGACCAGAAATGGTTCCAGATCCCAACAAATCTCCTCCTCGAACATTACAGCCGTTGACGGTATGGTGCGCAAGCTGTTGTGCCATATTCCAATACATATATTTAAAATTTGAGTCACAGACAACCTTTTCCTCTGCTCCATTCGGAGTTATCGCAACTTGAAGATGGATATCGTATGATTTCTTACCCTCATAAGCCAGGTATGGAAGTACTTCAGGATCTTGTTCAGGCGTATCGACCTGAAAAGGGATTAAAGCATCCAAACTTACAATCCAGGCAGAAATGGAGGATGCAAAATTCTTTGCTAAAAATGGCCCTAGAGGAACATACTCCCATTTCTGTATATCTCTTGCAGACCAATCATTAAAAAGGACCATTCCAAAAATATAGTCTTCCGCTTCTGCTGTTGATATGGAATCACCTAGAGGCTTGCCATCAAAAGTAATAAAGGCCATTTCGAGTTCAAAATCAATCATTCTTGACGGTCCAAAAACAGGAGATTCATTTTCATTAGGCTTGGTTTGTCCTTTGGGTCTATGAATGTCTTGACCTGATATGATTACCGATGATGATCGTCCATGATAACCCACAGGTATCCAAAGCCAATTAGGTAAAAGAGCATTATTTGGATCCCTAAACATTGTACCAACATTGGTCGCATGCTCCTTACTTGAATAGAAGTCAGTGTAATCACCAATTTCAACAGGCATTAGCATTTTGGTTTGCTCAATAGGGATAAGAACTTGATTTACATGGTGCTCATTATTCTGCAGCTCTGTACTTCCCCTTTCAAATAAATCTGACACTCGATTTCTCAATCTTCTTGAAGCCAACTTCCCCTTTTTCATTAGTATGTTTAATGAATCAGAATCAAAAGCGCTCGGAGAAAATGGCAAATTATCTAAATAACCTAACACTTGTAGTGACTTCATGTCAATAACGAAATCTCCTATTCGCATACCCACTCGAGGATTTAGCTGGTCAGTTTTAAAAACACCTAAAGGTAAATTTTGAATTGGAAAATCAGAACCTTTTTTTACTTCTACCCAAGAAACCAAACTGGGATCATTTGCTTTAATCATATTTTTATTTCAATTATATCAAACATTAAATCGGAAATGCATAATGTCGCCATCCTGCACCACATATTCTTTTCCTTCTACTTTGAATTTCCCAGCTTCCTTTACCGCCTGTTCGGACTCAAGAGTTGAAAAATCATTATACTTCATCACTTCGGCTCGAATGAAACCTTTCTCAAAATCCGTGTGTATTACACCCGCAGCTTGAGGTGCTGTCATGCCCTTCTTTATTGTCCAAGCCCTCACCTCTTTTTCTCCTGCTGTAAAATAAGTCTCAAGATTAAGTAAGTTGTATGCCGAACGAATCAAACGATTCACCCCTGGCTCATCCAAATTGAGTTCATCCAAAAACATTTGTCTTTCATCATAAGTTTCAAGCTCAGTAATGTCTGCTTCAATTTTTGCACCGATTACCAAAACCTCTGCATTCTCTGCCGCAACCGCCTCTTTCACTTGGCTCACGTATTGATTCCCATTAATCACTGATGCCTCATCAACATTACAAACATACATGACAGGCTTTGAAGTAATTAAATTGAACTGACGAACGATCTCTTCTTCTTCATCCGAAAAATCCAAGGCTCTCACCGAAATGCTTTGCTCCAAAGCTTCTTTTATTTTTAATGCCAATTCGTTTTCTTTTAAAGCATCCTTGTCTCCAGATTTTATTATTCTAGAAATGGAAGTTATTTTTTTCTCCACTGACTCCAAGTCTTTGAGCTGTAGCTCAATATCAATAATTTCCTTATCCCTAACCGGATCAATCGATCCATCAACATGAACTATGTTTCCATCGTCAAAACATCTTAGAACATGAAGAATAGCATCAGTTTCTCGAATATTTGCTAAAAACTTGTTTCCTAAACCTTCTCCTTTAGAGGCACCTTTCACCAATCCAGCAATATCTAGTATTTCCATTGTAGTTGGAATCACACGTTCAGGATTCACAAGACCCTCTAATTTTTCCAATCTAGAATCAGGTACTGATATTGTCCCAATATTGGGTTCAATCGTACAGAAAGGAAAGTTTGCAGATTGTGCTTTTGCGTTAGATAAACAATTAAACAATGTAGACTTTCCCACATTTGGCAAACCTACAATACCGCACTTTAATGACATGACTTTTTTTTTAGTCTACAAAGATAATAATTAAAACACCTTTTTATTTACAATTAAATAGGAAGTATAGAATGTAAAATTAAAAATTACAGCAAATATTTTCTTTTTGAAAATTAAGAAAGCACTACTTTAAATATTTTAAATAAGAGTTATTCGTTGCAATTGGCAACTGATATAAGAACGCTAATTGAAAACCAATCCCGAAAACCAACGATTTATCTCCATTATTGGTATCAATCGGAACACCAAAAGCATTGACGCTGCCTATATCTTGTAATCCGTATTCAATTCTCAGGCCTAAGGTGAAATCAAGTGGACTCCTTCTACCAAGTGAATTAACCATACCAAACCCAAAAATACCAGACCAGTACGTGTTTGAAAAATAATCAGACATGTTCTGATCAAATCCATCAAATTTATATGTTGGATTCATACAGTTATTGAATTGAGTACCCATTTCAAAATATCCTGTTCCTAAATCATCCTTCTTATCACCGTGACTTAAAATACTCAACAATAGAGGTATATGAATACTTCTATAATTAATTTCAGATTGAAAACCAATTTGATCCTCTCCAATTGTTAAATCTTGTCCTTTATAAACTGCCTTATGATTACCAATAAGGAAATCAACAGAAATACCTATTTTATCAAAAAAATAAAAAGACCCTCCTACTCCACCAGATCCTGCCAAAGCAAACGAATAATTCTGATTGTCATCATCAGTTATCGACCGATTTATAATAGTACTACCAAAAACATTTCCTTTAATTGAAGAGTAAAATGTGATGTCCTGAGACCATACCAATGGCGTTAAAGAGACCAATATAAATGCAAGAACTATTTGTTTCATACTTATGTAATAAATTACTTAATTAAGTTTACATGTCCATGCTTTACAACGCGTTCACCTGTAGTCGCGTTGTCAAAAGTAACTTTCCAAACATAAGTTCCATCTTGACAAGGCTTCTCTATATAAGTACCATTCCAACCAAAAGCCCTATCATTAGAGATGAAAATTTCGTCACCCCAACGATTAAAAATACTCAGTTCATAGAATGTTGGATCCACAAATGATGACAAAACAGGTTTAAATTCATCATTTAAATCGTTACCATCTGGAGTAAACGTGTTAGGAACATACAATATCACTTTGTCTGTAATCGATACAAAAATCTGAGCCGTATCAGGACAAATTCCATTATTAGTTGCCACAAGTGTTACTTGATAATCTCCAGGTAGACATCCATAA
>CALKHF010000098.1 GCA_938092255.1 uncultured Flavobacteriales bacterium | reverse complement strand
TCAAATCAAGCTCGATTAATTATGTGGAATACATCCGTCAAAGTAATAAAAGAGAATTTTTTCTATGGTACAGGAACTGGAGATTACAACGATGAGCTCAAAAAACGAAATAAAAAACATCAAAACCAAGGTGTTGTAACCAGTGAATTAAATTCGCATAATCAATTTCTAAATACTTTTGTTCAGTTGGGATTAATCGGTTTTTTAGTTTTATGCGCGCTTTTCTATTCGTACTTTAGAATTGCTTTATATAATAGAGATCTCCTTATCGTAATGATTGGTATTTCATATTTACTGAATTTTCTTTTTGAATCCATTATTGAAACTCAATCAGGCATAATACTTTTTTGTGTTTTGTTCATTTGCTGCACATCATCGGATTTAAAAATAAATACATTAAAGCCCCTTAAACAATGAAATTGTTAATCTTAACTCAATATTATCCCCCTGAAATTGGTGCACCGCAAAATAGGCTTCATGAATTGGCTGTCAGATTAAAAGACAAAGGAATAAATGTTGAAGTTCTAACAGCCTTGCCGAATTATCCTGAGATGGAAATACAATCCGATTATCAAAACAAGCAAAAGAGAATCGAAATTATAGATGGCGTTCAAGTTTACCGTTCTTGGATCTATGTTTCCAAATCAAAAAATAAAATATCTCGCTTATTGAATTATTTTAGCTTTGTGTGGACCAGTTATTGGAAGGGCAGATCTCTTGGTGATTATGATTTTCTCCTTGTAGAAAGTCCTCCCCTCTTTTTGGGTTATTCAGCAATGTCCCTTAGTAAGAAAATGAATTCGAAACTCATTTTCAATGTTTCAGATCTGTGGCCTGAAAGCGCAGAAAAACTTGGTATTGTCACAAACAAAACACTGCTTAAGCTTGCCTATAATCTAGAAAGAAAATGTTACAAAAATGCAACGCTTATTACCGGTCAAACTCAAGGAATAGTTGACAGTATTTTGGAAAGATTTCCTGAAAAAAATGTTATGTGGATGCCAAATGGAGTTGATATTTCATTTTATAATCCAGATGAGGTAAATGGAACTAATTTTCGGAAATTAAATAACTACAAAGATGATGATGTCATCTTTTTTTACGGTGGAATTTTAGGTTATGCTCAAGGACTAGAAATAATTATTAAAGCGGCTCACCTTCTTAAAGGAATTGAAAATATAAAATTCATAATCCAAGGCTCTGGACCTGAAAAAGAGAAACTGATTAAGCTTAAAAATGAATATAAAATAAAGAATTTGTCCTTTTTAGACCCCGTGCCAAAATTTAAGATGCCCGGCATATTAAAAGCAATTGATGTAGCTGTCATTCCATTGAAAAAATTAGACTTGTTTAAAGGTGCTATACCTTCAAAAATATTTGAAGCTTCAGCAATGAAGAAAGCATTATTGTTGGGAGTCGATGGTGAAGCAAAGAAACATTTTATTGAAAAAGGAAAAGCCGGATTATTTTTTACTCCTGAAGACCACGAAAACCTTAAAACTCAAATTTTATATCTCGTAGATCATCCAAAAGAAAGAAAAGAGATGGGTGAAAATGCAAGGAATTATGTTTCTTCCTTTTTTAATCGAAATAAAATCGCTTCTGACTTATTCGATAAACTACAAAATCAGTAATTTCAAATTATGATTCCATTTTCACCTCCACGTATTGATCAGAAAGTTCTTGACGAGGTTAATGCTGCCTTATTGAGTGGATGGATTACGACCGGACCAAGAACCAAGCTGTTTGAAAAAAAAATAACCGAATATTGTGGATGCAAGACAACCGTGGCTGTAAATTCATGGACCATGGGTATGGAAGTTTTCTTAAGATGGTGGGGAATTGGTCCGGGAGATGAAGTCATCATTCCTGTTTATACCTATTGTGCGAGTGCAAATGTGGTTATTCATACGGGAGCAAAGGCAATTATGGTTGATATCAATGGAGATGACTTTAATATGGCCTTAGACAAAATTGAAGGAGCGATTACCGCTAAAACAAAAGTAATCATGCCTGTTGATGTATCTGGATTCCCATGTGATTATGATGAGATTCTTTCGCTTTCTAAAAAACATCATGAGATTTTTACTCCTAGAAATGAGAAACAAAAACAATTGGGAAGAATTTTAGTAGCCGCTGATGCCGCACATAGTTTTGGTGCCATTTACAAAGGAAATCGTTCAGGAAGCCTCGCTGACATCACCTGTTTTTCATTTCATGCCGTGAAAAATCTAACGACAGCAGAAGGTGGTGCGGTTTGTTTTAACTTACCTGAAGGATTCAATCATGACCAATTGTACAAAGAGTTTGTAACGATCACCCTTCATGGACAATCCAAAGATGCCCTTGCAAAAACGAAAAAAGGAGCTTGGAAATACGACGTGATTGCCCCGGGATACAAATGCAATATGACTGATATTCAGGCAGCTATGGGGTTGGTTGAGCTAGATCGATACAAGGAAAATTTAGATCGTAGAGAAGCAATATTTTCAGCCTACAACACCGCTTTTTCTGAGTATTCTTGGGCGATTTTACCACCACACATAAATAATGATAAAATATCCAGTCATCATCTTTATTTGTTGAGAATCAAAGACATCACGGAAGATCAAAGAGATACCATCATTCAGCATATTTTTGACCAAGAAGTTTCTGTTAATGTTCACTTTCAGCCTCTTCCCCTACTGACTGCCTATAAAAACTTAGGTTATCGTATGAATCATTATCCTGTTGCGCACCAGAAATATCAAACAGAAATAACCTTGCCGATTTATTACAATCTTGATGACCATCAGGTAAACCTGGTGATTGAAGCTGTAATTTCATCGGTTGAAATGGTTTTAAGTAAATAAATAATGAAACGAGCATTTGATATTATTTTTTCCCTTTTGGTATTGTCTTTTTTTCTACCATTTGGGATTATCATCGCCATTTTTATTGTCATTTCATCTCCTGGAGGTATATTCTACAGACAAGAAAGAATAGGTAAAAACGGCATCCCATTTATACTTTTTAAATTTCGTTCTATGCGAACAAATTCAGATCAATCAGGCTCTCTTACTGTTGGTATGAAAGATTCTAGAATCACAAAAATTGGTGTTTTTACTAGGAAATATAAGCTAGATGAGTTTCCACAGTTCATAAATGTCCTTTTTGGAAGCATGAGTGTCGTTGGACCCAGGCCAGAGGTAAAAGAATTTGTTGACCTATATACAGAAAAACAAAGAAAAATATTAGAAGTAAAGCCAGGAATTACAGATTATGCATCACTTGAATATTTCAACGAAAATGAGGTTTTAGCTCAATCCGACGATCCAAAAAAAACATATATCGAAGAGGTTATGCCGCATAAGATTATGATCAATCAAAAATATCTTAGGCAGCCTACCTTAAGCCACGATTTAAGTATTATTGCAAAAACCGTCAAACGAATTGTATTCAATTAATCTTATTTTTTTAACTTAAAAGAAACTACGCCTATTATGAAATATTTATTTTGGTTGACACTTTTTATATTCTTGTCCAGCTGTTCAAGAATGAAAAACATCAAGATTTCTCAAATTGAAGATATTTGGTTCGCATACAGCCCAAATCAAGATCTGAATCATGGTTCTGAATTCGAGGGTGAAATCATGCTACAAACCTATGATGGAAAGCAATATGAGATGCGAAAAAACGCTAAGCTATCATTCTCATCATATGATTTGAGTAAAAAAGGAACTTCGGGTTCTTATGTCATTATTAAAAAGTCGAATTCATTTAATGACGATATGTGCTTTATGACACTTAAATATTCTAACAAAGGAGAGGATTTCATTAAAGTTGATTCCATTAAAATGAATTTCGAGGGTCCTTTAGGTATACTATATCGTGGAACTGATGGGTCGAGTGGTGAGCATCAAAAAAATAGAGGTACCCCACTTCTTTTTAGAGATGGAAAGGATGGTGAATCAGGAACCAACGGAACAAATGGAGGATCCGTGGGAGATTATATAAGTCACGTTTGGAAGGATAATACTTATACCTACTTTCATATTCAAGAAAATAATTCAAACGATGTTTTTAAATATAAAATGACCAATGGTAACCGTGTTCAATTTAATCTTTCCGGTGGTAGAGGTGGAAGCGGTGGGAATGGGGGAAATGGGGGAAATGGAAAAAACGGGGAAATCAAAGGAGACAAAACCAAAAGGCCTGGGAATGCCGGGAATGGTGGTGATGGTGGTGATGCCGGGAACGGTGGGAATGGTGGATCACTAAAAATATTCCTTCATTCGAATTGTTCTGAAATTCAGAACCAAATCAACTTCGTGGCCAAGGGTGGGCATTATGGTTTGGCAGGGACTGCAGGAAAGTCAGGAGAACCGGGGACACCTCTAAGTGGACAGCAAGCCGCAAAACAAGGATGGAATGGTACTCCAGGAGAGGTGGGGCAAAAAGGTTATGATGGCAGCTATACCATAACCATTGAAGATTTTAATACTCCTGACTACGAGTAATCACACTATATAAGATAACTATAAAACCTACCAAAGTCAAGTTTTTTCTTTGATGAATGGTGACTAACTTAAAGTATATCAATAAAATATACATGTTAGTAAAAACCTATTCAAGTACCCTTTGTGGTATCACATCAACCACCATCACCATTGAAGTTAATTTAGGAAGCGGTATAAACTTTTATCTCGTTGGACTTCCCGACAACTCGGTGAAAGAAAGTCACCAAAGAATAAAATCCGCCTTTAAAAATAATGGTCTAAAATTTCCAGGACGAGAAATAACCATCAATATGGCACCCGCAGATATTAAAAAGGAGGGGACTGTATTTGATCTTCCAATTGCCATCGGAATACTGTCAGTTAGCAAGCAGATAAATCATAAAAACCTAAATAAATACCTTATGATAGGAGAACTATCTTTAGACGGATCTTTACAATATTGCAAAGGTGTGCTTCCGAGGGTATTACAAGCAAAAGAAGAAGGATTTAAAGGAATTATTGTTCCTCAAAAAAATTATTATGAAGCCGGTCTTGTTGAAAATATTGAGGTCGTTCCTGCGAAAAATATAAATGATGTCATTCAATTTTTCAACCAAAATAAAATTCCCAAAACACCTCCTTTACACCCTACTTCAATTAAACCAAATTTAACTCTTGACTTTAAAGATGTTCAAGGGCAGTATCAAGTCAAAAGAGCTTTTGAAATTTCAGCTGCAGGAGGCCATAATTTAATACTAATCGGTCCACCCGGAGCAGGAAAATCAATGATGGCCAAAAGAATGCCTGACATCCTTCCTCCATTGAATATTAATGAGTCATTGGAAACGACTTCATTATATAGCGTATCGCAAAAGGTAAATTTTAATGGTGAGCTCATTCGTCAAAGACCTTTCAGAAAACCTCATCACACCATATCAGATGTTGCCCTTGTTGGCGGTGGAGGAATTCCTAAACCAGGTGAGATTTCACTTGCACACAATGGGGTTCTTTTCCTCGATGAATTGCCAGAATACAAGAGAAATGCACTCGAGGTTATGCGGCAGCCTATAGAAGATCATTTTGTAACTATTTCTAGAGCTAATTTCTCCATAGAGTATCCTGCAGATTTCATGCTTTTAGCGGCCATGAACCCTTGTCCATGTGGTTATTTAAATCATCCGAAAAAGAAATGTTCATGTAGCAGTTATCAGGTTCAAAAATACCTTTCAAAAATATCTGGGCCTCTTTTGGATCGAATTGATTTACATATTGAAGTGGCACCGATATCATTCTCAGAACTTTCGAGCAAAAAAGAACAAGAAAGTAGTAAGACCATAAGAGACAGAGTTCTTTCTGTAAGAGAAATACAAAATGTCCGATTTCATAAAAAGAACAAAAATCGCAGTAACGCGAATATGAATAAAGCAGAAATTAATACATTCTGTAATTTATCTAAAGACTCTTTAGAACTTATCGAATTGGCAATGAATCGACTAAACCTTTCCGCAAGAGCTTATGATCGAATTTTAAAAGTTGCAAGAACTATTGCCGATATGGATTCAAAAACGGATATACATCAAAATCATATTGCTGAAGCAATACAATACAGAGCACTCGATAAAATGAACCATTACTTTATTTAGGTATTAAATTCATTCTCGATAGCACTGAATCCATCAATTTTATGAAGCTTAAGGTCTGACTCTTTTATCAGGAAAAATTCGAATGGGAATTTAAAGGCAAGATCCAAGTCGTGGGTTGAAATAATTATCCCTTTATTTTGATCAATACTGATTTGTTTTAATAACTCATATACCTTTTTCTTGTTCTGATAGTCCAAATGAGCTGTAGGTTCGTCCAGTAAAATAAATTCGGTCTCTTGAACATACGCTTTTGCTATAGCACATAGCTGAAGCTCTCCTGAGCTTAACTGATTGGTGTATTTCTGAGACAAATGATCAATTCCAAAAATAGATTTGGCTTTTTCAATTGCTTTCAAATCTATTTCAGAAGCAATACCAATCATGTTCGTGAAATTCGATCTTCCAAGCATTAAGTAGGCATCAACACTTAAAAATGATACGCCGTTTTGAATCGAATGAACAAACGAAATCTTACTCGAAATCTCTCTGTTGGAATATTTACCAAGTGGTTTTTTATCCAGAACTATTTCTCCTTTAATGGGTTCGAGTATACCCGTTAACGTACGTAAAAATGCAGACTTACCGATCCCATTTCTCCCAGTAACTACATGAACTTTTCCTTTTTGAAAATCAACTTTATCAATTGCAAATAAATCGTTATCAAAACCTATTACGATGTCCTTAATTGTAATCATCTGAGCTTTCGAATTAAAATGTAAATAACAAATGGAGCTCCAATAAGAGATGTTAATGCATTTATGGGGATAGGTAACACATCACTAAAAAGCTGTATGGTAAGATCACAGATAAGGAGAAAAAATGAACCAAATAATAAATTTGCGAGTAGGAGTATCATATGATTCTGTGTCTTAAAAAGCATTCTGGTAAGATTAGGTACTGCGAGCCCGACAAAAGCAATAGGCCCGCAAAAGGCAGTAATTAATCCCGTAAATAATGCAGTTATAAAAACAATAAGTATTCTGATTTTTTTGATGTCATATCCCATTAGACGGCATTCTTCCTCTCCCAGAATTAAAATATTCAATGGCTTGACAATAAAAAAAGTAAGAAAACAAGTAAGAATGAATACGCCGAGAATGATGGGGATTTGTTCTACCGTCACGTTATTCAGAGAACCCATAGACCACAAGGCAAAAGATTTTAAAGCTTCAGCTTTTGATCCAGCTTCAAGAATTGTGATGATGGCAGAAACGAAACTCCCGAGCATGACCCCAAAAAGCAGCAAACCAATTTGATTTCGAAGAAAGGATGCAGTGAATAAAATAAATAAACCAAAAACAAATGCTCCAAGAAGAGCAGAACCTATTAATCCCAGTTCAGAATTAAAAAAACCGACTCCCGAAAGAACACCCAAGGCCACCATTAAACTTGATCCTGAATTAATTCCTAAAACATAAGGCCCCGCCAAGGGATTCTGAAACAAGGTTTGCATAAGCATACCAGCTACTGAAAGAGCTGCGCCAGAAATAATTGCCATCATGATTCTTGGTAGCCGAATTTCACGTATAATTACTTGATTAACCTCTCTATCAGAATAATCCAACAATGCATGATAGAGGTCATTAAATTCAGTTGGTATGTCTCCAAACAATAAGCCATATAGAGAAAGTGAAAAAATCCCTGCTAAAACAGAAAATAAAAGAATCGCATGTGACTTTACCCCTTTCATTGAACCCTCTTGTAAAAAAACAATTTATCTGGTTCCATTTGGCTCCCTTTTTTGATTTCTGCATAATCAGACAATATTAAATCTGGCCGACATGCGGAAAGCTCCCAATATTTATTGGTATTATGAGAATAACAAAATACTGAACTTAATTTTAATGGTGCTAATAATTTGGATTTTGGATGGGTTTTGAGTAGCTGAATTTTGGTATTAAAACCCGGGTTTAGCCATAAATTAACATTTTCAGTAATTCCCAAAACTTTTTCAAAGGACAACGAGAGGCTCCCAGTGCCCCGCTCATTTGAAAATATGTACGATAGTCCAGCATCATGAAAGAGCTTAGCGTGATAACTTTCTCCTGCAGGGGCATACCAATAATCACCGGTCATATTTCCCGATAAAGTTAGAATTGATTTATTCCTTTGAACCTCGTTTTTTATGTTTTCATAATTTGCACAAATTTGCTCGAATTTATTCTTGGCCTCTTCAGCATGCCCTGTAAGGTATCCAAAGAGTAATATCCACTCTGCCCTACCGAGAGGGTGAACCTCTCTCCAATCATAATTGGGAATTGTTTCAACACCTATTTTATTTAACAACTCTTGTTTTGGGAAATGATTAGAAAAACCACTATAAATTACGACCTCAGCACCAGAACTGATTATTTTTTCTGCAGAAATCAATTGCTCTTCGCCAAGTTCCTTAGGGACTTGATTATTAAGTTTTTTGTTGTAAACATATTTAAGATCAGCAACCGCGACAATACGATCAATTAAATTTAACTCTCCAAGCATTCCAATATGTGTGCTCGATAAAACAGCCATTCTTTGAATGGGTCTTTCTACATTATATGAATGCGATTTGTTCTTATTTGATTTAAAATTGGGAAGCTTAAGTTTAACAATTTGTGAAGGATCATCCGGATTAATTATCTCAATACGAACCAAGTCTTTTGATTCTGAAATCCTAAGCCATTTACTGTATTTACAAAGATTTTCTGAGTCTGGAATTTCACTATCATCCAGCTCTGTTCCGCAAGAAAAAAGAAGAAGTACAAATCCGAAGAAGAGTAATTTCATTTAATATTTTTCATTTTCATTTGGGAAATCTCCACTTCGTACATCTTGAATATAATCTTGAAATGAATGAAGCATTTGCTCATGAAGATTATTGTATTTTCTTAAGAACCTAGGATTAAATTCATTGTTTATTCCCAACATATCATGCACAACCAAAACCTGACCGTCCACTCCTCCACCCGCTCCTATTCCGATAACGGGTATGGTTAACATAGCTGCCACCTTTTTTGCTAATTCTGCAGGTATTTTTTCAAGAACAATTGCAAAACAACCGGCTTCCTCCAAGGCTTTGGCATCGTCAATAAGTCGACTGGCTTCCTCTTCTTCTTTGGCACGAACAACGTATGTACCAAACTTATAAATAGATTGAGGCGTCAATCCAAGATGTCCCATAACCGGTATTCCAGCGGTTAATATTCGTTGTGTTGATTCTAAAATTTCTTGACCACCTTCCATTTTAATGGCATGTCCACCAGATTCTTTCATTATTTTAATAGCGCTTGACAATGCCTCTAAGGAATTTCCTTGATAGGATCCAAATGGCATGTCAACAACTACCAAAGATCGATTAACAGCTCTAACAACAGAAGATGCATGATAAATCATTTGATCTAAAGTGATTGGCAACGTCGTTTCATGTCCTGCCATAACATTTGAAGCCGAATCACCTACTAATATTACATCAATACCGGCCTCATCAATGATTCGAGCCATTGAAAAATCATAACCCGTAAGCATTGAAATCTTTTCGCCTTCGCTTTTCATTTCTTGAAGCGTATGCGTTGTTACTTTTTTAACATTTTTATGTACTGACATAGTCTGTATTTTTAGTGTGCCTACTTTAGGTAGTCACCAACATTTTTTTCTATTCTTTTATTGATATCACTGGTATCAGACTTGACAAAATCTAAACCTGTAATCTTTTCATAAAGTTCAATATACCGTTCTGAAATTGTCTGAACAAATGAATCAGGCATATTTGGCATTTCTTGACCATCTAATCCTTGAAAACCATTTTCAATTAACCATTGCCGAACAAATTCTTTAGAGAGTTGACGTTGAACAAGCCCTTTATCCTGTCTGTCTTGATAACCGTCTTCATAAAAATATCTCGAGGAGTCTGGCGTATGAATTTCGTCAATCAATATTACTTTTCCATTCAACAAGCCAAATTCATACTTCGTATCTACTAAAATCAAGCCCCTTTCCGATGCCATTTGAGTACCTCTTTCAAATAATTTTCTTGTGATATCTTCCAATTGTAAGTATGTATTTTCAGGAACTATTCCTTGAGAAAGAATTGACTCCCTTGAAATATCTTCATCATGTCCTTCATCAGCTTTTGTCGCAGGTGTTATTATAGGTTCTGGAAATTTATCATTTTCTCGCATACCCTCAGGCATTGTGACTCCACAAAGTACCCTTATCCCTTTTTGATACTCCCGTGCAGCGTGTCCTGCCAAATATCCTCGAATGACCATTTCCACCCTTATCGGCTCACAAGCATGTCCGATGGCAACATTTGGATCTGGTGTATCAATCAACCAATTCGGGACAATATCTGATGTGGCCTTCAAAAACATGGTCGCTACCTGATTCAGAACTTGCCCTTTAAATGGTATACCCTTAGGCAGAATATGATCAAAGGCCGAAATTCGATCTGACGCTACCATAACCAAAAGATTATTGTCCAAATGATGAACATCACGTACCTTGCCATGATAAACCGATTTTTGTCTAGGAAAATTAATATTCGATGTTGTTAATGCATTCATGAGCTCTTATCTGTAGTTATTTATCTTCATTTTTATCAAAAGCGGATATGATTTTTTTTACCAGCTTATTTCGTATTACGTCATTTTGGCCAAGTCGTATAATGCCAATGTCATCAATGTCCTTTAGGTTGTCTAATGCAGAAGCCAATCCTGATTTTTGTCTACTAGGAAGATCAACCTGAGTCATGTCACCGGTAATTATAAATTTTGCAGTCACACCCATTCTAGTCAAAAACATTTTCATTTGCATTTTGGTTGTGTTTTGTGCTTCATCTAAAATCACAAACGCCTTATCCAAAGTACGCCCTCTCATAAATGCCAATGGAGCAATTTCAATCACACCGTACTGAATCATTTCAGAAAGTTTTTCTGCCGGAATCATTTCTCTTAACGCATCATACAAAGGCATTAGGTATGGGTCAAGCTTGTCTTTTAAATCCCCTGGTAAAAAGCCTAGATTTTCACCTGCCTCAACGGCAGGTCTTGTTAAAACAATACGTTTTACTTGTTTTTCTTTTAATGCTCTTACGGCCAATGCTACAGCGGTATAGGTCTTACCTGTACCAGCAGGGCCAACAGCAAACAGCATATCATGATTAGAAATGGCCTTGACCATTTTTTTTTGATTTACTGTTCTTGCCCTTATTTTCGTTCCTCCATTTCCAAATAAAATAATATCCGAAGCTTTTTCTGAATTAACAAGACTCTCCCCTTCATCCAGCATCAAATTATCTATATTGTTTTCAGACAAAGAATCGTACTTATTAACATGCTTCAATAACAATTCGATTTTTTTTTCAAACAGATCAATAACGTCGTCATCTCCGGTAATTGACAATGTATTTCCCCGCGAAGTGATTTTTAATTTTGGATAGAAAGATTTAATATATTTCAAATTGGAGTTATTCACTCCAAAAAAATCAACCGGATTGGTATGTTCAATAAGAATTTTTCGCGGACCCTTCATGCATTTAATTTAATCGATAGTGAGGCTCTAATTATTGTAAATCATTACTTTTGGTAAAATTATAAATTAATTAGAATAATGAATTCTGAATCCTAATGCAAATCATAACTTTAATATCTGATACAGGATCCCAGGATTATTACGTTGCTTCAATTAAAGGAGCCTTGTTCAAGATCAATCCAGAATTTAAAATAATAGACATTTCACATTCAATAGAAGCTTTTGATGTAGCAAATGCTGCTTTTCAGATCCGTTGTTGCTATCAAGATTTTCCGGATGGTACAATCCACCTAATTGGTGTCGATAGTGAGCCTATGATTGTGCCCCCCACTTATTCCGATGATCGCAAGTTCATTGCTAGCTATCCCACGATTATGAAATTCCACAATCAGTATTTCATTTCTAATGACAACGGTTTTA
Organism: uncultured Flavobacteriales bacterium; assembly: GCA_938092255.1. GTDB lineage: Bacteria > Bacteroidota > Bacteroidia > Flavobacteriales_D > Crocinitomicaceae > UBA952. The sequence continues at coordinate 29,108 of CALKHF010000098.1, read as the reverse complement.
TTGGTGCATTTTTAGATGAACACAAACCACAGGAACTTTGGAGATACAATATCAATGCGAATAATATTGAGGAAATTAAATTTCCAATGAAAAACTGTTTTGTTAAAATTGCGGAAAAAATTCATAATGGTGAAGAGATTAAAACTTTTGCCGATTCTGTCCAATCTTACAAAAAAGCATTCATACCAAAAGCACTTATTGAAGAATTTATAATAAGAGGAGTTGTAATTCACGTTGATTCATTTGGAAACCTCATTACAAATATCACAAAGCAAGACTTTGAACGTTACCCTGCCGATGCACCATTTACCATTAGATTTCACAATGATTATTTTATTGATGTGATATCAGAAACATACAACCAAGTTCAAGCCGGTGAAAAAGTGGCGATTTTCAATGAAAATGATTTTCTAGAGATCGCTGTGAATAGAGGTGCGACGACAACAACAGGAGGTGCTGACAAATTATTTGGAGTAAAAACGAGAGATTTGATAAAGATTGAATTTAATCCAAAAGGTTCACTTAAAACTTTGTTTTAATGCTCATTAGAATTGTGAAACTAACTTTCAAAGAAGATTCACTTGATTTTTTCTTTAATGAATTTAATAAAAACAAAAGTCAGATCGTAAATTTTCCGGGATGCCAAGGCATGAAATTACTTCAAGATATAAAGCAAAAAAACATCATCATGACCTACAGTCAATGGGATGATGAAAAGGCCCTTAATAATTACAGATCATCTGATGTGTTTTCCAATCTTTGGACCAAAATTAAAATTCATTTTAGCGAACGTCCTGAAGCATGGAGTCATGATATTTATTTCGATGGATTTGACCTATTATAAAATTCATTGAAATAACTTTGGGAATTCAACAATTGAAACTTGATAATTTTATTTCCAGCTTCATCGTAAAAATGCTATTTTTGAAATCAGATAAAAATTTATGCGCGCCCTTTATTTAAAAGAATTAAGTAGTTTTTTAAGTTCAACCATTGGCTACGTGTTTATCTTGATATTTTTAATAGCATCTGGTTTATTTCATTGGATTCTTTCTTACAATACAAATTTGCTTGAGGGTTCTGAAGCCGATTTGGTTCCGTTTTTCAACCTTTCACCTATAATTTTCCTTATTCTCATTCCTGCAATTACAATGAAATCGTTTGCCGAAGAAAAAAGAACAGGGACAATTGAACTTTTATTTACGAGGCCCATTTCAGATTTTGGGATTTTAATGGCCAAATACTTGGCTGGTGTTACTTTACTTGTAATTGCTATAGCACCTACAATAACTTATTATATATCAATGTATTTCTTAGGGAAACCGATAGGAATTATTGATGGGGGTGCAACACTTACCTCTTATATCGGTCTAGTTCTTTTGGGTAGCGTTTTTGTTGCCATTGGTATTTTTGCCTCAACCATTACAAGCAGTCAAATCATTGCCTTTATTGTGTCTATGTTTTTGTGCTGGTTTCTTTTTGATGGTTTAAATCTATTAGGGGACTTTGGTCAACTTGGTGATTTAGATTATATCGTCAAATATTTCAGTCTGGCATTTCATTACGATTCGATTACAAAAGGAGTTATTGTTAGTGAAGATATAATCTATTTCTTTTCTGTAATAATTCTGTTTCTTAGCTTAGCCATCACGGTGATTAAAACCTTGAAAAGATGAAAACAATTTTCTCTAAGTTTAATCTATACCGTTGGCTCGTGCTGGTCCTTATACTCGTGTTTATAGTACTCATTAATATTGTAGGCCACTACACTTCTTTCCGTTTTGACATGACAGAAGATCAGCGTTATTCGCTCTCTCCTGGCACTGAAAAATTCCTAAATCAAGTTAAAAAGTTTGACAATCGAATTGGTATAAAAATATACCTTGACGGTGAGCTTCCTTCAGAACTGAGATCTTTTAAAAATAGTTTAGAGGAAAAATTAAAAGATTTTAAAAATACAGTAGGTGATCGTATTGAATACACCTTTATCAACCCCAATTCTGGCTCAGAAAAGGACAAGGAGATGTTATATGATGAGTTGTATAATAAGGGAAAGGGAATATTACCTATGGAGGTAAAGTACACAAAAAATGCTAAAGAGACGAAAATGATGCTTTGGCCGGGTGCAGTACTTTCTTTTGCAAAAAATGGAATGCCCGTAGAAACTGTCGTTCAGCTCTTACCAGGAACATCTCCAGATCGACCATTCATGCTCAACCAAATGCCAGATGTGGTCGAAAATGGGCTAAACAATTTGGAATACAACCTTGTATCTGCATTAAGAAGGCTCACTACCATTGAAAGAAAAAAAATTGCATTCTTACAAGGGCATGGAGAATTAAATGATTATGAAACCAGAATTGCCAAATCCCTGATTGCGCCATATTATTTTATTGAAAATGTAACTATAGACGGTCTAAAAGCGCTAGATGATTACGACGCTTTAATCATCGCCGATCCTAAAGAAACATTTTCTGAAGCCGACCTTTTCACCATTGATCAGTTTGTTATGAAGGGGGGGGATTTAATGTGTTTTATGAATACCCTTGAAATCAATAAAGACACTTTATTTACGCAAGGTTACACCCATTCCAGTAGAAAAAACTTAAGACTGGAGCATATGCTTTTCGATTATGGCTTCAAAATTAATGATAACCTCTTAATGGATGTAAACTCTATTCCCAAGTACAACATTAGGTTTAAAGAGTCAAGAATGAATTGGTATTACCAAATTCTTTCAACCAATACCTCACACCCGATAGCAAAGAATATTGAACCGGTCGCCATGGAATTTGTAAATCAAATAGAATTTACAAATAAAAAAGTTGTACCGATTCTTACCACTTCTACAAATTCCAATCATTCTGGATTGGCGCCCATTGTTGAATTGAATATGGCTTTTAACTTTGACGAAAAAAGCCCTAAACTTAATAGCAATATAAATAGCAAAGACAATCAGCTTTGTATCGCTGCTTTGGCAGAAGGTAAATTTAATTCATACTCATACAATAGAGTAGCTATAAAAGATTCAACAAACCCAAATGCTAAAAAGCTAAAAAACAGTATAGCCGCTTCAAAAATATTTGTTATTGGAAATGGTGAGTTTATGAAAAATAGTTATCGATTAATTCAATCGAGAAATGGTCCAAAACCCGACTTTAAAGGTTTTAATGAATTAAAAATGAATTCAGACGATGTTTCTCTTAATGTAAAACGTATGATTGGAAATCAAGATTTCTTTCTCAATATAGTGGATTACATGATGGGCAACAAGTACATGCTTGAAATTCGAAGCAAGCAGATTGATGTTCGAGAAATAGATAAAGAAAAAGTGAATAAACACGCTAATTACTACAAACTGATCAACCTCGTCATTCCAATTTCAATCATACTAATTACAGGAATCATCATTGGTGTCATCAGACGAATACGATTTACCAAATAAATAGGCGAATGAAATTAAAACAGGTTTTTACACTATTATTTGGCATATTTTCAGTAGCAGGTTTGACATGGTATACCATATTCATAATTAATAGTGAGAACAAATCGCCTGAAGAGCTTATAGATTTTGCAGTAGCCGATACGAGTGCAATTACATTGATTAGAATTACCGATCCTAATTCAGTCTCTATTGAGCTCAAAAGAAAGAATAAAATTTGGACTGATGGAAATGGAGCTTGTATTACGCAAGGAATGGTTCATAATATTTTAGATGTTGCGAAAAACATAGAATTTAAAGGATATCTGCCAAAAAACTCTCATCAGACATACAAAAATCTAATGTCTACTTCTCATACCAAGGTAGAGTATTATGTCAAAAACAAATGGTATAAAACATGGTATATTGGACCTCCATCACAAGATCACTACGGGCAAATTATGCTTTTAGACTCCAAAGAATTTGGGAAAAGTGCAGATCCCGTAATGATGAAAATTAAAGGTGTTAATGGTATAGTTGAACCTAATTTCTTTGCTGATTATCGGCAATGGATTTGCACGAATATATTTGCAGTTCCCATGGAAAAATTACTTCAGGTTAAAATCATCAATTATGATGATAGCACTAGGTCATTTGAAATTAAAAAAAATGGCAATTCTTTTAACGTAACTCAGTTTAATCAAAAGCTCACTTATGTAGATACGGCAAATCTTTATAGATATATTCACAATTACAAAAAGATACATTACGACGGAGCGAATTACGAACTAACAGAGGCTCAATGCGATTCATTAAAAAAGACACAACCATTCGCTGAATTGATTTTAAAAGAAGGAACAGAAATAAAACACAAAACGACCCGCTTAAAAATGTTTCGAATACTATCAGAAGATACCCAAAGAAATGAATTCGGTGAACTGGTAAACATGGACATGAATAAGTTTTGGTGTCAACTTGATGATGGAGTATTGGTGAAATGCCAATACCATGTATTTAATCCGTTGCTCTTCGGTTATGTTTACTTTCCAGCATTAAACGAAACAAGTGAACTACGTAAAAACACGTAGTTTGTTTTCAGAATATACGTAGATGATTACAAGTGTTTATTCTGATATGTTGATATATTAATTGTGTAAGACGGATATCAATTCAATTATTCAATTATTTTTGGGGCATAGTTAATAGTCTAGCAATCCTGTAGTGGATATAATACATCAATAAGCGATTAGAAAAGACAAATTCTCTTCTTATTTCCACAAGGATACTATCTTAAAGGGGCTCGTCCGGGCCCCTTTTTGACTTTCTGTAAGTTAAATAAATCATCTTTGCCTTATTCAGACTTGGATTTTGTATTTTTGAATAATGTTGAGAATCTTATTTTTTAGTGCCTTTTTTATAATTTGCTTTACATCAAAAGCTCAATTAATTAATGAATCAAAGGCCCAATCAAAATTTTCATTTAATCAAAACAATACACTTTACTTTGGAATAGATTTTCACAATACTTTTCGAGAACTTTACTCAAATACTGCGTTTTTATCCTCTCCACTGGGAGAACGAGAATATGAAGTGCCTCGATGGATGAACAGTTACTCCTTGCGTGTTGAAATACCGGTATTTCGAATATTCAAAATCAACAGTGGCCTGTCTTTTCAACAAAATGGAGAATCTTACAATTGGAATTCTGTAAGTACGGACAGCTCCTTCGCCTACCAAACATCATTTAAGTATATCGCAATGCCTATTCAATTGTCAATTGAATACGGAAATAAAATTTCGATATATGCAGCTCTGGGTTTATCTCCTGCAATCTTTAATTCCTACCTCCAAAAATCACAATGGACAAATGAATTGGGCTCAATTGATTCTGACGAAACCAATATACAGGACAATTGCAACTCATTTATTATTTCATTTCAGGGTAATCTCGGTATGCATTACCATTTCAGTGAACATATTGGGGCACAATTGAGCGCACTATACAGAACTCAATTGAACAATACATATAAAGAATTTGAGGATTATATACACAAAGCCTATGCAGTGGGTTTGAATCTTGCCATTAGCTATCAATTTTAATCATGAACATTAGAGATATTATTGAATTTATTGAAAATAAATTCCCTCTTGATTTACAAGAGAGCTACGACAATTGCGGTCTAACATACGGACGTATTCAAAATAAAGTAAAAGGTGTTTTGGTTTGTCTAGATGTCACAGAAGAGATCGTAGAAGAAGCTGTCCAAAAGAAATGTAATCTTATTGTTTCTCACCATCCAGTAATTTTTCAAGGTCTTAAAAAAATAAACCTGAAATCCATGAATACTCGAATTCTGGAAAAATGCATAAAAAATAACATTGCCTTATATGCTCTACACACCAATTTGGATAATCACTACGAAGGAGTAAATAAAGAAATAATGGACAGAATTGGCATTGGTGACCCTAAAATACTTTTGCCCAAATCCAATATGCTTTCGAAATTGGTGGTGTATGTACCTTCTGAACACATTGATGCACTAGATAAGGCTCTTTTTGCAAAAGGAGCAGGAGGAATAGGAGATTATATAGAATGTAGCTTCAGAATAACTGGGGAGGGTACTTTTAAGGCAAACAACCAAGCCAATCCCGTAATTGGTGAAAAAGGGAAAAGAGAATTCGTTAATGAAATTCGAGCCGAATACCTTGTTAGAAATACAGATCTTGGTGAGGTATTGATTGCTATGAAGAATGTTCACCCATATGAGCAAGTAGCTTATGAAATTATTTCAATCGAAAACAATAACGCCGAATTTGGATCAGGGATGTGGGGTGAATTGTCTAAAGCAATATCTGAAGTTGAATTTTTAAATCAGCTCAAATTAAATTTTAATCTAAATACAATTCGCCATACTTCTTTTAGAGAAAAAAACATTTCTAAAGTGGCCGTTTGCGGCGGATCAGGATCTTTTCTCTTGGAACATGCTAAGCGTGTAAAAGCCGATGTTTTCATTACCTCGGACTTTAAATATCATGAATTTTTTGATGCTGAAAATGAAATTTTAATTCTAGATATCGGCCATTGGGAAAGTGAACAATTCACTACAAAACTAATTGGTAGAATTCTTAATGAAAATTTTAGTAACTTTGACGTCCATTTAACAGAGGTAAATACAAATCCTGTAAATTATTTTTAAAATATGTCAACGACTTCAACAAAAGAAACGAAAGCAAGTAAAAAAACAACTGCTAAAAAAAGCACTTCAACTGCAAAGAAAAAAGTGATTGCTACAAAGGACAGTTCAATTGAAGATAAACTTGATGCATTATTCAATCTTCAGAAAATTGACTCTGAAATTGACCGTATCCGAATCATTAGAGGAGAATTGCCAATCGAGGTAGAAGATCTTGAAGATGAAATCGTTGGTCTTGAGACCAGAACAGGTAAAATTCAGTCAGAAATAGACGAAATTGACCAAGACATAAGTAACAGGAAAATTGCTTCTAAAGAATCCGATGCCGCCATAATAAAGTATAAGGAGCGTCAAAACAACGTACGAAATAACCGTGAGTACGAATCTTTATCAAAAGAAATCGAATTCCAAGAATTAGAAATCAAATTAAACGAAAAGAGAACTAAGGAAGGAAAAATCAAAATCGAAAACAAAAAAGAGGTATTGGCAGAAGGTATGGACAGATTAAATCTTAAAAAAACAGATTTAGCTACCAAAAAAGCGGAGCTCGACTCAATTATTAGTGCGACTCAAAAAGACGAAAACAAATTATTAAAAGCTTCAAAAGAGGCAAAGAAAAATATTGAAGAGCGTTTGGTTCTTGCTTATGACCGATTAAGAGACAATTCTAAAAATGGATTGGCAGTAGTTGAACTTATTTATGGCAACAAAAGAAACACAGGACACAGAGACGCGTCATGCGGAGGTTGCTTTAACAAAATACCACCTCAACGTGAATTAGATATTGTAACCAAGAAAAAGATTATTATCTGTGAACACTGTGGGAAGATATTAATTCCCTCACAAGAAGAGTTAGAAGATTAAAAAAATAAGGCGCGAAAGCGCTTTATTTTATTAATTCAATTTATAATCAATGTTCATACTGTTTAACCTCTTAAACAGTTCATCGGTTGGACTTATTAAAACTGACCTTGATAAAAGATTGACATGGATTTGATCCAAATTATCGTAAATCATAAAGTTTACTCTACATTTTCCCTTATTCTCTGATTTCATTAATACCTCTTGCAATTCTGAAATCAATTTATCATTAACCGACTTAAACGACAACTTAAGGTCTAGACTTTTTGCTTTGTTTTCTCGTAAACCCTGCAGCAGCTGCATGGAATGTACATTAAACTCTAAACCTTTACCCCATTTATGGTCTTCGATTCGTCCCTTGATTATTACAAAAGTTCCTGGATCCATGAAATGCTTGAATTTCAAATATTTTTCATTGAATAAGTTTAATTTATAGGTATCGTTGTAATCCTCAATAGTTAAGGTTCCAAAACCATCTCCCCTTCGAGTCATTCTATGCTCGCCCTCTGTCACTACAGCAGCAATCATTAAATCCTTTCCTTTATTTTTCTCCATTTCGTTTAGAGAACGAACTTCTCCTCTGCAAAAAGAATCAATTTCAATACGAAAATCATCTAAGGGGTGACCTGAAAGATAAACGCCCAATACTTCTTTTTCCTTATTCAAGCGGTAAACACTAGACCATGGTGCACTAAAAGGGATCTCAGGTTCAGGCAAGTTGACAACTGAACCCTCACCAAACATACTGGTTTGAGCCGAATTTAAATGCTCTTGATGAGATTTTCCATAATTGACAACCATTTCTATAAATGGATTTCCGTTCACTTCAGAAACAAAATACTGACTTCGTTGCACCGTTGGATCCAAAGAATCAAAACCTCCTGCATAAGCTAAGCTTTTAAAAACTGTATTGCTACACAAACGAAGGTTGACTCTTTTTGCAAAATCAAAAACGGAGATAAAAGAAGTCGATTTTCTTTGCTCAACAATTTCTTCTATTGGCGAACTTCCTAACCCTTTTACAGCGCCTAATCCGAAACGAATAGCACCTTCCTTGTTAATGGTAAATGTATAATTCGATTCATTGACGTCAGGTCCTAAAACAGGAATTCCCATACGCCTACTTTCCTCCATAAAAAATGATACCTTTTTAATATCATTCATATTGTTACTAAGGACGGAAGCCATATATTCTCCAGGATAATTTGCTTTAAGATAAGCCGTTTGATATGCAATCCAAGCATAGCAAGTTGAATGAGATTTATTGAATGCATAAGAAGCAAATTTTTCCCAATCTTTCCATATTTTTTCGAGTTTATCCGCTTTATGGCCCTTTTTCTTTGCCCTCTCATCAAATGTGGGTTTCATTTTATCAAGAACTTTTCTGTCCTTTTTACCCATGGCTTTACGTAAGGTATCAGCTTCTCCCTTTGAAAAATCAGCAAGCTTTTGGGAAAGTAACATTACTTGCTCTTGATAAACTGTAATTCCGTATGTCTCTTTTAAATATTCCTCACAGTCATCCAAGTCATAAACGATTTTCTCTTCACCATGCTTTCTTTTGACAAAGGAAGGGATATAATCCATTGGCCCAGGTCGATAGAGGGCATTCATGGCAATTAGGTCTGGAAACTCAGTTGGCTTAAGTTCTTTAAGATACTTCTGCATTCCCGCTGACTCATACTGGAATATCCCGACGGTTTCTCCTTTTTGGAATAGTTCAAAAGTAAGCTTATCATCTAATGGGAACTCCTCAGGATTTAACTTTATGCCTTTGGTCTGTTCAATATATTTTACAGCATCCTTGATTAAAGTCAAGGTTTTTAACCCAAGAAAGTCCATCTTTAAAAGCCCTGCACTTTCAGCAACAGAGTTGTCATATTGCGTGCATACTAGATCAGAACCCTTAGCAGTAGCAACTGGAACAAACTCTGTTAAATCGTCAGGGGTAATAATTACTCCACAAGCATGAATACCAACATTGCGAACAGAACCCTCAATTTCCTTTGCTTTCTGAAGGACTTTTGCCGATAAATCATTTCCATTGAAGATTTTTCTTAACTCACGAGCTTGCTTAATGTCCTCCTGGTTTTTTAATTTGTCAATCAATAACCCCTCTTCCAAATCAAAAAGTTTGTTTAAAGAAATATCCGGTATGAGCTTTGCTATGCGATCCGCCTCAAACAACGGTAAATTCATAACTCTTGCCGTATCTCTAACGGCCGATTTAGCGGCCATCGTTCCGTAAGTAATGATTTGAGCGACTTGGTTTGCACCATACTTATCAATAACATAAGCAATAACTTTACCCCTTCCCTCATCGTCAAAATCAATATCAATATCGGGCATGGATATCCTATCTGGATTCAAAAAACGCTCAAAAAGAAGATCGTATTTAATAGGATCAATATTGGTAATCCCCGTGCAGTATGCCACTACTGATCCCGCTGCAGAACCTCTCCCAGGCCCTACGGATACACCCATTTCCCTTGCTGCTGCACAAAAGTCTTGAACGATCAGAAAATAACCAGGATATCCAGTATTACTAATCGTTTCAAGCTCAAAATCTATTCTCTCTTTTAGCTCGTCATTAATCTCCTTATAACGTTGAGTGGCACCTTCATAAACCAAATGTCGCAAATAACTATTTTCCCCTCTTTTTCCTCCATCTTCTTTATCTTTCGTATCTATAAATTTTTCAGGAATATCAAACTCTGGTAGAAGAACATCTCGTTCAAGGTGATAAGGAGAACATTTTTCAACTATTTCTTTTGTACTGAGAAGAGCCTCTGGCAAATCCTTAAATAGCGCCACCATCTCTTTTGATGATTTAAAATAATACTCATCGTTTTCTAGACCAAAACGATAACCCCTCCCTCGCCCTATCTCTGTTTCTACCAATTGATTTTCTTTAACACATAATAAAACATCATGTGCCTGGGCATCTGTTTTATTCAAATAAAAAGAATTATTTGCCGCAACCAATTTAACATTATGCTTTCTTGCCAAATCAATTAGAGAAGTGTTTAAACGGTCCTCAACTTCTATTCCCAAGCGATTTATCTCAATATAAAAATCAGAATCAAAATGTTTCTTCCACCACAACAATGAATTTTCAGCCTGAGGTTCTCCTACATTTAGAACCAAATTTGGAATTTCACCTAGAACACCCCCACTCAACACAATTAAGTCAGATTTATATTGCAATAAAATCTCCTTATCAATACGCGGTACATAATACATTCCAGCGGTATAAGCATATGATGCTAATTTTATAAGGTTCTGATACCCAGCTTTATTTTTTGCCAATAAAACAATTCTACTCCCATTGTCCTTTTGAGAATGATTGTTCATGTCATCACAAACATTAAATTCACAACCGATTATCGGTAATATCTCTTTTTTACTGAAGGGCTCATTTTCTTTTTCTGCACTTTCACGCTCAGCTCTGATTTTTTTATTATACTTATTTGCAGCAGATTCAAAATGAAATGCTGCCATCATGTTTCCTGAATCTGTTAAAGCTACGGCATGCATATCAAATTCTCCACATTTCTCTATTAAATTTGAGATTTGTGTAGTCGATTGTAAAATTGAATATTGAGAGTGATTATGAAGGTGCGTAAAGGTAAAGTCCTCTAATTCCTTAACTTGATCTTCACTTATTTTTATTTCTGAACTTGAATCCGTTTGACTTTTAAGTTTTTTTCGGATTTTTTCACTTTCTTGCTTTAAGTTTAGATGCTTTAAACCAATGGGAACGAAAGGACGAGGATTTGTCTTTTTAAAATCCGAAACATAACGATCTTCCTTGTTAAGCTCTTGGTTATTAAATAATCCAATACGAAGAAGCTCGAGAAAACACCTTGTTGTAGCCTCTACATCAGCAGTTGCATTATGTGCGTCACCAAATGACTCACCAAATAATTTTAAGTGCAATTCAGACAGAGAGGGTAGCTTAAACTTTCCTCCCTTTCCTCCTTTAATTTGACATAACGTTGCTGTCTTTTCTGTACAAGTATTTAAAACAGGGATTTCTGTCCAATCTGTATTTTTTTGATTTCTAAAAAATTCACAACCCAAGACATTGACATCAAATTTTACATTATGACCAACAATAAAATCTGCTTTTTTTGCAGCCTCTGAAAAAGCATCTAGAACATCAACTAATTTTTGTCCTTTTTGAATAGCCAATTCCGTGGAAATACCATGTATTGACTCAGAACCATAGGGAATATTAAAACCTTCAGGCTCAATTAAAAAGTCCTGATGTTCAACCAATTTTCCATCCTGATCATGAAGTTGCCAAGCAAGTTGAATGACCCTCGGCCAATTGTCAACATCACTTATTGGCGCTTTAAAATTTCGAGGTAGTCCGGTAGTTTCTGTATCAAATATGAGGAACATCTAAATGAATTATTTTGAATAAAGATAAATAAATCAATGCTGTAGAATCAAAGTGTTGAAAAGTATTTTTTCGTACTTTGAGCTTAAAATATTTGAAGCAGAATTAAATGAAAAAATACATCCTTGCTATTGATGCCGGCACGACAAGTTCACGGGCTATTGTATTTGATAAAAGAGGTCAAGAGGTAGCCATGGCACAATACGAATTTGAGCAACACTTTCCCAAAGAAGGTTGGGTAGAACACGACCCTCTTGAAATATGGAATACACAAAAAAAAGCCATTCAAGATGTCCTGTCAAAAAACAACATAAAAGCAAGTGAAATACATTCCATAGGAATTACCAACCAAAGAGAGACTACCGTTATTTGGGACAAAAAAAATGGTGTTCCAATATATAATGCAATTGTGTGGCAAGACCGCAGAACATCAAGTATTTGTGTTGATTTAGATCAAAAAGGCCATGCTCAAACGATTCAAAATAAAACTGGCCTTGTTTTAGATGCCTATTTTTCTGGAACAAAAATTCAATGGATACTTGATCAGGATATGAACCATAGAAAAAAAGCCGAAGCTGGAGAGCTGCTTTTTGGAACCATTGACACTTGGCTTATTTGGAATCTATCAAATGGGAAGTGTCATGTAACAGATCCAAGTAATGCAAGTAGAACAATGCTCTACAATATTCACTCATTACAATGGGACAGTGAACTTCTCAAGCTCCTAGATGTTCCAGAAATCATTTTACCGAATGTAATGTCTTCTTCTGAAAAAATAGGCAATGTCCAACTAGAAGGTTGGGATGAAGAAATTATGATTTCTGGAATAGCAGGCGATCAGCAGGCTGCTCTTTTCGGTCAGCTTTGCTTTAAACCTGGAGAAGTAAAAAACACATATGGCACAGGATGTTTTTGTGTTATGAATACAGGAAATAAACCTGTAAAATCAAAAAATAAAATGCTTACCACTATCGCTTGGCAACTTGATGGCGAAACCACCTATGCACTCGAGGGCAGTGTTTTTATTGGCGGAGCCCTGATTCAATGGCTAAGAGATGGTTTAAATTTGATTTCATCTGCTGAAGAAATTGAAGAATTGGCTAAAAGTGTAGAAAGTAACGGTGGAGTTACTTTTATTTCCGCGTTAACAGGGTTAGGCGCACCTTATTGGGACCCAAATGCATTTGGAGCCATTATGGGTATTACTAGGGGGACTCAAAAAGGCCATTTGGCTAGGGCAGCGCTCGAAGCGATAGCGATGAGGTCACGGGAGATTATTATTGAAATGCAAAAGGATGCAGGAATTCAATATCAAGGTCTCAAAGTAGATGGAGGAGCTTGTAAAAACAATTTATTAATGCAGATCCAAGCTGATTTATTGAATACTGTTGTTATTCGCCCAAAAACAACTGAAACAACAGCATTGGGAGTGGCATTTTTAGCAGGACTTTCAAGCGGGTTTTGGAAAAATCAAAAAGAAATAGAGACCCTATGGGAAAAGGATAAAGAATTTGTTCCAAATCAAGACATTCAATCCCAAAACACCATCTTACTTTGGCAAGAACGCATATCGAAAATAATAACAAATGAATCGTGATATAAACATCAATAAAATCGCGACTGAAAAAGAGTGGGACCTTATTGTAATTGGTGGTGGTGCAAGTGGACTTGGCGTTGCCCTTGACGCCTGCAGCAGGAATCTAAAGGTTCTTCTTATAGAAGAGTATGATTTTGGCAAAGGAACTTCATCAAGAAGTACTAAGCTTGTACACGGTGGAGTAAGGTACTTGAAAAATGGTGAACTATCCTTGGTAATTGAGGCCTTAAAAGAAAGAGGCATCATGTTAAATAATGCACCTCATCTGGTTCGAAACATGAGCTTTATCATACCCACTTACGACTGGTGGGATACTCCTTTTTATGGTATTGGATTAAAAGTTTATGATTTAATGGCAGGTAAATTAGGTCTTGGTCCTTCAAAATTCTTAAGTAAAAAAGAGACCATTGAAAAAATACCAAATGTAAATCAAGATGAATTGAATGGCGGAATCATTTATCACGATGGCCAATTTGATGACGCACGTATGGCTATCAGTTTGGCTCACACCATTGAAAAAAATGGTGGCACTGTCATTAACTACTTAAAATGGGATTCATTTATTTATGAAAAAAACATGGTTTCTGGGATTAAAGTCACGGATCAAATCACACAATCTTCTTATGAGCTAAAGGCAAAAATTGTGGTGAATGCTACAGGTGTATTTGCTGAAAAAATAATGAGAGCAGATGAGCCTAAAGTAAAGCTAAAAATCAAACCAAGCCAGGGCGTGCATCTTGTATTGGATAAAAGCTTTTTAAAATCAGAGAATGCAATCATGGTTCCCAATACAAGTGACGGAAGGGTATTATTTGCTGTTCCTTGGCATGATGTAGTCATTGTTGGAACTACGGATACTGAAGTAACTGATATTTCAGTTGAACCCGCGGCCACGGATGAAGAGATTGACTTTATCCTATCCAATGCCGAAAAATATATGACGAGAAAGCCCAAGCGGAGTGATGTGAAAAGTGTATTTACGGGTCTTCGACCACTGATATCCAAAGAAAACAAAAGCTCCAAATCTCTTTCAAGAAAGCATACCATTTATAAGAGTCAAAGAGGAGTGTATCATCTTTTAGGTGGGAAATGGACAACGTATCGTAAAATGGGTAAAGATGTACTTGACCTCGTTGAATCAACTGAATCATTACCGATTGAACCCAGCAAAACGGAAAATTTAAGGATCTTCGGATACAAACGTGATACTTCGTGGAGTGATTCTTTTCATTTTTATGGTTCAGAAAAAGATGTGGTTATGTCTATGGGCTCAAATAAATCCCTTAGCGACCTACTACCTATAACAGAATCCCAAATCATTTACGCCATTCGTTGTGAAATGGCCTTGAGCATCGAAGATGTGTTGTCGAGGAGAACGAGGTGCATACTTATAAATGCAAAAGAGTCAATCTCCATTGCACAAGAAGTTGCAAGAATAATGTCTTCTGAATTAAATGCTGAAGAAAATTGGGAAGCAGAACAAATTAAATTATTTTTAGCCCTTGCGAAAAATTATCACTTATGAGCCCTTTTATAGCAGAATTTATTGGAACATGCATTTTAATTGTTTTGGGTGCGGGAGTCGTATCGAATGTATCTTTAAAAAACACAGCCGGGGAAAATGATCCTAAATGGATTTTAATAACAATTGCATGGGGTTTTGCAGTATTCGTTGGAGTTTTCATTACTGGAGAAGTAAGTGGTGCACATTTAAATCCTGCGGTTAGCGTTGGTTTAGCCATGGCACATAAGTTTGACTGGGCTCTTGTTCCCATGTACGTTTTGGCACAAACCTTAGGAGCAATGTTTGGAAGCTGGCTCAACTATCAATTGTATTACGACCACTTCAAGGCAACCAATGATGAAAACACCATTCGTGGCTGTTTTTGCACAGCTCCTATGATTAAAAATACACCAAGGAACTTTTTGAGCGAGGTTTATGGTACATTTTTTCTTGTTTTTGCTATATTTTATATTGCAAAACCCACCCTTCAGATCGAAGGAGTAGATCAAATTCAATACGGCATCGGTGCATTGGATGCACTTCCTGTCGGCATCTTAGTTTGGGCAATAGGCATGTCTCTTGGGGGAACAACGGGTTATGCCATAAACCCAGCACGAGATTTTGGTCCAAGACTCGTTTACGCTATTCTAAGACGAAAAAAGAACAATGCGAACTGGAGTTATGCTTGGATTCCTATTTTGGCCCCCCTTACGGGAGGAATCCTTGCAGGTATAGTGTTTAATTTACTCTAATTAAATACTATAAAGAATCTATTGCTTCTTCAAATTCTTCAAAAGAACGTCCTTCGTCATCTTTATCTTTTCCGATAGATGGAATATTCCAAGTTGCACCAAACCTAAAGGGATACACACCTACAGTTTTATCATTTTTATATAGACTTGTCAAACCATAAGTGGCAAACAATCCAAATGATTGATACCCCATACGAACAGTTGCATCCAAAGCAATTGGATTTAGATTAAATTTCGCACGTCTTGTATTGTTAAATTTATCACCATTCTCATATTTTCCACGTAAAGTCGTACGAGAACCTATTCTCACACTCCCTACAACACCAGCACAGAAATAGAAACTATTTTTCGTGCCTTTTTTAGTAGCAAAATCCAAAAGTAATGGGACAGAGAAATAATGCACAGACAAATAGTTTCTGTCATATTCCTGATTTAAATCTTGATTCGCCGTGACAACTGAATCATTGTATGATAATACATAATCATCTTTAAAACCGTAATTGTTCACATGCCAACCTAAACCGGTAGTTAGCCCCAGATACTGCTTAAAAATTGGAATTTTATACTCTAGCATATTAAAATGAATAAAAAATGATTGAGCGATGTCATTTTCCCAGTATTCATTGTTTGAGAATTCCATTCCCATATCTTCATTCGTGAGTATACTTACTCCCATATCAATGCCTGCCCAATGGGCCTCATACCTGGGCTTATCTGCATCATTTTGAGCAGAAGCCAAATGAGACACGAATATGTATATAATTAGGACGGCATTTGATTTTAATAGAAATTTCATTTTTTTTGTTTTTTACCAAGTTAGTATAAGTATTGTATCCAAACGTGATTTTTTTTAGCTTATTGTCAACGTTCAACCTAAATGGTTACGAGAAGTCTAAACATAAAGTTTCGTCCAGCCTGTGGATAATAAAAATTCTCTATTGTTCGCTGTCCTCCTGAAATATAACCCCAAGTATATCCATTGTTTTGGTACTTGGCATCCAAG
This sequence comes from uncultured Flavobacteriales bacterium, assembly GCA_938092255.1. GTDB lineage: Bacteria > Bacteroidota > Bacteroidia > Flavobacteriales_D > Crocinitomicaceae > UBA952. The sequence goes on along the minus strand of CALKHF010000098.1, from coordinate 12,371 downwards.
ATGTTGTTGCACTGAATACCTATAGTCATCGACTTAAAAACAAGGTCTTCTATCGTATAGTTTAGACTCACATTTGAATACGTAAAAGCATCAATTTTACGATCTTGACTTGAGGTATTATCCAAGAACTGATCCCCTACATATTTGGTCATCCAATTCAGGGCAAAACCTTCCGAAGGTCTATAAGTAAATCCAAGATTACCAATTAAATTTGGTGAAAACGCCATGTCCGTGTTCTCATGCTCAATCTGTGTTTGTTCGTAATTTGGATCGTCATAATTGTCAACATATTCGGTAAAAGACGCAATCTTATTTTCACTGTAGGTTACTCCTCCTTGAATATCTAAGCTATTTAGTAGTCGTAAAACGGCGCTAATTTCAATACCCAACCTGTAACTTTCAGCCACATTGACACGCGTATACGACCCCACATCATTAATCTTTCCTGTATTAATGAGCTGATTATTGTAGTTCATGAAATAAATATTGGTTTGAACCTGGGCCTTCTTTGATTGAAATGTGTGTCCTAACTCTACATCTTGTAATGTTTCATGCTCTGGACGGCTTTGCGCGGAGCTTTCTCTAAAATCCTTACGAACTGGCTCTCTATTTCCAATTCCGGCGCTTAGAAAAACCCTGTTGTTTGCATCAAAGGCGAATGAGCCCCCTATTTTAGGATTGATGAAATTATAAACCTCTTTTTGATCCAAATCAATGAGATTTCCTGAAACATCATCAAAACCACCAAAATTATAATCCACATAGCGATATTGCACATCTGCAAATAGACTCCAATTGTTTTTTACATAATCAGCCTTGAGGTATGAACTTAACTCAGTCTTTTGCGCGTTGTTGTCATAATAACGGTCATAAATCTCACTTTCAGATGCATATCTTGCCCAAACAAGCTCTCCAAAATGTCCTCCTATGTATGTATTACCAGCTCCACCGAGCTGAAGGCTTAAATTTGAATTGACGGTATGGGACAACGAATATACACCACCCACAAAATCATTATCTAACCAGCGGCGGCGGATTAAATCTGTGCTCGTGACAGTGTCTCCTCCGACAACTACATTACTAAGACCATAATCTGAAAGATCTTGACCAAATTTGTATTGCTCGAAATACCCTCTTCCTTTTGTGTAATGTCCCGCAACATTTAGTACTGTTTTTGGAGAAAAAGTATGGGTAAAGTGAATCTGGTAATTGTCCTGTTGGTAATTATCAACTTCATCTTGATAGGTGTAATAGTTGTAAGTCCTTCCTGACTCCAATAAATTTGTACGCTCTGCATCTGAAAGATAATTTCGATCAGCATAAGAATTCATCTCATCAGCGTTTCCATTGATGACACTTTCAGGCGTTCCATACCAGGATTGATAAGTGCGTTCTTTACCACTAAAAGCAACAGCCTTGATCAATGATTTCTTTCCGACATAAGAACCAGATAAATAAAAGGATTTAAGGCTCGAACTTGCTCGGTCAATAAAACCGTCACTCAAGACTCTTGATAAACGAACATCCACAGCGAACTTACCGCCAATTAAACCTGTTCCTGCACGTACTGAACTTTTCCAAGTATTAAAGCTCCCAACAGAATTGTCTATCGTACCATATGATTTCTCCGAAACATTGTCCGTCTTAATATTAACACTTGCACCAAAAGAGGCTGCACCGTTTGTGGAAGTACCCACTCCACGTTGCACCTGAATATTGTCAACTGAACCAACTAAATCTGGCATATTCACCCACCATACACCATGGGATTCCGGATCATTTACAGGGATTCCGTTGATGGTCACATTGATGCGTTCTGAATCAACACCACGAATACGCATTCCCGTATATCCAATTCCTGCACCTGCATCTGATGTGGTGACCACAGAAGGCATTGTATTTAATAAGATAGGAAGGTCTTGTCCAAAGTTTTTGGCTTGTAAATCCTTTTCAGTATCAATAGTTGTTGCCGAAGAAGGAACGATTTTAGGTCTTGTGGCATCCACTTGAACAGTCTCAAGATTTTGAATCTGTTTGAAAAGCTGAATCTTTAAATCACTTGATTTTCCGTCAATAGAAACTTCTTGCTCGGCATAACCCAAAGCGCGAACAAGAATCCATTTTGAATCTGTTGCAATATTCTCGATATTGAATTTTCCTTTTAAATCAGTAATGGTACCCATTTGGGACTTTACGACTCGGATTTTTGCAAAAGGAATAGGATTCCCCTCCTCAGATTGTACAATTCCAGAAATGTTTTTTTGAGAAAAACCTAAAAGGATAAATAAAGAAAAGGACAATGTTAAAAAAGCACTTGTTTTCATTTTTTTAAACTTAAACAAGAATAAGGGGCCAATTCTTATTGATTCATAATTAGCTCGGTCATCTTCCCTGCGCAGGCATTATCCTACAGGTTCAATGGGTGTAATCTCAGCCTTCCGGCACCCCTTCGAGACGCAGCAAAATTAATTATTTTTTAAAACACGGCCTCATAAGATGAATAAATTTTAATTTAATGATATGATGTGGAAAGAATCAAATGGAAAGCTCGTTAGAAATGTAAAATGCCAAGACTTTAATGATGCCCTGGCACTTGTAAATAAAATTGCGCTAATTGTGGAGAAACTTAATCACCATCCCGATTTAAAAATTCATGGATATAAATATTTGACAATAGAGGTCTACACGCACACTACAAATTCCATCACAGAAAAAGACTATGAACTAGCAAAAGAAATTGACTTGATCTTATCAAAAAGATAAGAGTCTCATTTATTACCGATATTCCATCGGTACCCAAAATTTACATTGAATTGAGATTCGGCAGATAAATCACTGTAAGGTCTGTACCACATATCATCATCAGGTAATGGGTATTCATCGACACTTTCATAACGTCTGCGTATGATTGCGGAGCCAACTTCGAATGATAGAATAAATTGACCTTTCGGTCCTTCAGGTAAGTTTATCTGAGTATAAAGGTGCAGTGGCCAAGGTCGAATACCAGCTATAATCGCTGACTTTTTTTCCTTGTTTAAATAGAATCCTCCACCTATTTTAGCGGTAGCAATGGTTGGGAAAGCCAGTCCAATCTCCATATCCAAAAGGAGGTTTCCATCAGCTTTCTCAAATCTCTTCCCCACCAAAAAAGATGCGCCTGGAAAAATACTAATATCAAGACCAACCTCCGGAATATACGCAAGACCAGCATTAAACTCTAAGTACGCCCCTTGCCCGATTACAAAAAAAGGAAAGAAGAATATAAATATTAGCTTTTTCATATACATACAGATATAGTGTCTAAAGACCTGTGCCGATTGTTGATTTGCTCTTCGTAACATTGAAACCAACATTAACTCCAGCAATTCCACCTGCTCCTCTTGAGGAATAAAAGATGTTTACCGGAATATTTAGGGCTCCTGCTCTAAAGGTTCGTCCAAATGCCATAACAAACATAAAGGCTCCTTTAACACTGGCTCGTTCATCAAGTGTTTCTTCCGCATTATACCCTTTATTCGTATAGTCGTTGTCCGATAAAATCACTGTATTGTTCGGATCATTATTATTTTCATAAACGTAATCAGAAAAGTCGCTGTTCCATGAACCTACCGAATAATAGCGCCCGGCGTCACCGTAATGACCATCAGTATCAAAGAAACCGTTAGAAGTTCTAGTAAGCGTAAAACCTGGTCCAAAGGCAAATTCCCATCCCGCATCTCCAAAACGGAAGCCGTTTAATATAGACAATGTTGGTATAAATTTTCCTTGTTCTAAGCCATTTACATTAAGAATAAATTCTGCCAATGCAGAAAAATTATCGGTTCCTACGTACTGAGCCTCCAATTGATAACCAATCATACTCACAGCAGGAATAATATCCAATCCACCTTGATCCGCAGGACGAGTCGCAAATTCATAAAAAGAACCGGTCATGAAGCCAACCCCTACACGTGGTCCTGAATTACTAACCTTACCCACAGATGATTTCGTAATGATATCATTGTCAAACTTCAAACGATCAACAAGCTCTTTATTTGTTGGTATTTGCAACATTTCTTTCAAAACCACTTCAGTCATACGCTGAAGTTCCTTTTCCTGATTGGTGAATTCGCGTAAGCCAGACTTGTAAATTTTATTATTCTTAACATCAATCATTTTTAATGTAATCACGATTTTATTTGCCAACAAATCAAAACTACCCGTAATCATGTAGTCTGTCTCCAATTTTTTGCCAAACTCCACTAAACAAGACTTACTGAGACAATTATTACGATAGGTCGAATCTTGGCTATAAACCTCTTCCATATCAAAGGCATCATATACTGAGTATTTTTTGAGCTTTGATAACTCTAATCGCAATATTTTTGCACAAATAGAAGGCGTAGCATATAAGCCATCAACATTTGGGTTGGCTACAGCTACAGAGGAGTTTCCTTGAGCATTAGCTAGATTGCCAAATACAATCATTGTTAAAATAAGTAGTGATTTTTTCATTTTTTTTAGTTTAAATTATTTAAAGTCCTTCGATTATTAGATACAACAAAATTGCCTGAACGGTCGCTCCTATTGCAGTACCGATACCAGAATTCCGCCAACGTTTCATCCTCACGCCTTGTTTCACATCATATATTTCTAAATCTGTAGCCTCAGGTTTTTCCTTTAGATAAGTATTAGAAATTTCTTTTTCGCTTGTATTAAATGGGATAGCCGTAATCAAAGGCACTAAGGGCAAAGCCAGTATGCCTAAACCAGGCACGGCAACGGCTACAGAAGGCAACACAACACCTCTAGTAGAAAAGTGATTGTTGTAACCATATCTAAAAGCATCACTTTTATGAGGAAACTTCTGATTGCTTATTCTAGTAGAAGACGTCTTTTCTTCAACCACATTTGAAACCCATGGGTTTTTACCACTCAAAGATTCCTTCGAATGTTCCTGTTTTTGGTTTGAATTCCAAGGATTTTCTTGCGATAGGGACGAAAAGCTAAAACAAAAAATAAAAATTAATAATCTCATTACACAACAAACATACGATTAAAACCATTACAAGTGAACAACCAATCTCTATTAAAAAGGACATTTCTGAATGTCTTTTTTGTATGTAAGTTAATGTATATTAAGTAGTTAGTGTCATTAAAAAAGACATGTTAATAATTTGTTTAACTTAGAAACAACACTTCTTTATCGAAATAGTAAGATAATTAAGGAATTCACGAATTGTAAAAGTTAAAATGGATTTAATCAAAGAAATCACACTGACATTATCTGAAAATGACAAAAAAGAGTTTGAATCATTTTTAACCAGGAAACGACCTGGCACAAATAGAAAAGATTTGGCAATTTTTAGGGATTTGTTCGCAGTATATAATGGAAATAAAAAAAATAAATACAGCTATTTAGGAAGCCCAAATTACCATGCCATTAGAAAAAGATTAAGTAAAGAGTTGACCAATTTTTTAATCTTAAAGAAATCTATTTCAGAAAGAAAAGAAAATAAACGAGAAGGAATTATTCTCATGATTTTATATTTCATTGAAAGAAAAAAATACCAGGTGGCATGGGAATTAATCATCAAAGAAGAGAAAAATGCAGAAAAATCAAATAACATTGAACTCAATTTAAAAATACAACGCCTAAAATTGTCAATGCTTCCTTATTTCAATCAAGAATTATTTCCGGAAATAAAAAAGAAAATGCTGGATCTTCAACACAAACAATCGCAAATCGATGAATTTCAGCTCTATTTTATTCAAATTAAAAATGACCTCAAACAAAAAATCGCCCAAGGAAACGTTGAATCACCTAATGCCATTATTCAGGATGCCTTAGCACAGTATCATAATATTAAAAGTGAATCCAATAACCCAACGATACACCTTAAAGTAATCGAAATGATCAGGGCCGAATACATTCTCAATCGAAAGTTCAAAATATTTGCAGAGGTAGTTCAAAAATATTACAATGATTTTTCGAATGAGTCATTTGATGATCTTATGTACATTAATACCTATGCGCAAATAGAATACATCATGTCCTACACCTTTTTAAATAGCAGAAATTTTACAAAATCGCTTTTTCATCTGGATAAATTAGAAAGCTTAATGAATCAAAGCGATACGGTTCGATTAAACTTCATGGGCAAACGAATGGCAATTTCAAGCTTTATAAATGTATTTGACTATAAAATCACAAATGCCATAGAAGAAACAGAGCATTTTCTGGCTCACGAAATCAATAAAATCACAATCCAAGAAAATCTCAACTTATCCCTCAACCTCTCCGGTTATTACATCATTGTTGGTGACTATTCTAAAGCAACTAAGATTTTAAATTTTATGTCTGAATCAGATAAGTACTACCAAAAAGAAATGGGTCGAGAATGGCTGATTCGAAAAGAAATGATTTTAGCCATTGTACAGACCTCATTAGGAAATACAGAATATAGTTTAAAAATAATGCGAGGGATTGAAGTCAAACACAAAGACATGCTAGAAGCAGAACAATATGGAATGGTCAAGCATTTTATTGACACCGTAAGGACTTACATTAAAAATCCGAACCAGGCAGACCAAAACGTGTTGTCAGAATTTGAAAAGAAAATAGACCTGAATAAAGAAAAAACATTTAGAGATCCAAGGTTAATTATTTTCTATGCCTGGATGCGTTCACGGTATGTTAAAAAAGATGCATACGAAATTCTAATGGAGGAATACAAAAGAATAGAATAGCATCAACTTTATAGATTTAAGTTCATCACAGCTGAGCAACATAGGCTGCAATCTGCACCGCATTGGTTGCGGCTCCTTTTCTTAGGTTGTCAGCTACAATCCAGAGGTTTAACGATTTTTCTTGAGATTCATCTCTACGAATTCTCCCTACGAATACATCATTTTTACCTTCCGCAGTAATTGGCATAGGATATTCATTATTCAAGGGATTATCAAAAAGGGTTATACCTGGCATTTCTGAAAGGAGTTTTTTAACCTCGGCAATTTCAAATTCTGTTTCAAATTCAACATTTACGGCTTCCGAATGCCCCCCTACAACCGGTACTCTTACTGCAGTTGCTGTGACATCAATAGCTGAATCCAATATTTTTTTGGTCTCATTCGTTAATTTCATTTCTTCTTTGGTATAACCATTATCCATAAAATCATCACATTGAGGAATGCAGTTTTTATCAATCGCATACAGATAAGCCATCTCTCCCTTGGTATTATTACGCTCATTCTCCATCTGCTTTACGGCCTTCACTCCTGACCCAGAAATAGATTGATAAGTGGATACAACAACTCGCTTCACACCGTATTTATCATGCAATGGTTTTAGAACCAAAACCATCTGAATCGTACTGCAATTTGGATTCGCAATGATTTTATCATCCGATGTAAGAGTCGCTCCATTAATTTCAGGTACAATCAGCTTTTTCGTAGGGTCCATTCTCCATGCAGATGAATTATCGATAACAGTAGTTCCACAAGATGCAAATTTCGGAGCCCATTCAATAGAAATATCTCCTCCTGCTGAAAATATAGCAATATTAGGATGTTCGACTAAGGCTTCCTCGATACTTACAATGGTTATTTCTTTTCCCTTATAGTGAACTTTTTTTCCAACTGATTTAGATGAAGCCACTGGAATAAGTTTCGAAATTTTTAAACCTAACTCTTCAAGAACTCTCAACATAATTTGACCAACCATACCCGTAGCACCAACTACTGCAACTTTCATTTTTGAATATTTAATTATTATACCTTTAAATCAAGAAAAGATGAGTGTAAAATTAATATATTTGAGTTCAGGTCAATATATGCACAAGAAATTACTTGCTCTTTTTCTATTATTTTGTTCATTTGCGTTTTCACAAGTGACAGACAATTTTTCTGATGATGACTTTTTGAATAATCCTTCTTGGAATGGCTCTGTAAGTGATTTTGTAGTCAATTCGAACCAAGAAGTTCAGTTGAATAATTCCATCGCATCCACGTCATATCTGAGTGTTCCACATAATTTAACCTCATTAAATAATCAAGAATGGCGAATCTGGACTAAACAAAGTTTTTCCCCATCTTCAGGAAATAATGGCCGAATTTATCTTACTTCTGATAATGCAGATCTAAGCTCAACCCAAAATGGGTATTACATTCAATTGGGTGAATCAGGTTCCAGTGATGCCCTTCGATTATTTAAAATGGAATCAGGTTCCTCCACTTTACTCTGTTCTGGAGCAGACGGACAAATCGCTACAAGCTTTGAAGTCTGGATAAAAGTGATAAGAAATGAGATTGGAGAATGGGCCATGTATGCTGATTTCTCAGGTCAAGAAAATTATACTTTTCAAAATAGCGCAACGGATGCGAGTTCATTGATTGGAAGTCATTTTGGATTCATTGACACCTACACATCTAGCAACTCCACTAAGTTTTACTATGATGATATCTACATTGGCAATCAAATTGTCGATACCGAACCGCCTGTGATGCAGGAGGTCTACGTCATAAATTCAACATCTATTGACTTACTTTTTGATGAAGAGCTGGAAAATTCATCAGCTGAAAACCCCTCTAATTATGAAATTCAACCTTCATTTGTCATAAATGCGGCCGTACTAGATCTAAGTAATCCTTCCTTGGTACATCTCTCATTGGTTTCTCCCCTTCAAAATGGAAATTCATACACCATTTCGTCAAACAATATTGAAGACAATTCAGGTAATCTTTCGAACTCACAATCACTAAGCTTTGAATTCCTAATCGGTGAAACCCCTTCGCCTGGAGATGTTATTATTTCCGAAATTTTTGCAGACCCTTCTCCAATCATTGGACTTCCCGATGCAGAATACGTAGAAATTTATAACGGAAGCAACAAAATTTTTGATTTAAGTAATTGGAAACTAAATGATGCTTCATCAAGCGGAACGGTTGGTTCTGGATGGATCCTTCCCGACAGCTATGTTGTATTAGCTTCAACTTCAAATATTGATTCTTTTATAGTTTCATCAATACCCGTAACAAGTTTTCCGAGCTTGAATAATTCAGGCGACGATGTGGTACTATTTGACCCAAATGGAATACAAATCGACATGGTTTCATACACTGATGATTGGTACAAGGATGATATCAAAAAATCAGGGGGCTATTCATTAGAAATCATCAACCCAAATGACCCTTGTTCTGATATCAGTAATTGGATGGCATCTATTTCTCCTACCGGTGGAACTCCAGGACTTGAAAACTCAATTTATGACATTACTCCTGACGAAGAAGCGCCGTTTATCAATCAACTGGTCTCATTGCCCCCAAACTTTCTTGAAATTTATTTCAGTGAAGGAATGGATTCCTCTTCGCTCGTTAACGCCTCAATTTATACGGCTCCCGGGTTAACCGCTCAAAACATATATGTGGAAAGCTCTCCTGCTCAAAGCATGATTATTGAATTCAATGAAAACATCGAAACGGGAACTTTATATTCAATAAGCGTTCAAAATGCCCAAGATTGTTGGTTAAATTCCGATGAAATGTTTTCCACCTTTGCAATGACAGAAATTGGAACATTCGGAGACCTCGTGATTAACGAATTTGTTAGTAATCCATACAATGATGGTAAAGACTGGGTTGAGCTTTTCAATAATTCGGACAAATACATTGATCTATTAAATTGGCAATTTGCCAATTTTGACAATGATACCATTTCAAACTTTGACCTAATTAATGATCATTATGTACTCTATCCTAGTGATTATGTAGTAATTGGAGAGGACTCCTCCTTCATTATCGAAAATTATCCATCTAGTGTCAGTGGGAAGTTTTTAATCAGTGACCTTCCTACCTACTCTAATGACTCAAGCACCATTTATTTAATGAACGGCTTTAATTTAATTGATAAAGTCTCCTATACTCCTGATTGGCACTTCTCCCTTTTAGACGACACCGACGGAATATCACTAGAACGCATTGACCCTAATGGCCCATCTGATGACTCTTTCAATTGGCATTCTGCGGCAGAAAACATAGGCTTTGGGACACCAGGAAGAATAAACTCTCAATATATTCCCGCAGTGTATAACGGAAGTTTTAACTTCACAAATAATGTATTTTCTCCCGATAGCGATGGTTTTGAAGATGTACTACAAGTCAGCTATGAAATGAATGAAGAAGGTCTTTTGGGGCAAGTTTCTATTTATGATGATAAGGGGAGAATTATTAAAGATCTTTTCAGTAATGAGTTGCTAGGAACAAGCGGCTCATTTTCATGGGACGGAACGACAAATGAGGGTGTAAAAGCGAGTATTGGGGTTTACGTTATGCTTTTTGAGGCTTTTTCAACAGACGGCAGTGTATTTTTCACCCAAACAAAAGCATGCACACTTGCAGGTAAAATCTAAATTTGAAGAAATTTAAAAAAACATGAAGCTAGTCTTAACATTATCGATTCTATTTGTTTCTATTTGGTCTTTTGGACAAAATTATTCTACTGCAGTCGGAATTAAAGGGGGGTATCCCGGATTTGGAACAATAAATGCAAAACATTTTATAGGTACGAATACGGCTCTTGAAGCCAGTTTAGGCGGTTTTACAAATGCGGGAGGCTCAGGTGCATTTGTAATGCTAGACTATGAAATCAACAGTGCTTTAGAAAGTGGTTTTTCATGGTATTATGGAGGTGGAGCCTTAATTGGATTCACGAATAATCTAGACGACAAATCCCTTTTACATACGGGCATTAATGGTGTTTTAGGAATAGAATATACCTTCGAAGAAGTTCCAATCAATTGCTCACTTGATACTGGTCCGTTCATTTTCTTTCCACCAAATGGAAGATTTGCATGGGGAGGAGGCCTGGCACTTAGATATGCAATTAGATAAGAATAGAATTTCTCCAGGGTCGAAAAATTGGATTTCATTTTTCTTTCACCTGCATCAGCAGGGAGAGCTTAATATTGGATTTAAATTCAAATCTCATTCCTTAGAGGACTGCTTGCATTACATATTTAATCAAACTGGATTATTATACAGTTACCCTGTATCAAATTTATACAGTCCTGAAAAATATGTTTCACATTTAACAAGTGAGGAAAAGCTAAAACTCCTTTTGTTTGAAAACCTTTTTTTCACATACAGTTATTACCATTCGAATGACGATGATTTCTATGAAAATTTCATTGCATCACTTGCCTCATTTTATGAGTACTATGGAAGTAAAATTAGTCTTTGGGACTTCTCTATTGATTCAAAAAAGAAAATAAAGATTGAAAAAATAATCAACGAACGCGTAAAATTAAAATCAAAAATAGGTGATGGGAATTATTGGCTAAATCAAAGCTCAAACGGACTCGTTTTTGTCGATGTTTTGCTCTACTCCACATTCTTGATGGAGGATGACTTTGACCCCAAGAACCTACACGAAAATATTGTTGTTAATATCATCTTCCACATGACCAAGTCGGCTCAAATTGATGGCGTAATTGAGGACAAAGAGATGCGCTTGCTCATGTACCTGCTTCAATCAAGCAACCTAAGCGAAAGCAGGAATAAACAGTTAGAAGCCTACATTAAAAATACGCTTGATGAAAACATTAAAATCAAATATCCACAGAACTTACTACATCGAAAGTTCATATTTGAATTATGTGTTTATTTAAATTACGGTACTCATCAGGTTAAACCAGATGAAGACCGTAAACTCCGAGAAATCGGGAAAAACCTGAATTTGAATCAGCGAGAAATTGAGGAAGCTTCGCTCTTTAGTAGAACTTTTATCTTAAAGAACAGATCAAACCTTGCAATTATTAACCAGGACAAGTCTCTTTCTGTTTTTTATAAGAACATTCAAAGTAAATGGACACGAATAATAGGAAGAAATAAAGAAAAAATCGTTGGTGAATTAAAAGAAAGTAAAGAGTTTATGGACCTGTTGAGTAAATCAACAGTGAAAGAATTATCAAATGATGAAAAAGAAATCATGAGAAAACAATTTTATGATATTCTAAAAACGATGCCATCACTCGCCATATTTCTTCTTCCCGGCGGAGCTTTTATATTGCCTATGATATCAAAACTTTTTCCGGAATTGCTCCCCTCTTCATTTCAAGAAAACAATATAGACGAAAACGAGGACAGTGAAAAATAATATGCTTGAAGTCAAAAACATCTCCTTAAAATTTGATTCTCCCACACCAATATTGAACAACATTTGTTTTAAAATTAAAAAAGGCCAAATCATGGGATTGGTCGGTAAAAGCGGAGCAGGTAAATCGTCTTTATTAAACGTCTTGGCAGGTCACTTAACACCCAACAAAGGGGAGGTTTTTTTAAACGGAAAAAAACTTAAGAATCCAATAGAACTTTTAGTTCCAGGTTATGAAAAAATA
>CALKHF010000097.1 GCA_938092255.1 uncultured Flavobacteriales bacterium | reverse complement strand
ATACAGCTCCAAAAGGCGTCATTTGAAAACCGATTACAACCACTCGCAATTCCCAAGCTTCCATGATATCCATTGTTGTCATCTATGATCCATCCTCTAATGTCAATACAGGGGTTACAACTCGTCGAAGTGCTCGTATCGATGACAATTAGTTCTAAATACTCTTGAGATCCAGATGGGCCATTAGAGAATTCGTTGATAACAAGGGTTTGGGATTTAACAGAACCAGTAAAAAACAGACTAACTAAAAAAACCAAGAAGGCTTTCTTTACAAATTCTTCCAAAAATTGATTCACAGTAAATGAGTGTAATAGTTTGAGTGCTAAAGGTACAAAAAGTAACTTTTAAAATTCAAAATTGAACGGGGAATAATTTTAAATAATATCTACAAACAAATAATTATTTATATTTTCGGCTCTGAATATGAAATTAATTACAGCTCTTGTCTCATTCTTATTAATGACTGTGAGCACTTTTGGTCAGTATAAACCTCAAAATGGAGTTGCGACATCTAAAAGTGAAATTACAGCGATCACAAATGCACACATATACGTTTCTTCGACTCAGGAATTTAAAAACGGTTCCATACTTATTAACGAGGGAAAAGTTTTAAAAATTGGCAAAAAAATTAAAATACCGAAAGGAGCTAATGTTTTTGATTTACAGGGAAGAACTGTACTTCCTGCTTTTATTGAATTGAATTCCAATATTGGAATTGTAAAACAAAAAAAAGAATCCCCAAGGTCCTATAGACCTCAAATCGAATCAAATAAAGGAAGCTCTTTTTATTGGAATGAGGCTGTGCATCCAGAAGTAGATGCAAGCCTTATGTATTCTAAAAATAAAGCAGCGATTAAGGAGATCAATCAAAAAGGTTTTGGCTTTTTTGTATCCCATAGTAATGAGGGAATTGTAAGGGGGACTGGACTCTTGGTTTCGGCAAATGGAGATAATCTTTCTAGTGATATCGTAAGTCCAAAAATCGCTTCATACTTTTCTTTAAGTAAGGGCGATTCAAAGCAATCTTATCCTTCCTCTCAGATGGGGTCAATTGCTTTGCTTAGGCAATCCTTTTATGACTTTCAATATTATTCAAAATCAGATTTGAATTTTACGGATTTATCCATGGAGGCATGGAAGTCTCAAATGCAATTGCCAAGGTTTTTTCAAACTGCTGATAAACTTGAAATCCTTAGAGCCAGCAAAATTGCCAATGAATTTAATTCAAGTTTTATTTATCTGGGTTCAGGAAATGAATATGAAGCAATTGACCCTCTTAAAAAGCTTAATTCAAAAATAGTTGTACCAATCAACTTTCCTGATGCTTATGATGTAAGCGATCCGTATATTTCTCGTTTGATTCCCTTGAGTCAGCTTAAACATTGGGAGCTTGCACCTTTAAATTTTAAAATACTTAAAGAAAATAATATTGAAGTTGCGATCTCATCTTCTGGTTTAAAATCTGCTGACCAATTTTGGAAAAACATTAGGCTTATTATTCAATCTGGAGTGGATAAAACAGACGTTTTAAAAGCTTTAACCGAAACACCAGCAAGTTTTATTGAACAAGGAGAAAGCATGGGTCGTCTTGAGAAAGACATGCTGGCCAGCTTTACGGTCTTTAGTTCCGATCCGTTTACGGACAAAAATGCAAAAGCAAATGAAATCTGGTTAAAAGGAGAAAGAAAATCTCTGGAGCCTTTTCAGGAAATAGAAGTCAAGGGAAGCTATCATTTAAACCGGCCAAATAACCGATTTGTATTGGAGTTCTCTGGTTCTACCCAGCGTCTAAAAGTAAGTTTGTTTGATACCGATTTAGATGGAAATAAAGTAGACTCTACGAAAACAAAAGCGGCGTTTAAATTGGATGGAAACGACGTAACACTGACCTTAAAAAGAGCGGATACAACAGGAAAGTTTGCAGAGGTTTTACATGGAAAAGTGACACCGAATGGTGCTGTGATGGAGGGAGATATTGTTCTCAAAGATGGCACGTGGGAGAAATGGAGTGCAATAAGATTTTTAGATTCAGAGAAAGAAGATTTGGACATAAAAACGCAAGCCATTCAGACGGGTAAATGCTGGTTTCCAAATGTTTCTTACGGTTTGGATTCTGCTCTTCAACAAGAGTCAATAATATTTACAAATGCAACAATTTGGACAAACGAAGCCGAAGGAATTGTGAATGAGATGGATGTACTCGTTGAAAATGGTAAAATTTCGCGAATTGGAAAAGGATTAAGGTTTGATAGTGAGAATGTTAAGGTGATTGATGCAAGTGGAATGCATCTGACTTCGGGTATAATTGATGAGCATTCGCATATTGCGATTTCCAAAGGGGTTAATGAAAGTGGTCAGGCCATATCTGCGGAGGTAAGTATTGCTGATGTAGTGAACTCTGATGATGTAAATATTTACAGACAATTAGCTGGAGGTGTAACCTGCTCTCAATTGCTTCATGGTTCTGCAAGTCCCGTCGGAGGTCAATCTGCGATAGTCAAATTGAAATGGGGTGAATTCCCTGAAAATATGCTTATTCAAAATGCGCCCGGGTTTATAAAATTTGCTCTTGGGGAAAATGTTAAGCAGTCTAATTGGGGAAATTTTAATACGGTTCGTTTTCCTCAAACCAGAATGGGTGTTGAGCAAGTGTTTTATGACGGTTTTCACAGGGCAAGGATATACAATCAGGAATGGGAAAATTACCTGAAAAAAAACAAGGGCAAATCAATCAGTGAACCTAGAGTCGATCTTGAATTGCAAACCTTGGCTGAAATTCTGAAAAAGGAGCGATTTATTACCTGTCATTCTTATGTGCAATCGGAAATAAATATGTTGATGCATGTTGCAGATTCAATGGGATTTCGTGTAAATACCTTTACGCATATTTTAGAGGGGTATAAGCTTGCCGATAAAATGAGAGAACATGGGGTAGGTGGTTCAACCTTTTCCGATTGGTGGGCATACAAATATGAGGTAAATGATGCCATTCCATACAATGCAAGTTTAATGCATGATAATGGCGTTGTTGTAGCCATAAATTCAGATGATGCCGAGATGGGGCGTAGGCTTAATCAAGAAGCCGCAAAAGGCGTGAAATATGGAGGGATGTCACAAGAAGATGCCTGGAAAATGGTCACCTTAAACCCGGCAAAACTTTTACATCTCGATGACAGAATGGGGAGCGTTAAGGTTGGGAAAGATGCCGACTTAGTCCTTTGGACCGATAATCCATTAAGTATAATGGCTAAGGTTTCCAAAACAATAATCGACGGAACAATTTACTTTGATTCTGATCGAAAAACAGCAATGGAGAATCGAAATATTGAGGAAAGAGCGAGAATTATTCAAAAGATGATTTTGAACAGAGAGGCAGGTAACCCGGTAAAAAAATACGAACATAAGAAAGAAAAATTTTACCATTGTGACTCCTTTGGTGAGGAGGGAGAAACTTCAACAAATACACATTAAAATGAGATTTTATTTAGGCTTTTTCTTTTTACTTGTTCCTGGATTGATTTTTTCACAAAAGATTTTATTCAAAGGAGCTGATTTACATATAGGAAACGGTGAGTTTATTGAAAACGGTTTGCTGGGAATCGATGGGGATCGTATTGTTTTAGTTAAAAAGGCATTAATCTCTAGCATCAATGAAAATAAATGGGACTCTATCATTGACGTTTCGGGCGCTCAGATCTATCCTGCTTTCGTGAATACCAATAATACACTCGGTTTAACAGAAATTGATGCCGTTAGAGCAACAAGAGATTTTGATGATGTAGGTGCATTTAATCCTCATTTAAGAACTCAGATTGCATTTAATGCAGAATCAAAAGTGGGTGAAACAGTAAGAACGAACGGGGTAATGATTACCCAAGCTACTCCAAGAGGAGGAATAATCTCCGGTGCATCTTCTGTGATGAGTCTTTTTGCATGGAATTGGGAAGACGCCACTGTTTTAGCGGACGACGGGATACATGTCAATTGGCCGAGTAGTACTGTTGGTGGAGGCTGGTGGGCGGAACCAAAACCCAAATCAAGAAATAAGGAGTATAGCGCTCAAAAAGCGGAGCTACGTTCCTTTTTTGATATGTCAAAAGCGTATTGTGAATCAAAAAAACCAAAATTTGACCAGAGGTTGGAGGCAATGAAAAAATGTTTCTCTGGAAATCAGAGGGTATATATTCATGCCAATGAATTGCAACAGATTCATGATGTTATTGATTTTGTAACCGAAATGAATTTTCCATTTCCTGTTTTAGTCGGTGGATACGATGCACATTTAGTAGGTCGCAAATTGAAGGATGCAAAACTTCCTGTAATGCTTAAGCGAATACATGGATTACCTCAATTGGAAGGGGAGGCAACAGATTTGCCATACAAATCGGCAACTTTACTGAGTGAACAAGGTGTTCTTTTTTGTTTACAAGGAGCTGGTGACATGGAAGCAATGAATGCCCGCAACTTGCCTTTTATAGCCGGAACTTCTATGGCTTATGGACTAACCGAGGAGCAAGCAGTTGAGTCTATTTCATTGAGCCCTTGCAAAATTATGGGGATAGATAAAGATTACGGCTCACTTGAAATTGATAAAAAAGCTACATTTTTTGTGTCAAGGGGCAATGCTTTAGACATGATGACCAATAAGGTTACGATGATCTATTTTGATGGTAAAAGTGAATCGACAAGTAATTTTCAAGAAGCACTCTACCTGAAATACAAAGCAAAGTATTCCGAGAGGTAAGTTATTTATCCGTGAATGGTTTCAGATTTACCATATGTTTTCATTAAATCGGCTTCAAATTTCAAAAATTTATCCCAACGAGCATTGACATCGATTTTGCCCCCATATTTTTTTGCGAAATTCAAAAAAGTCACGTAGTGTCTGGCCTCACTCTCCATTAACATCCTATAAAAATCACGAAGATCCTTGTCAGATAGCTCCTCAGATAATATTTTAAATCTTTCGCAGCTTCGTGCCTCAATCATTGCCGCGAACAACATTTGATTCACAAAGTGACCTTCTCTCGAGCTATTGCTTTTATCTTTTTTAAGATAATTTAATAAGTCTTTGACATATGGATCTTTTCGTTCGAATCCTAGCTTGAATCCGCGCTCTTTTATTTTATCATGAACCATTTTAAAATGCTCCATTTCTTCTTTACAGATTTCGACCATTGACTCTACGAGGTCGGAATATTGTGGATATTGTACAATGATCGAAATGGAATTACTCGCTGCTTTTTGTTCACAAAAGGCATGGTCAATTAATATTTCTTCTAAGTTTTTTTCAACGATATTTACCCATCTCGGGTCAGTGGCCATTTTAAGTCCCAGCATGCTTTGATTTTACACAAAAATACATCATTAATGATGAAATAGATGAAACTTCACTTCGTATTATCAATCAATGACCTCGTTCTTTTTGTATATTTGAAATTCAATTATAAAGATGACAAAAACTGCACAAAAAGACACAAACCAAGCCTTAAGTCAAAAAGAATTAAAGACAGGGTTTGAACACATGTGCATGGCTAAAACATTAGCTGAAAAATACGAGGAAAACAAGGAGATCACTTCAAAATATGTGCATGCAACTTCAAGAGGGCATGAGGCCATACAAATTGCATTAGGAATGCAACTAGAGCCTTATGATTGGGTATCACCTTATTATCGAGATGATTCTATTTTACTCTCAATAGGCATTAAACCCTATGAGCTTATGCTTCAGGTGTTTGCAAAAAAAGACGATCCCTTTTCTGGGGGAAGAACATATTACTCTCACCCTTCATTAAATAGGGAGGATATGCCTAAGATTATCCATCAATCTTCAGCCACTGGAATGCAGGCAATTCCTACTACGGGGATTGCCATGGGGATTCAGTATAAAGAAAAAGAAGGGATTCAAGACAATAATAATGAAAAACCCTTGGTTGTTTGTTCTTTGGGAGATGCATCCTGCACCGAAGGAGAGGTGTCTGAAGCTTTTCAGATGGCCGCCTTGAAGCAGTTTCCAATCTTGTTTTTGGTTCAAGACAATGAATGGGATATTTCAGCAAACGCCGAAGAGACTAGAGCTCAGGATATTAGTAGATATGCGCAAGGATTTAATGGTATCGAGGTTCGAACGATAGACGGTAGTGATTTTGAAGAATCATATAACACCGTACAAGAGGTTTTTTCTTTAATTAGAAAAGAACGGAGGCCTTTTATAATTCATGCTAAAGTTCCTTTATTGGGGCATCATACTTCTGGCGTGAGAATGGAGTGGTATCGGGATGATTTAGAAAAAGCGAAGAAAAAAGACCCATACCCTAAACTAAAAAAGCTACTTGAAAAAGAGGGCGTAGCGCTTTCTGAGATCATTACTACTGAAGCAAGAATTAAGTCAGAAGTTGATGAGCAATATGAACAGGCATTAGCAGCTGAAGATCCTTCTCCAGAAAGCATTCAAGATTTTATCTTTGCTCCAACAGAGATCACCAAAGAATTGGGAGAACGATCTCCAAAAGGAAAGAAAAAAACCGTAATGGTTGATTCTGCACTTTTTGCGGTGAGGGAAATCATGCAAAAACATCCCGAAGCTCTACTTTATGGCCAGGACGTAGGCGCCAGGTTAGGAGGGGTGTTTCGTGAAGCAGCTACTTTGGCTCAAACATTTGGTGGAAATAGGGTTTTTAATACGCCAATTCAGGAAGCATTTATAATTGGCTCGACAGTTGGTATGTCTGCCGTTGGGTTAAGGCCGATTGTTGAGGTGCAGTTTGCCGATTATATTTGGCCGGGCTTAAATCAGTTATTTACTGAGGTCTCAAGATCATATTATTTATCGAACGGAAAGTGGCCCGTAAGTTGTGTCATTCGTGTTCCTATTGGTGCTTATGGTTCTGGAGGACCCTATCATTCCTCAAGTATTGAATCTGTTTTAGCGAATATCCGCGGTATTAAATTGGTTTACCCATCGAATGGTGCTGATTTTAAAGGGTTGATGAAAGCAGCATATTATGACCCCAATCCAGTCGTTATTCTCGAACATAAGGGATTGTATTGGTCAAAAATTAAGGGCACTGAAGAAGCCATGTCCATTGAGCCAAGTGAAGATTACGTTATTCCTATTGGGCACGCAAGAATTGTTGAAAAGGCTGATGACTTGAATGTAGAAAATGGTGAGAGTATCGGCATTATTTCATATGGTCGTGGTGTATATTGGTCGCTCGAGGCAATGAAAGGGTATAAGGGTAAAATAGAGCTGCTGGATTTACGCAGCCTAAATCCTTTAGATCATGATGCAATGAATCAATTGTGTCAAAAGCACGGTCGCATTATAATTGTAACTGAAGAATCTATTGAATGCTCCTTTTCATTGGGTCTTGCAGGAAGATTACAAAGAGATAACTTTAAATATCTAGATGCCCCGATTCAAATTGTTGGGTCCATCGACACACCTGCAATCCCATTAAATTCTGATTTAGAATTAACGCTTTTACCAAATGCAAAAAAGATCATTGAAGCCATTGACCAAATCATTAAATTTTAATTTATGACAATAAAAGACACAATTAAGGAAGTTGAGAAATTTCACAACGCGTTTGGGATAGAAAATAATTATAAGCCTACCCCAACCCTTTCCGAGGCTGAATGTGATTTACGGCATAGGCTGATGTCTGAGGAGAATGAAGAGTACTTGGAGGCAGCAAAAAATGGAGATATTATCGAAATTGCGGATGCACTGGGAGATCAATTGTATATCCTTTGTGGAACAATATTAAAGCACGGTCTTCAAGACAAAATCGTGGATGTTTTTAAGGAGATTCAGCGCTCGAATATGAGTAAACTAGATAAGCATGGTAAACCCATTTATCGTGAAGATGGAAAAGTGATGAAATCAGAACTTTATTTTAAGCCAAACATTAAGTCAATCTTAAATAAAGATTGAGTTATCCACGCCATACTCTTTATTTCTTTTAATATCTTTTACTTTTTTAAACCAATTCTGAAATAGCTTTGATCTATGACAGATATTTCGTTCTATTTTACACCCATTAGTTTTGACCGGGAAAATTATCAAAAAGAACAGATAGGGGGATTTATTGAGACTTTCACTGATGAATTTCCATCAATCACCTCTGGATCCATAGCAATTATCTATGTTCCAGAAAATAGAGGGTCTCAATCCAAAGAAGAACAAAGAACGAGTTCTGAATTTAGAAAGTCATTTTATCGGCTTTACAAGGGTAAAAATTGGAACAAAAGCTTTTTTGATTTAGGCGATATTTTACCAGGAAAAGAACTGAAAGATACCTATTTTGCACTTTCTAATGTCGTTGCTGAGTTGGTTAAGTTAAACGTATTACCAATAGTCATTGGTGGATCCCAAGATTTAGTAATCGGTATTTACGACGCTTATGCCAAATTAGAGCAGCTCGTCAACATTTGCTCAATAGATTATAGTTTAGACTTAGGTGATACAGAAAAAGAGGCTGATTCACAGTCATACTTGACTCCTTTAATGTTGAAACGACCATGCTATTTATTTAATCATGCCAATATTGGTCTTCAGATACCATATGCCAGGCCTCAAGATCTAAAGCTATTTGAAAAGTTGTTTTTTGATATTTGTAGATTGGGAGAATTTAATGCCGATTTTCGAAAGGCAGAACCTCACCTGAGAAATGCAGATATAATTAACATAGACTTCAAATCAATTAAGGCATCTGAAGTATTTGCACATGGATCAAACCCAAATGGATTTTATGCTGAACAAATTTGTCAAATTGCGCGTTATGCTGGTATTGCAGACAAGGTAAATTGTTTGGGAATATTCAATTATAATGATTTAAATGCGATCTCAGACAAATTATTAGCAGACATATTGTGGTATTTTTCTGATGGTTATTTTTCAAGATGGGGTGATTTCCCTATGGGAAGTAAGTCGAGGTATAAAAGGTTCACAATTGTTTTAGAGGAGGGGGATTACACTATCGTTTTTTATAAAAGCAATAAGTCTGGTCGGTGGTGGATGGAAGTCCCTTATCCTCCGAAAGAAGGGAAAAAATATGAGCGACATTATCTCGTTCCATGCAATCGAGAGGATTATGATAGGGCAATGAATAATGAAATGCCAGACTTGTGGTGGAAAACGTATCAAAAGCTCTGTTGACATAGTGTTGAATTAAATTTGCAAATAGTTTTCAAAATCAAGAAAATTAGTTATTTTAGCGTCTTAAATTCATGATACGTTGAAAAAGTGTCGTGTATTGCTTGTGTTAAAAAAACCTTATGCAAATTAGAAAATGCTGTCTTAGTTTATTGATTATCGTGTGCTCCATGTCCGTGACAGCCCAGCAGGATAAATTAATAACACATTTTATTTATGACAAAATGAGTTTCAATCCTGGCAAAACGGGTATGGGACTTTCGAATGCTATTTGTGCCACAACTATATACAGAAATCAATGGGATAAAGTCAACGGGGCTCCAAACTCAGCTGTTCTAAACATCGAAGCTGATTTAAGTCGTTTTTTTCCGGGAGGAATAGGAGTCGCTATTTATCATGATGCAATCGGTTTTAATAGACAAAACAATGTGAATTTAAATTATTCCTACCCAATCAAGATAGGGAATGGCACATTGGGTGTTGGAATTGGGATTGGACTCATAAACTTCGGCTACAGTGCCATATGGGTTCCACCAACAACTGCATTCGATGCCTCATTACCAACGGATTTTGCGGCAACAAACCTTGATATTAATTTTGGAGCCTATTATGATGGCGGAGATTGGTACGCGGGCTTGTCTTCAACGCACATAAATCAATCATTACTTAAGTCTGATTTTAATGGTAACGATGTTTTTTATCAAACAGCAAGACATTATTACTTAATGGGGGGTAAAAAAATGAAAGATGTTTTTGGAGGAACAATCGATGCTCAAGTTCTCATGCGAACGGATATGGTTAAATTTTCGGCTGATATTAATGCAAGATACATTTATGACTTTGGGAATTCCAAACAAGGATATGGGGGCTTAACCATCCGAACAACAGATGCTGTTGCCTTCATGTTTGGGTATACGCCCATGGAAAACCTTACAGTGGGTTACTCATATGATTTGACCCTTTTTAATAAATTGGCAAATATTTCAAGAGGTTCACATGAGATTCTTGTGAAGTATTGCTATATAATACCAGAAATACCTATCGGAAGCACAAGGCATCCTAGGTGGCTCTAAAATTTATTGTAACTATTTGAATAGTTCTTACGTTATACCAAAACTAAACCTGTAGCAAGTTGATTTGGAATCGTTGAACTCAAAAAATATAAAATGAAAAAGTTATTTTGTTTGGTTGCTTTACTTTCATTCTTTTACTCATGTAATGAGGTAGAAGGGAATTTGGTGGGAGTAAAAGGAAGAGACGTCTATTATCCGGATGTGTTAGGTCCAGGTAAATTACCCATTGGAATGGCCTATATTCCTTCGGGAGCTTATCAATCGGGTGAAGATGATGAGGACATTATGGGACTTCACACTGCTAGAAAGAAAACAGTTTCTACGCAATCCTTTTATATGGATGCAACTGAAATTTCAAATAATGAATACCGTCAATTTGTTCATTGGGTTAGAGATAGTATCGCAAGAGAAAAGCTTTACAGAAGAAGTTATGGTTTGGATGCAGAGCAGTACGTTCGAATTCCTGATCAATTTTGGTCAATGCTTGGCCCTTATGGAAAAATTTACGATGCAGGATCCGACATTCAGGGAGGAAACACCCCATTTGAATTGTTTATGGATTCTACCAACAATTCGAAAGTAGATCAAACCTTATTAATTATGGGTTCACCGGACGGTCAAAATGGTGCAGACCCTAAAGGTAAAAATGTAAAAGGGGAACAATTGATTAATGGATTTAAATTGGATAAAAAAGATTATGATTGGTTTACGTCATATACCTCGGGTAAGCCTGGTAAGCCGAAAATAGCAATTCAGGCAGTTCAAGATCAGATATTTAGGAATTATTCTAAAAATGGCAAGAAATGGACCGATGGTGATAGAGGAGAAAAGTCAAAGAACCCAGTTACAATTAAAAACAAGGATTATACGTTGGGTAGAATTGATGCAAGGAAATACTTAACCCTGGATTGGGAAATGCCTATTGATTATGAAGATCCGGAAGTTAATTTCCTATTGTCAGATATGTTTTACAGTGAACAAGAACGTTTCTACGGTAGAAGAGAAATTGACACAAGATTATTATATTTTGATTATTATTGGATAGATTACAAAGAAGCGGCTAGAAGGGGTAAGATAATTACCAAGTCTGTAGATTCAAGAAGATCATATTCTTATGATAGTTTAGGGACTGTTCAAAAAGACTTATACAACCGTGCAAGAAGAGATCCCTTATCAAAAGATTACAAAAGAGACGACATGCATCGTTCAACACTTTATACTATGGACGCCAATAATAATAAAGTTTGGGTGGACACTACAATATATACGGAACAGGCAGTTAATTCTGCTGGTAACCCTATAGATGGGAAGCAAATCGCCAATCCAGATAATTTATATGGAACGATATTGGAAAATCCGGGACAAGATTTGGATATGGGATTCTCGAACAGTAAGGGAAGTCATAATGCGATAAGGGGGCATACGGACAGAAGTAGATTTATTATTAAAGAAAGAATTAATGTGTATCCTGATACCTTGTGTTGGGTTAGAGACTTCACCTACGCTTTCCATTCTCCAATGACAAAGAATTATTTTTGGCATACAGCCTATGATAATTACCCAGTGGTTGGTGTAACTTGGACTCAAGCCAAAGCATTTTCGGTTTGGAGAACCCAGATTTATCATAGCTGGCTTCAGTCTAATGGAGATCTTTTCGTTAATGATTTTAGATTGCCATTAGAATCAGAATGGGAAAGAGCAGCTAGAGGTGACTTAGAGCAATCTCAATTCCCATGGGGTGGTCCTTATATTCGAAACGCCAGCGGTTGTTTCTTGGCTAACTTCAAGCCGATGAGAGGAAGATATTTCGAAGATGGTGGATTCCACACTGTCAAGGTTTATTCATATAACCCAAATGGCTTTGGTTTATACTGTATGGCTGGAAATGTAGCGGAATGGTGTTCTACTGCCTTTGATGAATCTCAGTATGAGTTTGGACATGATATGAATTCAGATTATGAATACGAGGCGAAAGATGGGGATCATCCTGTCAAAAAGAGAAAGGTTATTCGAGGAGGTTCATGGAAAGACATAGGGTATTATCTGAACAATTCTTCAAGAACATATGAATATCAAGATTCAGCCAAGTCCTATATAGGATTCAGAAATGTAATGACACACCTTGGTCGAGGTGGTAAGGACCTAGATCTTGAAAATGGAGAAGAAATCCAAAGTGATATTCAGCTCAAATAAATAAGGAAAAATAAACCAAAATAAGTAAAGTTAAAATTTAAAATCAATACCAAATGAGTGGAAACGGAACAAGCTTTTTTGAAAGCAAAACATGGAAAAATATTATGAAATATGTTTACGGCCTTGGAGCAGCGGTCGTAATTATGGGAGCCTTGTTTAAAATAATGCACTGGCCTGGAGCATCTGAGATGTTAATTGTAGGATTAAGTACAGAGGCACTTATTTTTATCATGTCCGTTATGGAGCCTGTTCATTTGGATGCAGATTGGTCACGAGTATTCCCCGAATTAGCGGATACTGAAGGAGAAGGAACAGAAGATATCGATCAGGTAGGTCTTTATGACCTGATTAAATCTGGAAATGACGAGCCAGGAAGTCAAGCAGATCAACTTGCAGAGAAATTATCCGATGCAGGTATTGACAATCAATTGATTGGCAAGTTGAAAGACGGTATGTCGAACCTAGCAGAAAATGCATCCTCTTTAGGTTCAATGTCCTCTGCGACTGGTGCGACTGGTGAATATGTTAGTAGTTTACAAAATGCTTCTGCAAAATTGAATGAGTTGTCAGAAGAATATGCAGCTTCTGCGGCTTCAATAGCTGCTATTGCTGGAGAAGGCAATAATTTTGGTCCGGAGATGGAGAAGTTAAGCTCGAATATTTCAGCTCTTAATAACACGTACGAGCTTCAATTAAAAAGTTCAAATGAATATTTGTCTAGTATGTCAAATATGACAGAGTTGCAAGAAAGCATAAAATCCGTAATGAGTGATTTGGCTGCATCTGCCGGAGACACTCAGGCTTACAGAGAGAGTATGGCTACATTATCTCAAAATCTTTCTGACTTGAATAACGTTTATGGTAACATGTTAAAAGCTATGCGTTCTTAATTGAAACGGAGTTGTACTAATAATTAATTAAGAAAGAACAAACATGGCAGGAGGTAAGGAAACACCAAGACAGAAAATGATAGGGATGATGTACCTGGTATTGACAGCGTTACTTGCGTTGAATGTATCAAAATCAATCCTTGATGCCTTTGTGAATATTGAAGAAAATATTCAGGTAGGTAATATTACAGAGCATATGCGTGGAAACGCTCAGATTGCGGCAGTTCTAGAGAAAGCAAATGAAAAAGACAGTACTGGCCAAATAGCGAGCCCAAGGGCGGGAGTTGTATACGGAGCTATGGAGAAAATTGATAAACTCACAGCCGAAAAAATTCAGTTCATTGACAAGCTCAAATTATTGATTTTTCAAGCGATTAAAGAAGATTTAGACCCAAAAGCCGAAAAACCTATTTGTATTTTAGAAAAAGGTCAGGTTTTAAATTTTTCGGATACAAAAAAACCAGGACTTACGAAATCTGATGATTTTGTAAAACCAATTCGGATGAATTTGCACAACGTACAGAAAAAAGATGCTTATGATGAGCAGATGTTGATTATGGGAATCAATGAGTCAATTGAGCAACCTAACAAGTCTGCTGAAGGATTTAAGGTTTGGGAACAAATGTTAGATTTTCGGGCAAAGCTTCCAGGTCTGATGGTTGATGCAGTTAACGAGATATCGAAGTTAGATGATTCAACAGGTAAAGGGAAGCAGCTTGTTTTTAAAGATCCTAAAATTGTCGCTTTTAAGGATATTGTTGATTTGGGGAAAAAGATGGACGGTGCTGTCAGTAGCATTAAAGATCCGGGCTTGGCATATGAGATAAAAAAGATTTATTCAGGCTTAACAAAAAATGAGAAAATTCCTGACCCTAACGGAGAAACAGGTCCTCTTCATTGGATTGGGATGACATTTGACCATGCTCCAGCAGTAGCAGCAATTGCCGCTCTGTCAGGACTTCAAAGTGAAGTTTTAACAGCTCGTGCTGACGCTTTGTCCTATTTGGCAAGTCTTGTTGGTGGTGGTTCTTATTCGTTTAATGCGGTAGAAGGTCGAGCATTTGCACCGCCCTCTGCAGCTGCAGGTGCCACGGTAAAAATGGATGTTATGATGGTTGCATACGATACAGAAAAACAACCAATAGTAGACCCAGATCAAGGAAGGGTTTTGGAAACAAAAGACGGAAAAGCAATTGTAGAATTCACCGCCCCTAGTGGAGGAGAAATGGAATTGACAGGATCAGTTGCAATTAAAGATAAAAATGGTCAGATGAAGATGGCTAAATACAGCACGAAATTGCAAGTTGTAACGAAAGCTGGTTCAATTTCATTACCTGAGGTTTCAGTGCTTTATACGGATTGGCCGAATAAAGTAGCATGGTCGGCAGCGGGTGTTGTTAGTTCTGACATTAGTTGTTCAGGTTGTTCTAGTGCTACGTCGGCAACATGGACAACGGGTGGTACGCAATACAAAGGGAAAAAGATTAAAGTAGCTCCCGGAAGAAATTCAGTTACATTATCCCTAAGCGGAAAAGACGCTGACGGTAATTCTATCAGTTTTGGGTCTTTTAAATACAATGTAAAAGGATTTCCCAAACCTGTTGTTTTAACACCTTCTATTTCAAAAGACCGCGGTGGTTTCTTGAACGTGGGTCTTCCTCCATCATCACCATTGCAAGGGGTAACCTACACTGTGCTTGGTGGAGACATTAACGGTTCTGGTTTTTCAGGAAATAGGGTAACTTCAACCAATCTTCAGTCAGTCAAAAGAGGTAAGACTGCGGGTATTTATTTACGTGTAAAGCGTTCTGACAATGGTAAAGTATATAACATACCCGGAGCGGTTAAAGTAAATTAATTTTGAAAGTGAAGGTAGGGATGTAACCATTTTATGGTTGGTACGTATTAAATAAAAAAGTTATGAAAGTATTTGTTTTTTCTTTTAGTTTGCTTGTATCCTTAGTGTCAATAGCACAAGATGTATCACCAAGAGGTCCGTATAACACCTTGGATGGTGGGATCATTGATGGAGTGGTGATTAAGGATGAGGTACCTATTAGAAGCGCCATTCCTTATGAGCATGTGAGACTTGCAGATTATGTATGGTCTAAACGTGTTTTCTCGAGAATTGATGCTCGTGAAAAACTGAATCATGAAATCTTTTTTCCCTTTGATCGATTTAAAGATGAATACAAATTGCCGCGTTCTCCTGAGCAGGTTGATGGTGCGTTTTGGACAAAGCATCAAGAGAGGTGGTCTTTATGGACGGTTATCCTAAGACATATTATGTTGGGTGATTTGACCATTTATTCCCCATACGATTATACCGTTGTTAATAACGGCCAATATCGAATGGAGGACGGTTATCAATTCAAATACCCAGTCAATATGCAAAGTAAAGATGATTATTTTGCGAATCAGGCTTATCAGAAAATCATAAACAACTTTATTTCGTCTACGGGTCTTGGTAAGCCCGAAACAATTGTTATTCGTGATATGTTTCAAAATGAATCTGACGAAATATTGGTTCGAGACCCTAATTCGACTTTGGATTTTCAAGGCTGGTTTGATTCAATTGTTCAAATGAATTATCCGCCGGAGCAATCTGCGTTAAATCTTTTCGATCCCGAAGAAAGAGTAGATTTGGAAATGAGATGGAATGAGGCAGGGAATGGCGGAAGTGGATTTATTTACAAACCTGCAGCTTTAAAACTACAATCATCTCAGGGTATAGTAGCTTACAATATTAAGGAAGATTGGTTCTTTGATAAAGAACGTTCCATTTTAGACAAGAGAATTATTGCGATTGCTCCAGTGGCAAAATATACTTTTGAGGACAGTGTAACCAACAATCGAGGTAATTTGGTTGCTATTGACGAATTAGGAAATGAGGTTTTCTTTGATGATGGAGTTGGTACACATGCAAACCTTAAAGAAGAAAGTGCGAGTACTGTTCAACTTGAGATGTTTTGGTTGTATTTTCCAGAGTTGAGAAATGTCATTGTTAACTATTATACATACAACGACAAATCAGATGCATTATGGATGTCA
>CALKHF010000096.1 GCA_938092255.1 uncultured Flavobacteriales bacterium | reverse complement strand
TTGAGTGGACACGACTTCCTGTGCTGACACAGTACCCGAAGCTAAAAAAGAAAATAGCACGAGTGTGTGTCTTTTCATATTTAGTTTATTTAAACATCAAATTTAATAAAATATTTTTTTTTATGTGTGTGTGTGTGTGTGGAAAAAGGACAAGATATGGTTATAACATTGGCTAAAAAGTCATAGCTTGCTAAAGCAAGAAACGCTTTTTAGCGTGATCGTTCTATGCAATAAAAACCTAATTAAAATCAAACAATGAATTGGTTTAAGAAAAATAATACTTGCACCCACTGTAATAAAAACAAAACAAAACGTGAATTCGAGGGTCAACCCACTTGTCCTGAATGCAAAAAAAAAATATTAATTGCAAGGGAGCCAAATAGAATTTGCCCAGTAGATGGAGAAATATTACTTAAAGAAAACCCCCACGAAATAATCATAGACCGTTGTCCAAAGTGCAAAGGAATATGGTTAGATGCAGGGGAAATAGAAGCAATTAAAGAAGCGGCACAATCTGAAGGACTTGCTATTGGAATGATCCTATAAATCTAAAAAAATAGATAACACCTGCTAAAACGTTATTTTTAGATTATTAACATAGTATAATGAAAGGATTTAAAACATACTTTCTCATGAGAATAGATATCCCTTTTTGGAAATTCAATAACAAATAAGAATGCCTACAGGAAAAAATCTTCCAGAAAAATCCACGTTACATCCCCGAAATAAAAATAGAGGGAAATACGATTTACATGCATTAACGAATTCAATTCCTGAATTGAAAAGCCACATCATCTCAAACAAGTATGGGAAAAAGTCAATCGACTTCTCAAATCCAATCGCCGTTAAAACGTTAAATAGGGCATTATTAATCCATCATTATGGAATAAAAACATGGATGTTTCCAAATGAAAACTTATGCCCTCCAATTCCAGGAAGAGCCGATTACATTCATCATATGGCTGATTTATTGAGTGAAAACAATTTTGGCAAAATTCCAATTGGTGAAGCCATTACTTGTCTTGACATTGGACTTGGAGCAAGCTGCATCTACCCTATTCTTGGGGTAACAGAATACAATTGGAAATTTATTGGGTCTGATATTGACCCCAAGTCTATTGCTTCAGCAAAAAATATCATCAACGAAAACCCAATGCTCAAGTATAAAATTGAATGTCGATTGCAAAAAGATTCAAATGCCATTTTTCAGGGTATTTTAGAGAAAGAAGATCTAATTGATCTGGTAATTTGCAACCCTCCTTTTCATGCTTCAATAGAAGATGCACAAAAAGGAAGTCGAAGAAAAATAAAGAATCTATCGGGAGAAAGAATGAAAATACCGAAACTCAATTTTTCTGGAATCAGGAATGAGCTTATATGTAAAGGCGGCGAACAACAGTTCATTCAGAATATGATAAATGAAAGTGAAATTTTTTCTAAAAGATGTTTCTGGTTTTCGACCCTGGTATCAAAACAATCCAATCTTAAAGGAATCTACAAGTCTCTAGAAAATAGGAATATAAAGCAGCTCAAAACAATTAGAATGGGCACAGCTCATAAATCCATTAGAATTGTGGCTTGGACATTTCTTTCTTCAGATGAACAAAAAGAATGGAGAGAAACAAAATGGAAAAATTAATTCCTTAAAAGAGAAAACTGAAAGTGCCTATCAAATCAAAAAAGATACACTTGATATGGGGCCTACAAAATATATAATCAAGGAATTGAATGAAGAGGTTTTAGTTCTAATCCAAACAGAGCTTGACATTCCTTATGAAAGTAGCCTGAACTTCAGGCGTAAGGAGTAAAATTTGAGTTTTTGATGACAATTGAGTTGGCATATTTTTATAACAGTAAGAATAGAGGATAAAAAGCATATTCCGTAAACCTATCATCTTTATAATGTGTACAAATAGACCAAATTTTTCATTAAGTATGCCAAATCATGAAGTGAATTGAACAAAGTTTGAGCCGAACATCTATGGAAACCGTTATACTGTGGTAATTAATACTATCTTTGTTTTTTTAAAATTTAATTATGAGCAACGGAACAGTAAAGTTTTTTAATACTACGAAAGGATTTGGATTCATTACACCAGATGATGGTGGCAAAGATGTATTTGTACATCAAAATGGATTAACAGAAGATATTAACGAAGGAGATAAAGTAAGCTTCGACATTGAGGAAACCCCAAAAGGTCTTAATGCCCTCAACGTAAAAGTAGATTAATCTAATCTTTTATTATCATTTATTCAAAAGCCCATCAACTATGATGGGCTTTTTTTTTGTTCGTTTATTGAGTAATCTGTTTTTCGCTTGCTAACATTGAGATAGTAAGTAAATACATGCATGAATTACCAACGAAACACCCACTGCATAATAATCTAAAAATCAATAAGTTATATTGCGTAACTTATTTATCTTTTGTAATTTAATATTGCTAAAACTAGCATTATGAAAAACCAAAAATCTATTTTACTATTTATGCTGTTGTTGTCAAATCAGCTATTTGCCCAACAGTTTGCTGAATTCACAACCGATACCACAAGGATACAGAGCCATATGCGAGAAAGAGTTGCCAAAGAAGTATGGTACATCAACGGTCAAGAAATGCATTATGATGGTAAGTTTGTTAGGGTAAAAACAAACCCAAATAAATTTGATACCATCATATACTACCGTCAGAACAATAAGACCTACGACACCGTTTTATGTAATATTCAATCAGCAAATAAGTACACTTTATCTTACAACGAGTGTTGCGGTTTTTTTTATATCAAAAGTGAATCTATTAGAATCAATAAATCGGTACTATTTAGTCTTAAGAATAAAGATGAAAAACATATATACCTTGGAAGTACAGGAATGACTGGGATTTTAGTTAATGAAAACAATTCTGAAACCATTTTTGATCTTTGCCGAAGTGCCATGGCATCACCACTTACTTTTGTTTCTCTTTATCAAGTTGAGGAATGTAATTCAGAAATTGATGAGTCTATTGAAGACTGTGATATCGACATTTGTCTTTGGCCAGAGAACGGATACGAATCTCTTGAATTTGAAGAACAGGAATATGGCAACTATATTAGGAAATCAAGAAAAATGGGATTTGCATGGATAGGTCTAAATTCAGATCCACTTATTGTCACATACGACCCCATTACAAATAAAATCACTTACGAGTAGAGGTTTATAACTTAGGCTTCCTTTTGTCTTCCCGAGGACCACGCTTGTAGATGATCAAGCCATTTAAGAAATTTCTTAAAATCTGATCATGACATTCCATGTATTTGGGATGATCTTCATTTCTAAAAAAAGCACCCAATTCACTTTTAGAAATTTCAAAATCGACCAAGGCCAATACCTTGACAATATCATCGTCTCTCATTTTTAACGCAACACGAAGCTTTTTAAATATGTCATTATTCGTTAGTCCCATTTCACCTTTATTTATTCAATTTTTATTAACGCATCATTGTGAAACAATAAATACTAATCCTTATTGATAGAATGAATATCATTGTGACGCTCCTCAATATTGTCTTTTACTTTCTGAATGCTTTTAGCTAATATCGCCAATTGCGTTCTCTTATTCTTAACCAACCATTTCCAGCTCAAATGTTCATGATCCACAGCTCTAGCTACATGATACAGATTATAAAGTTTATGCCCGAGCAACCAATTTTGTGCATTTGGATTTCCCTCACATGCATTAATCATCGCCATCAAATGGGCATAACCATTGTCCATTAACCACTCTCTTGAATCCTCTTTCAATCGAATCGCATAAACAGAGTGAACAAGCTCTTCGTAATCATTTTCTTTAAGCCATTTCTGAAGTTCCAAATCTCCTTCAACGGCCTTAGCCCAAGCCAAAATCACCATATTGGAATAATTAATAGGCATCAACTTCACCTTCTCCTTATCAGGATCCGATTGTTTTTTCTTTTTATTTCGATTAAATAATCCTGCCATTACCCAAAAAATATGTATGAAACAATTATTGCAGCGATAATACCTATTAAATCAGCAAATAGACCAGCTGTAACCGCATATCTGGTCTTCCTTATGCCAACTGATCCGAAATATACAGCCAATACATAAAAAGTGGTTTCTGTGCTTCCTTGCATGGTTGCAGCTATACGTTCTTGGAGAGAACCAACACCAAAATTGGTCATTACTTCAACGTAAGCACCTCTAGCCCCTCCTCCACTTAAAGGTTTCATAAACGCAACAGGAAGTGCATCAACCCATTCTGTTACCGTCAATCCAATACTCAAAACCAACCATCGGATGGCGTCAAGAATACCATCCAGAGCACCTGAAGCTCTAAACAAAGCAATCGCACACAAAATCGCAATCAAATATGGAATAATACCAATAGCCACATTAAAGCCTCCTTTTGCTCCATCAATAAATGACTCATACACATTCACCTTTTTTCTAACCGCCAATATGATAAAAGCAGAAATAATTCCAAACATAATACCTCCACCTACAACTACGGAAACAGCTTCGCCCTGACTTGGGTGCTTTACAACATAAAAAAGCATCAAACCGATGAGCAATGAAAGACCTCCAATATACGAAAGTACAACTCCATTTAATAGGTTGATTCGCTGTCTCAAGGCTACAAAAATGAGTCCTGCCAATGAAGCTATAAAAGTTGAAATGAGTATTGGTAAAAAAACCTCTGTGGGAGAATCTGCTCCAGACCTTAAAGCAAAAATTGATATTGGGATGATGGTTAATCCAGAGGTGTTTAATACCAAAAACATAATTTGAGCATTGGAAGCTCTTTCTTTGTCTGGATTAATCTCCTGAAGTTCTTTCATTGCCTTTAAACCAAGCGGAGTAGCCGCATTGTCTAAACCAAGCATGTTTGCACTAAAATTCATCATCATTGAACCTATGGACGGATGATTCTTGGGGATATCTGGAAATAATCTTGAGAACAATGGAGAAACCGCTCTTGTAAGCAATCCTATTGCACCCCCATTTTCACCAATCCTCATGATTCCAAGCCATAAGCACATGGCTCCAGTCAAATACAAAGAGAGCTCAAAACCAACCTTGGCAGATGATGATAGGCTGTCTATCATTTCTTTCATCACTGTGTAATCCCCTAAAACGAAAGTTTTATAGAAACCGAGAGATATTGCAATCAGAAACATCCCAAACCATATGCGATTCAAAACCATAACACTAATTTCGAATTAATTCGTGAATATTAGGCCCATCACTTATTTTTCTATTAACAATAAATATTGAATTCATTACAACAAGAAATAAAACACATGAATTTGATTAAATTTGAGTTATGAAACAACTTACACTATTCTTAATATTCCTTTTAAATATCATTGTCATTCCATCACATTTATTTTCGCAAAATTACTTGAGCGCAAATGACCGAGCAGATATTGACAAGATGATTTCGGCTTTTTCAAATCCTGAAACTTTTCCGTTAAAATCACAATACCCAGTTCACATAATCAAAGGTGAAATCTATGTATCCTTTGTGGGAAAAGTAGAGCATTCATTCAAGGCCCAAAAATTGGAAAATGAAGGATGTATTGTCAATCCAACCATTAATCATCTCATCAGTCTCAAAGTTCCTCTTGATAAGATTCAAATTATAGATGACATTGAGCACATAAAATACTTGAGCCTTTCAAAAAGAATGAACACTGCCCTAGACAAGGCCGTCACAGATGTTCGTGCTGACTCCGTTCATTTGGGTTTAGGAAATCTTCCTGAAGGTTATTATGGAAATGACGTTATTGTAGGAGTTACGGATTGGGGATTTGACTACACTTCACCTGTTTTTTATGATACCGCTTTACAGCAAACAAGAATAATTGCCGCTTGGGATCAATATAAACTTTCAGGCCCGTCTCCTACGGATTTTCCTTATGGAACTGAATTCTCAAGTGCGAGCAGTTTGCTACAAGCAGGCAGTGACACTTCTAATATCTATAGCTATTCTACTCACGGAACGCACGTTGCTTCCATCGCAGGTGGAAGTGGAGCTGGAACAGAATATAGAGGTATCGCTCCTGGAGTTAACTTTTTATTTGTGACCTTTTTGGTTGATGAAGGAGCTGTATTGGATGCATGGGAATGGATGTATCAAAAATCTTTAGAAGAAGGGAAAAGACTGGTCGTAAATATGAGCTGGGGTTTATACCATGCAGGCACACTAGATGGAAACTCCGTATTGAGTAATGCCATTTCAGCTTACACCGATTTAGGAGTTGTCTTTGTCAACTCTGGAGGAAATAATGGGAATGTAGACTTTCACCTGAAGCATTCGTTTACAAATGATACCATTAAAACACGAGTGAATTTTTATTCTTATTCCGCTCATGAATTTATGTGGGGCCAAAGTATTCATTCCTGGGGCGAAGTAGGCAATTCATTTTCCAATAAAATTCAAATTAAAAACTCTTCAGGTATCGTTCTTGCCGAAAGTCCTTTTTATTCAACAGCATCTGTTGCTGCCTATGTTGATACATTTATTGTAGCTGATCAGG
The DNA here is from genome assembly GCA_938092255.1 of uncultured Flavobacteriales bacterium. Taxonomy (GTDB): domain Bacteria; phylum Bacteroidota; class Bacteroidia; order Flavobacteriales_D; family Crocinitomicaceae; genus UBA952. The sequence continues at coordinate 3,849 of CALKHF010000096.1, read as the reverse complement.
ATACTATTTGGTATAACATTTCGGCTGATGCCGCACACCCCATGAACGCTCGCCCACAAATGAGATTTCGTGTAAAATGTACGAACCAATCCTTAAGAGTAATGCTTAACTCTACCGCTTCAGAAGGCTTAATTCATTATTGGAATGTGACCGAGCTAAGTAACGATGTAGGCAATTGGGGAATGCCATTTACCACTTTTCAATCTGGTTCAATTGGTGGTGATAATGAAAATGGAATAAGTGAACCTTCATGCGGTGATGATGTAATTAGTGTAGCGGCATACGCAACAGGATGGACAAGTCCTGCAGGAAACCCTGTTGGCGGAGGAATGGCTTCATTTTCAAGCAGAGGTCCCAGGTTTGATGGCGTAATGAAACCCGATATTGCTGCTCCAGGCGTTTCTATAGCCGCCGCTTTATCCTCATTTACAGATGGCCAGTATACGACCATTGGTAGTATCGAATTCAATAATAAAACCTATTACTTTGCCCGGCTGTCGGGAACTTCAATGGCCTCTCCGATGGTTGCAGGTGTTGCGGCGCTTATACTTGACGCCCATCCCACTATTTCGGCGAGTACCGTAAAGGACATTCTACTACAAACCGCAAGAGAAGACAATAAAACAGGTGTACTTCCAACTGGAGGAGATCCAACTTGGGGACACGGAAAAGTAAATGCACTTGCTGCAGTTGAGCAAGCTGTATTATTGAATAATATTGAAAACTTAAGCAGCAAAAAAGACATTCAAATTTATCCTAACCCAGTTATCGATGAAATGATTTTAGAGATACCATCGGGCTGCAATGAATTTACATTGAGAGACCTAAGTGGTAAAAATCATGAGCTTCCACGAAATGGAAATCGATTCAATTGCAGCCATCTCATTGGTGGGGTTTATTTCATTTCTTTTGAATTCGACAACAACAGTTACGTCATACCTTTTATTAAAAAATAATTTTGATACGAGAATTAGCTTCAGATGAGCTTAACATTATAGAAGACTTGGCAAAAGTAATTTGGCCTGTTAGTTTTAAGAAAATGATCAGCAGCGCACAAATCAAATACATGCTAGATTGGATGTATAAGCAAGAGAAACTCAAGGAGAATTATAGAAATGGTCATAGGTATGCAATATTTACAGAAAATAATAATTCAATTGGTTTTATATCCTATGAAACCAAGACCAATAAATCAACAGTCCGAATTCACAAATTATATGTTCACCCCCTTATTCAAAAAAAAGGGATTGGCAAAAAACTTCTTGATTACACAGTAAAGAAGGCGCGTAATAAAAATATGTTCTATGTTGATTTGTTCGTGAATAGGACAAATCCCGCTGTTTTGTTTTACAAACACCTTGGTTTTACAATCGAGGAGGAAATTGATTTAGATATTGGGAATGGATATTTCATGAATGATTACCGAATGAAATTGAAAATTTAATTTAATTATGCATGCATAATACTTTTGAATTCATTATATTTGTCTTAGTATTTAACATAAGACTTTATTATGAGTGCAGAAAAACCAATTAAAGGTGGTGAATTCATCATCAAAAACACCAAGCCAGAAAACATATTTACTCCTGAAGAATGGAGCGAAGAACATAAAATGATCGCCCAAACTTGTGAGGAATTTATTCACAAGGAAGTGGTGCCACATTTAGATCGAATCGATGCGATGGAAGATGGCCTTATGCCTTCTTTAATGGAAAAAGCTGGTGAATTAGGACTTCTTGGTCTATCTGTTCCCGAGGACTTAGGTGGTATGGGCGTCGATTTTAAAACATCCTTATTGGCCACAGAATATTTAGGACTTGGGTTTTCATTTTCTGTAGCTTTTGGGGCACATACTGGAATCGGCACCTTGCCTCTACTCTACTACGGAAACGACGAACAAAAGAAAAAATATATACCCAAATTGGCTACAGGCGAATGGAAAGCGGCATACTGCCTAACTGAACCTAGCTCAGGGTCCGATGCGAACTCGGGAAAAACAAAAGCAGATTTATCTGATGATGGAAAGCACTACACCATCAATGGTCAAAAGATGTGGATTACGAACGGTGGATTTGCTAATTTATTTACCGTATTTGCAAAAATCGAAGATGATGAAAATCTAACGGCATTTTTAGTTGAAGCTGATAGTGAGGGAATCACTTTAAATCCAGAAGAAAAGAAAATGGGGATAAAAGGTTCTTCGACAAGACAGGTCTTTTTTAATAACGTAAAGGTTCCCGTTGAAAATATGCTATCCGAACGTCAGAATGGATTTAAAATCGCATTAAACATTTTAAATATAGGTCGGATAAAACTTGCTGCAGGTGTTATGGGTGGTGCTAAAGGAGCCATCACTGAATCCGTAAAATATGCAAATGAAAGAGAACAATTCGGAAGAGCCATATCCAAATACGGAGCCATACGTTATAAGCTCGCAGAGCAAGTGATTTACACCTATGTAGTTGAATCAGCTACTTACAGAGCAGGTCAAAATATCGACGATGCCATTCAAGGTCTTGTAGCTTCAGGAATGGACAAAGAAAAGGCAACGCTTAAAGGTATTGAGCTTTTCGCGCCGGAGTGTGCGGTTTTAAAAGTCGCAGGATCTGAATGTCTTGATTATGTCGTTGATGAAGCGGTTCAAATTTATGGAGGAATGGGGTATTCAGCAGAGTCATCTGTTGAAAGAGCTTATCGTGACTCTCGAATAAACAGAATCTTTGAAGGGACAAACGAAATAAACAGAATGCTTACTGTTGATATGGTTTTAAGAAGAGCCATGAAAGGTGAGCTTGATTTAATGGGACCTGCAATGAAAGTTGCCGGAGATTTAATGAGTATACCGGATATTATCGAACCAAGTGATACACCCTTAGGTAATGAGGAACACATGGTTGATGGCTTTAAAAAAGCGATTTTAATGGTAGCGGGATCTGCTGTTCAAAAGCTGATGCAATCCCTTGCAAAGGAACAAGAGGTTCTTATGAATATTGCAGACATGGCCATTTGGACTTATTTGGCTGAATCTGTTTATTTGCGTGTTCAAAAGAAAATTGACAGCCAAGGAGAAGCGGCTTGTGAGCATGACATTGCAATCGCTAAAACCTATTTTTATGATGTTGCAGATAAAATCGCAAAATCGGCAAAGGACGCGATAAATTCTTATGCGGAAGGTGATGAAGCACGAATGATGCTGATGGGACTCAAAAGATTTACAAAAACACAACCGTTTAATCCAAAAGCGGCAAGACAGACCATTGCTCAAAAACTAATTGAGGATGGTCGATATAAATTTTAAGTTTATAATAACACAGACAAAGAGAGCCTCAATTGAGGCTCTTTTTTTATGTATCTTCGTCTCATTAATTGGCTTTAGCTATTTCAAATGAGAATTAACGGACACGGACATATTTTACCAGAGCCACATCAAATCCCTCAATTTATGAAGGATAAAAAGCTATTCTGGATTGATGATGATAAAAAATTCATGCGTCAAGGAAACTGGTCAAGACCAATAACCGATCCAAGCTTTTTTCTAAAAGAAAAGCTCGAATGGATGCAGAAGTATAATATTGATCATGGTGTAATGCTGAATTTATCCCAAATCTATTGTAATGGCTGGGATAAACAAGATGCGAAAGATGCCATCACTTGGCAAAACGATTTCAATGCTTCGGTTCAGGGAGATTATCCCGATAAATTCACCAGTGGTTTTGTTGTTCAACCGCTTTACATGGAAGATGCCTTGAAAGAAATTGAGCGATGTGTAACAGAATTAAAGCTCAAATTGCTATGTCTACCTACCCATTTCCTCAACGCATCAAATGAATGGACCTCAATTGCTGATAA
>CALKHF010000095.1 GCA_938092255.1 uncultured Flavobacteriales bacterium | reverse complement strand
CTGTTTTTGCCCTTGTTATGCTTTGAGGAATTCCCTTGATCATCTATAGTTTCAAATGTGATAGTATTACTACCCACTCCAATTGCTTCACCTGCATTGGGGTCTTGAATTATTATTAAATTTTCAGAACAATTATCTGCTGCAGTAACTTCATTATTTATAACATAGTCAGGTAAGATTATCGTTCCATCTGCTCCTGCTTGTAAGGTTTGATTTTCTGGACAATCTATTTCAGGTTCCATGTTATCCTCAATAGTTATTATTGCGATACAAGTGTCTGAATTTTCGTAGGGATCAATCACTGTTAAAGTTACTTCATTTTCACCAATATTTGAGCAATCAAAGAAATTTATATCAATACTTACAGAGTAAGAACCACTGTTATCACTTGATCCTCCATCTATACTTTCCGCAGAAATACTTGCTTCACCATTCTCATCTAATATAACTGTAAGATCTTGACATACCGCTACAGGTGCTTCATCATCAATAAAATCAATAATGGTGATCTCAACCGTGACACTTGCCATATTCCCTGAATTATCTATACCTTCTAAAACAGCATCAAAAGTTCCGACTGTGGTAAATGTATCTGGAGTTAATGTTAGTGAAACTATAGAACAGTTATCAAAACTTTCATTATCGACTTCTTCAGCTGCAACAGTAACAGAAGGATTTCCTTCTAAATTTACTGTAATATTCTGTCCAATAATACTGGGTAGAATATTATCTTCAACAGTAATAGTTGCATCACAAGAGTCAGAATTTCCTTCTGCGTCAAAGACGGTTAGAATTACATTATTATCCCCTATATCGTTACAAGTAAAGGTGCTAATATTCAATTCAAATGAAGTAATTCCTACGTCATCAGAAGAGCCTCCATCTAAGTTATCAGCAGAAACGCTTGCAAAGCCATTTTCATCTAGTTCTAGAGTGATATTCTGACAAACTGCAGTTGGGCTATTAGTATCTGTTGCGTTTGATTTAACTAAGAAAAAACCACCTCCAGAACTATTAGAAATAACTATATTTCCGCTTTCAAAGTAAGGATAAACATTCCAAGCACCAGAAAAACCGGCGGAATTACTAGATGGATAGGTATCAAAATAACCAATTTCACTCATGTTTTGGTTACCTAGATCACTGATATCCAACACTGTTAATCCAGCAGTATAATTAGCAAGATAATATTTATTATTTTTAGTATATCCATTATGATCTATCGCTGGTGTTGTCCCGAAATAATCAAAATCGAATTGAGGATTGTCAAGATCGGAAAAATCAAATACGATAGTTTTAGTATTGAATCCAAAGTTTAGCTCATCTGTTTCGTCGCCAAGAATAAAGTAATTTAAATCTTCTGTCAACCATCCTTGATGGGTGTAGGAGTCATTGCTATAAGTTGCATTGGCAATCAAAACGGGATTTGACTTATCTGTAACATCTACAATTGTAACAAAACTTTCGTTGGACCCAATATATATTTCTCTTCCAGTGTAATCTGTATCAGGTCCATTGTAGGTGACAACTTGTGCATCGTGAGTATAGCCACTACCAGAATAACCACCCTCCCAAATTGGGTTTAAAGGGTCTTGAATATTTATAAATTGTGCTCCTCCATCATAATTTGCAGCACCGACTATATAAGCATAGCCAGATTCCTCATTAATGACAATATTATGCGCACTTCCAAAATCATTGTTATGAGCATCTTCGGTAAAGGTTTCAGGGGGATTTGCAACATTTCTTAAACGAGTTAAATCAAATACTTGCATTCCATGTCCTCCAGCTTCACTTACCACAAAAGCATGATTTTGATACACTTTTATATCTCTCCAAGTGCTGTTGGATGTGTGTGTGGGTAATTTCCCCAGGTAAACCGGATTTATTGGATCAGAAATATCAATAAACGCGGTACCATTTTTTAATCCCATGATAGCATATTCATTCCCATCGTCAGGATCAGTCCAACCCCAAGAATCATTTCCGCCAGAGGTATTAAATGTTGAAAAAGGGATAAAAGATTGTAAATCATAGCCATTACATGGATATGATCCTGCCATACCGTTATTACAAGGAGTTTGCGCATAATTTATAAGGCTACATACAAAAAACACAAAGAGTATTATTTTTTTCATGAAATTAAGTTTAATCTTACAAAGATATCAATTATGAATTGTTTGTTAACAATTAATTTTTTCTTTAATAATTTTAATATAAGACAATTTAATGATCAATAAACCCTACTTTTTAAATAATTAATTTAATAACAATCAAATAATCCTTTTTTATCATAAATATATCAGAAAGTCGAAGTGTTTTAAAACTTGACAACTTTCGAGGTAAATTTATTATTGATTTTTAATATATATATTCCATTTGATAAGTTTGAAATATTTAAATTAGTTGTTTCTAAAGAATTATATTGATTAGAAATCACCAACTTGCCATTTAAATCATAAACATCAATCGTTTTGATTTGATCCTCTGTAGTACTAATATTTACAAAATTGGAAGTTGGATTGGGATGTATATTAAAATTAGAGATAGTATTATCACCAATTCCTAATGAAGAGGATTTTACTAGGTAGAAACCTGGAATATAGGTTGGGTCACTATAAACTAAACTCGAAATAATAATATTACCACTTTCAAAATAAGGGTATACATTCCAAGCTCCATCGTAACCTGCAGAGTTTCCATAAATAAAAACATCAAAATATCCTGTTTCAGTCATATTTCCATTTGCAATATCAGAAATATCAATCACTCGCATACCAGCTTTATAGTTTGCTAAGTAGAATTTATCACCATTCACATAGCCGTTGTGGTCTGTTGCAGAGGTCGGCCCAGTATATTCAAATGCTAGCTCTGGATTATCTAAATCTGTAAAGTCAAAAATAATATTCCTTGTATCAAAACCATAATCTAACTCATCGATTTCATCTCCCATAATAAAGTAACTTAAATCTTCGGTAAACCAACCTTGATGAGTGTAGGAAGTGTTGGAGTAAAATACATTTGATATTAATTGTGGATTTGATTTGTCAGTAACATCGACAATAGTAACAAAATCTTCGTTACTTCCAATATAAATCTCCTTTCCTGTATAATCTGAGTCGGGACCGTCATAAACGACTACTTGTGCATCATGAGTATATCCGCTATTACTATAACCTCCTTCACCTATTGGATTTAAAGGGTCTTGGATGTTAACAAAATGTGCACCTCCACTAAAGTCTGCACCGACACCATAAGCATAACCTGTTTCTTCATTGATAACAATGTTATGTGCACTTCCAAAGCCGTCATAATGCGCATCTTCCGTGAATATTTCAGGAGGGTTTGCAACATCTCTTAATCTAGTCAAGTCAAATACTTGTATTCCATGTCCGCTAGCTTCGCTAACAACAAATGCGTAGTTATTATAAACTTTTACATCTCTCCACAAAGTTGCAGTTGTGTGTGTAGGTAATTTCCCAAGGTATGTTGGATTTATTGGATCTGAAATGTCAAGGAATGCGGTTCCGTTATCTAAACCAACTAACGCATACTCAGTTCCATCTTCGGGATCGGTCCATCCCCATGAATCATTTGCATT
>CALKHF010000094.1 GCA_938092255.1 uncultured Flavobacteriales bacterium | reverse complement strand
GGTCATATACCAACAATCAGGTGCTAAGTCAACTGTGAATAATGCGCCTGTAGAGTGGTCGTTAAACTACATTGGTGCTGGTGTAGGGTATTTGTATACCGCTCTTGAAAAGGAATCGTTTTCATTGTCTCCAGGATTGGTGCTGAATGCCAATTATATGATGAACGGAGAACAAACCATTGGAACCAACCGATTCAATATCACTGAACAAGATTTACTCAAACCTATCGATATTATGGCGAGCCTTACCTTAAACTCAAGATTCAAGGTGACGGATAATCTATACATCAACTTTGATTACCGATATGGATTTGGTCTTATGGATATTGAAAACATCGAAGGGGATGAGAACGAAAAAACAAGAAACATAGGACATATGGCATCCTTAGGATTGTCCTTTAATCTTTAATAATTAGATCATGAAAAAAATACTATTTACATTATTTACAATTATCGGATTAACGGCAATTGCCCAACAAGAGGCACCACCTCAGGGTATCAACTATCAGGCTGTGGTGTATTCCGATAATGGAAATAATCAACCTGGATTGAATTCACCAGGTCAGGTATTATGGAACCAGGATATTACTATGCGATTTGCTGTTTATCAAGGAGAAGATAATCCAATACTGGTTTATGAGGAGCTGCATGCCATTACTACGGATGAGTTTGGAATGGTTTCCTTAGTTATCGGCCAAGGAGTGCCTCAGGGAACTCAACTTTTTGAAACCATCAATTGGGGTGGAGGCTCACATTTTTTAAGAGTAGATGTAGACAAAAATGCAGGAATTAATTTTGAGTCTATGTCCTATCAGAAATTATGGAGCGTTCCGTACGCCTTATATTCAGAGGAGTCTAATTCGAGTAATTTTAGCGATTCCTCGGATTATTCTAATACGGCAGGAAATGGAATTACGGGTGTATCAGATAATGGAGATGGTACATTGACATTTACGTATTTTGATGGTTCAGTATATACGACAGCTGTATTAAGTGGTATGCAAGGTCCACAGGGGGAAATTGGTCCTGAGGGTCCTGCAGGGATTGATGGTCAAGATGGATTAAGCGCTTATGACGCGTGGTTGGCTCAAGGCAACACGGGTACACAAGCTGACTTCTTAAATGGTATTACAGGCCCACAAGGACCAGCGGGAACGAATGGAATAGATGGTGCAACCGGTCAAGATGGACAGAATGGTTTAAGTGCTTATGAAGTTTGGATCTCACAAGGGAATACTGGAACAGAGGTAGATTTTCTGAATGGAATTACAGGTCCTCAGGGCCCACAAGGACCTGCAGGAACAAATGGAGTTGATGGTACTGACGGACAAGATGGTTTGAGTGCATACGAAGTATGGTTGTCACAAGGCAATACAGGAACGGAGGCAGATTTTTTAACTGGTATTACAGGTGCTCAGGGTCCTGTAGGAACAAATGGAGTTGATGGTACTGACGGACAAGATGGTTTGAGTGCATACGAAGTTTGGTTGTCACAAGGCAATACAGGATCGGAGGCAGATTTTTTAAATGGTATTACAGGTCCACAGGGTCCTGCCGGAACTAATGGAGTTGATGGAGTTGATGGTGCAACAGGTCCTGCAGGTGCTGATGGAAACGGAATTTCATCTATAGAAGATAATGGTAATGGTACAGTTACAATATTACTGACAGATGGTAGTTCTGAAATTATTAGTCTTCAGGATAATGATGATGACCCCATTAATGAAATTCAATCTATTAGCCTAGTTAACGATACTCTTATATTGAGTAATCCCAATGGTAGTGATAGTATATATTTAAATACAACTTCAAATCAAAGTTCGGCACCCATGGTAGGTAATTCATTTATTAGTCTAGATACTATTTCACCTTTAATGAAACAAATTGGAAACGGTGTAGAAGGTGACTTTAGTTGCGCATCATTTTCTGGAAATTTGAATGGTGAACATTATTATAAAAACTTCACTGTAGAAAGTTTTTGCACCTTAAGTATACAGCCTGCCCAGACAACGATAATTCATGTTTCTGATACATGTTTTATTTATGGGACTATAAACGGAAATGGGTCAATCGTTTCACCTTCCTACACTGAAGACAGAACACAATGGATTGGAGCAGCTGGTTCTTGCACCCAATCTCCGGTAGGTCAAAGTTGTAGTTATGGTACATTTGCATGGAGTTATAGCCCCCCTGAATTAAATCAATTATTAGGATATGGTCATACTAAGCAATTTGGTAGTTGGTCAGGGAGTGACATGTCTTTGAATAAAATAAGAGTTTCTACTTGGCTAGGCACCAATATTCATGGTTATTCAGGAAATAGGACATGTGGAGGAACACCAACTCAATGTACTTCTGTTACTGCACAAGGCGGTGCGGGATTAATTATAATTGCAAGAGTTCTTGTGTTCAATGGTCAAATTACTTTAAATGGTTCCAATGGTCAACAATCGGGTTGGGCAGCTTCAGGTGCTGGAGGGGGAGGTTCATTAGTATTATCTGCAGATGATATTATCAGTAATGTTGGAAATGTAAGTGTGCTAGGTGGTAATGGAGGTGGTGATGGTATATATTATTTGTTGGGTTATTAGTTTTTAAACCATACATTCATCTACTCATATTTAATGATAAATTACTAATTAATTGTAAAAATTACATTATGAAAAACCTACTAACACTATTTTCTCTAATCATTGGCTTAACATTATCTGCCCAACAAGAGGTACCACCTCAGGGTATCAATTATCAGGCAGTAGTTTATTCTGATAATGGGAATAATCAACCAGGATTGAACTCACCAGGTCAAGTATTATGGAATGAGGATATAGGGGTTCAGTTTTCCATTTTAAGTGGTTCTGCAACAGGATCTGTTATTTATAAGGAGACCCATGCAACAAGCACTGATGAGTTTGGAATGTTTGACTTGGTCATTGGGCAGGGTCTGGTTCAAGGAACACAATCTTTTAATATGATTGACTGGGGGTCTGGTTATCATTTTTTGAAAGTTGAGGTTGATAAAACTGGAGGTACAGACTATATTGAAATGTCTAATCAACAATTGTGGAGCGTGCCTTATGCCTTGTATTCAGGATATTCGAGTAGCAGTGGATATGCGGATTCTTCTGCCTATTCTGATATCGCAGGTAATGGTCTGACTGGAGTATCAGACAACGGAGACGGGACCTTAACTTTTACGTATTATGATGGCTCAACCTATACTACAACTGTATTAAGTGGATTGGGTAGTGTCGGACCACAAGGACCAGCTGGTGCTGATGGTCAAGATGGTCAAGACGGACTAAGCGCTTATGAGATTTGGTTAGCACAAGGGAACACTGGAACCGAGCAAGATTTCTTGAATAGTTTGGAAGGTCCACAGGGTCCTGCAGGAACAAATGGAGTGGATGGTGCTACAGGAGCTCAAGGTCCACAAGGATTACCAGGTAATGATGGTGCAACTGGTCCACAAGGTCCTGCTGGAACCAACGGCGTTGATGGACAAGACGGACAGAGTGCCTATGAGATTTGGTTGTCTTTGGGCAATACGGGAACAGAACAGGATTTTTTGAATTCTTTTCAGGCTAATTCAAACACTTTTAATCCAACTTTTATCTCCAATATTTCATTGGTTAATTATACTGGGCAGAACATATCACAAACGTATACCACAATTGATGTTTCAGCATACGTTCCTGCCTCCGCGACACACGCGATAATTAACTTTACTGCATACAGTCAGGAATATTACCGTTTAGATTTTAGAACGAATTCATCTAGCATAGGAATGTACGAACCAAACCATATGTTCATTTTACCAAATCTTTACTTAAGAGAGCACCAGTTTATGGTTCCTCTAGACTCTTCAGGAACCTTTGAATACATGTTCTATAAATTTGCAGGTAATACTGATGGCACTGTGATGATTGATCTTGTGGGCTATTATTAGAAATCAAAAACATTATTAAAAACACAAAAGACCTTCTTTATGAGGGTCTTTTTTTACATCCAAAAAACCCTAAAATCAGGAAATTCCTAGCACAGTTCCTAGCATAAGGATTATGCTTTACAGATGCCAGTAATAATTGAGGTCAGCTGATTTTTTTGAGCTAAAAACACTTTCATCTAGTGTAAATCACGTATTCGCTTTTATGTATCAATCGTTATTTTGATATTTTTCTGGAGTTGTTACGAAACAGACGGCATCATTTGGTTTAACTTATGATCAAACTCATAAAAACTCAAATAAATGAAAACATTTCTCATTTCAATTCTTATCGGAACTATGAACTATGCATTCTCTCAGGAATATAATGGTACAATTAATTGGCAAAAAACATACGGGGGAACTGGTTCAGAGCACTTATATAATATTAAAAACACAGACGATGGAGGTTACATTATTGCTGGTTATACATATTCTGAAGACGTAGATATAACTCAGAACTTCGGTCGCTGTGACTATTGGATTATTAAATTGGATTATGAAGGAAATAAAATGTGGCAAAAATCTTATGGAGGATCAGAATGGGAAATGGCATACGATATTAGTCAAACCTATGATGGAGGTTACATTCTCGTTGGGTATTCCAATTCCAACGATGGACACGTTTCAATGAATCTTGGGGAAGATGATTTTTGGATAGTGAGGTTGGATGAATTTGGTGAAATAATTTGGCAAAAATCCTATGGTGGAAGTCATTCTGAATGGCCATTTGCTGTGAAACAATCTTCTGATGGTAGTTTTGTGATTGCTGGATGGTCTGATTCTAATGATGGAGATGTTTCAGGTAATCACGGGCTCAGAGATTATTGGATTCTAAAATTAGATACTTTAGGAAATCCAATATGGGAGAAATCTCTTGGAGGTTCAGGTCAAGACATCGCAAGGTCAATTGATGTAACTTATGATGGAGGGTATATTATTGCTGGTTATACATATTCTGAAGATGGGGATGTAACGGACCACCAGGGTAGTTCCGATTATTGGATCGTTAAATTAGATATCGATGGAAATATTTCTTGGGAAAAATCTTTAGGAAGCTCTGGATTCGATCAGGCATTTTCAATTGAACAAACAATGGACTTCGGATATATTGTTGCTGGCTATTCGAAAGGCGTTGGGGGTAATGTTTCCGGCAATAATGGAAGTTCGGATTATTGGGTTGTCAAGCTAGATGTATCGGGTGATATTATTTGGGAAAAAAATTTGGGTGGGACAGGAAGCGATAGGGCACAGTCGATAAGTCAAACGAATGATGGTGGATACATTGTGGGGGGACTTTCCTATTCTGAAGATGGTGATGTTTCTGCTAATCAAGGATCTACCGACTATTGGATCGTTAAATTAAATTCAAATGGGAGTATTGAATGGGAGTTGAATTTAGGTGGATCAGAACTTGAGGCAGCACGATCAGTTGTTCAATCACCCGATGGGACCTTTACGTTGGCGGGTGAAACTCGTTCAAATGATGGCGATGTTTCTGAAAATCAAGGGGCATATGATTATTGGATTGTCAATTTATGCGCCTCATTCTCTAGTACTGATACCATTTCAGCATGTGACACATATATGGCTCCAGATGGACAGGTTTACAACCAGTCTGGAATTTATACATCTGTTATTCCAAATACTTCAGCATGTGACAGCACTCTCATTATTGATTTGACAATCAACCATTCGAATGAATATTCACAAGTTGAAACAGCTTTGGATTCATTCACTTGGTCGGTAAATGGTCAAACATACACTGATTCAGGGACATATATGGAAGTTTTAACAAATCAGGCAGGTTGCGATAGTACAGTTGTATTGAATTTATCAATGGAGTACACAGGACTTGAGGAAAATATGAGTTTAAATTTAAAGGTCTATCCCAACCCAACCACCAATCTGATTACGATTCTATCAGAATCAGTATTGAACCACAAGTTCAAGATTTATGACCAACAAGGTAGAGAAGTGATGAATGGAAAACTCACTGGAAAGA
>CALKHF010000093.1 GCA_938092255.1 uncultured Flavobacteriales bacterium | reverse complement strand
TGAAAAAACCAGCTTGTTTTGCTTTTTCCGCTTTCTGCTGTGACCATAACGCAAAGTCATCTTGAGATTCGCGGGATATCTTAAACTTTTCGGCTAAGTTTTCAGCAGTTACTCCCATCCCGTCGACGCCATACATTTCCTCCATTTTCTTATTGATAAATCGCCAACCAAAAGAAGAATCATGCATTTTAGCATCTCTACCATAAGCAGAGGAGGTCTTAGAAATTACCCAAGGGCCTCTCGTCATATGCTCAACACCACCAGCAACATAAACTTCGCCTGCACCATCTTTGATTGCCCGACTCGCATTAACAACAGCTGCCATCCCAGAAGCGCAGAGTCGATTTACAGTCTCACCTCCTGCACTAACTGGTAATCCTGCAAGTAAACCAGCCATTCGAGCAATATTTCTATTGTCCTCTCCAGCTTGATTCGCACACCCCATCAGCACATCTTCTACTTGTCCAAAATCAAAACCAGGATGCTTATCCATTAAACTTTTAATCGAAAAAGCAGCCAAATCGTCGGCTCTAACTGGTGATAAGGTGCCTCCAAAATTTCCGATAGCCGTTCTAATGCCATCAACAATAAAAGTTTGCTTACTCATAAAAATGTTTTAACATAAAAGTAATATTTTCAATGAATAGACTAAGCAAATCCCTGTATATTGTTACTTTTGAAATTGGTATTTAGCTATGAAAAAGTACACTAAACTGTCAGACCAAGACATTTCATTTTTTGAAACGGTATATGGAGATCGAATGATCACTGACAAGGAATTCATGTCAAATTATGCGCAAGACGAAACTGAAGATTTAATATACTATCCAGCAGTCGTTGTGATGCCCATAAGCACCAAAGAAGTTTCCAGTACATTAAAATATTGCTTTGAAAACGAAATTCCAGTAACTCCGGCAGGCGCGAGAACAGGATTAAGCGGCGGAAGTTTACCCATTTTTGGAGGAGTTCTTCTCTCATCGGAAAAGCTGAATAAAATAATTGAAATAGACGAAAGAAACCATCAAGTAGTTACTGAACCAGGAGTAATTACAGAGATTTTACAAGATGCTGTAAAAGCTAAAGGATTGTTTTATCCTCCAGACCCTGCAAGTAAGGGATCGTGTTTTATCGGCGGAAACATCGCGGAAAATTCTGGGGGTCCTAAAGCCGTTAAATATGGAGTTACCGCAGATTACGTACTGAATCTTGAATTCGTACTTCCCAATGGAGAAATCATATGGACCGGTGCGAATGTTTTGAAAAATGCCACAGGCTATAACTTAACCCAGCTCATTGTTGGTTCTGAAGGCACATTGGGAATGGTTACCAAAATCGTTTTAAAGCTGATTCCTCATCCCACAAACGACCTCCTTATGCTGGTTCCTTTTTTTGATGCTGAAAAAGCATGTGAGGCTGTTGCCGCCATTTTCAGGGAAGGAATCACACCAAGTGGACTAGAATTTATGGAAAGAGACGCCTTAATTTGGACACAAAAATTCACCAATGACACCTCCATCAATATTGCGGACAACCATGCAGCACATCTATTAATTGAGGTAGATGGGTTTGATTCAGAGCAGCTCATGAAAGAATGTGAGGAAATCATTGGTGTACTTGAAAAATTTGAAACAGATGAAATCCTATTTGCAGAATCCGCAGCTCAAAAAGAAACGTTATGGAGCTTAAGGAGAAAAGTGGGTGAGGCTGTAAAGGCTCAATCCACATATAAAGAAGAAGACACAGTTGTTCCTCGATTCGAGCTTCCTAAGCTTTTAAATAAAATAAAAAGCATTGGGCAGACCTATGGTTTCAAATCCGTTTGTTACGGCCATGCAGGTGATGGGAACTTGCATGTAAACATCATTAAGGGGGACCTAACGGATGAACAATGGGAAATTGAGTTGCCCAAGGCCATTAGAGAATTGTTTTCAGAGGTTGTGAGGCTTGGCGGAACACTTTCTGGAGAACATGGAATTGGATTGGTTCAAAAACCGTATATGGACATTGCTTTTCCTGAAGTTACACTAAATCTCATGAGAGATATTAAAAAAATTTTCGATCCAAAGGGCATAATGAATCCGGGTAAGATATTTTAATCTGTTGATTCTAAGCTTGAAGATTTCATCCAATGCAAATGCCTAGAATACAGGAATATAAACAACAATGAAACGATGCCATTTGCAACAAGCACAATGACTGGTAAGTCAGAAGGACTTATGATGAAGTAATATTGAATCAAGGTCAAAAAAGAGTATATAATATACATATGAAATCCAATTTTCAAGCCTCGAAACATTAAAATGACCGCAGCTAATCCAAGCGCATAAAACACGAAAGAAATCGAGTTAAAGAAGACAAAGTTCTCAACGGTAGCATCCGTAATCTTATCCATCTTTTCGATTAATTCTATTAGAAAAGAAGAGTCTAATTCCTTTGCAGCCTTCATGGATTTTGCCATCTCTAATTTCATTTCTTTTATTTGACTTGAGTTAGGCGCTCCATTCAAAATATTTGTGAAAGATTGCAATATCCCGAGTGAAGTTGAAATTGTCGACAATATAAACAATACCCACAAACCTGTAGGGCGTTTGTTTTCATTCTGCTCCTCTGTCATTTTAATTTATTTAAATAAATACTCTTTGGAATTTTTGATGTCTTCGGCAATGATTCTATCCTCATCAATAAATGGAACTGTTTTTCGAAATTCCGAAAGAAGCTCCTCATTCGCTGCGGAAGACTTTAAAGGCCTTCTAAACTCCATGGCTTGTGAAGCGCACAAAAGCTCAATTCCAATTATACTTTTTACGTTTTGGATTACCTTAAATAGCTTGGTCGCTGCATTTGCCCCCATACTCACATGGTCTTCCTGCCCATTACTTGAATCAATCGTATCAACAGATGCTGGCGTGCAAAGCTGTTTGTTTTGACTCACAAGTGAGGCGCATGAATATTGGGCAATCATAAGACCTGAATTTAATCCTGGATTTTTAATTAAAAAAGCAGGCAGGCCTCTATCTCCAGCAATGAGCTTGTAAGTTCTTCGCTCTGAATTACTTCCTAGCTCTGAAATGGCAATAGCCAGAAAATCTAAAGAAAGAGCCAATGGCTGACCGTGAAAATTACCAGCAGATATGATTTCATCGGTTTCTGGGAAAATGGTTGGATTATCTGTAACGGCATTTATTTCGTTTTCAAGAATGCCTTTACAATAATCAATAGCATCCAAACTGGCACCGTGTATTTGAGGTATACACCTTAAAGAATAGGGGTCTTGAACATGTTCCTTTTCCATCTTAAACAATTCGCTATCCTTTAACCTTTCCGAAATGTATTTTGCAACTTTGATTTGCCCTTTCTGGTTTCTTAATGCATTAACATTGCTCTTAAAAGGTGTTCTTATGCCTTCTAAGGCATCAAGAGAAATTGAGGCAATGTTATTAGCAGAGTTAAGAATATCGATTCCAGTAGCAACTGAATAAGATAAAAACGCAGACATAAATTGTGTGCCATTTAAAAGCGCCAAACCCTCTTTAGCCTTAAGTGAAACTGGTTTTCTGTTCAATTCACTAAACACATCAGAAGTTGGCTTTCGAATGCCTTTATAAATGACTTCTCCTTCTCCAATCAAAGAAAGTGACATATGAGCCAATGGTGCCAAGTCACCTGAAGCGCCTAAACTACCCAATTCGTATATAACAGGCATTATATTTTCATTATAGAAAAACAAAATTTGTTCAATAGTTTCCAGCTGAACTCCAGAATGACCTCTTGACAATCCGATTGCTTTAAGAAGTAAAATTCGTTTTGTTATTTGATCTGAAATAACTTCTCCCACACCACAAGCATGAGAACGAACAAGGTTTAGCTGCAGCTGGTCTAGCTCATGATCACCAACTACAGTGTCGCATAATGAACCAAAACCTGTATTTATACCGTATATGACCTGGCTTTCTGAAGACAGCTTTTCATGCAAGTAATTATAACATTGCTGTACTGCCTCCTTCGCGTTTTCGCCTAGCTCAACTCTAATGCCAGATGAAATTACCTTTTCAAAATCTTCTAAAGTGTAATGTTGGTTATTTATATAATGTGTACTCATTGAAACTAGCTTCGAATCATTTGCGCAAAATCCTTTGCGAAATAGGTTAGAATTCCTTCAGCTCCTGCCCTTCTAATGCTTAATAGCATTTCATATACGGCTGCATCATAATCCAACCAACCATTACGTGAGGCCGCATGAACCATTGCATATTCTCCACTTACATTGTATGCCGTAACAGGGATAGGATAATGCTCCTTCAATAAATGAATGACATCCAAATAACAAAGAGCCGGTTTAACCATAATCATGTCTGCACCTTCCTCAATATCAAGACCGGCCTCAATCAATGCCTCCATTTTGTTTGCCGGATTCATTTGATAGGTTTTTTTATCTCCAGACTTGGGAGTTGAATTTAATGCATCACGAAATGGCCCATAAAATGAGCTTGCGTATTTGGCAGTATATGACATGATACTTGTATCAGTGAACCCATTGGAATCTAATGCCTCTCTAATGACTCCCACTCTTCCATCCATCATATCGGAAGGGCCAATAATATCTATTCCTGCCTCAGCTTGAGCTACCGACATTTTAGCGAGAATTGGCAAGGTCTTATCATTCACTATTTTACCATCCTCCACAAGACCGTCATGACCATCTGATGAGTAAGGATCCAAGGCAACGTCACTCATCAATACAGCCTCTGGAAATTTTGATTTGATTTCGCGAATGGCTTTTAAATAGAAATTATTTGGATCATAGCTTAGTGTTGCCGTTTTATCTTTTAATCGATCATCGACTGCAGGAAAAATATCAAACACCCTTATGCCTAGCTTCAAACATTCTTCAATTTCAGACAATAGAAGATCTAATGACCACCTGTAAATATTAGGAAGAGAAGGAATTTCCTCTTTAATATTTTCTCCGTCTTTTAAAAAAACAGGATATATAAGATTCTCTACACCCAAATGGGTTTCCTGAACCATATCGCGAATCGCAGCATTTTTTCTATTTCTTCTTGGACGTATATTCATTTGATTACATTAACATTCCACCACAAACATGAAGCGTCTGCCCCGTAACATACGCAGACATATCTGAAGCTAAAAATACCGTTGCATTAGCCACATCGATTGGACTCCCTCCTCTTTTTAGAGGAATCCCGTTTCTCCATTCCTCAACTACTTTTTGATCTAAAGCTTCCGTCATTTCAGTTTCAATAAACCCTGGCGCGATGGCATTACATCTGATGTTTCTAGATCCAAGCTCGGCAGCTACCGATTTTGTAAATCCTATCAATCCTGCTTTAGAAGCAGCATAATTGGCCTGACCTGCATTACCTTTTACTCCAACAACAGAGGACATATTAACAATAGATCCTTTTCTTGCTTTTAGCATAGGTCTCTGTACGGCTTTTGTCAAATTGAATGCGGACTTTAAATTGGTATTGATTACTTCATCCCATTGTTCCTCTGACATTCTCATTAAAAGCGTGTCTCGCGTGATTCCTGCATTATTTACGAGGACATCTACTGTTCCGTATTCCGCCACTACATCATCTACCAATTTTTGAGCCTCGTCAAACTTTGAGGCATCCGAGCGAAAACCTTTAACGGTTCCTCCGTTAGCTGATAATTCTTTTTCTAAGGCTTCCGCTTTTTCTTTTGAAGACAGATAGGTGAATACAACTGTTGCTCCTTGATTTACACACTCTTCTGCTATGGATTTACCAATACCCCTAGATGCACCGGTAATGATTACTACTTTATTCTCTAATAACTTCATAATTCGTTTTGAGAAACAAATGTAATCAATCCATTAAAATTGCGAGAAGATCTTAGAATTGATTATTTCTTAGTTTTGAAATATAGAATCAGATACTCCTTTATTCACTATGTAATTCTTAATGTCAAGAACAATAGTGCCTACTTTTCTTTTGTTTTTTTTGGCCGTACTGGATTTATGAGGA
>CALKHF010000092.1 GCA_938092255.1 uncultured Flavobacteriales bacterium | reverse complement strand
AGTGAAACCTTTTAGGATTATTAAATATCAATATTAAAGGTGCTATTCAAATTTTGAATTTGTTCTGGACGTCCCAAAACAATCACTTTAGAATTCGGAACTAATTTTTGATTGGCTTCTGGGTTGATGATATAATGTCCTTTTTCGTCCTTAAAACCAATGACACTACACCCTGTTTTTTTTCGTAAATCTAAGTCTTGAATGGTTTTGATATTGGAAGTATCGTATAACTTTTCAACGGCAATTTCCTCAATATTAATAGTTGTTTGTCCGATGATAGAAAGGTTATCAATAAACTCAAGTAGATCGGGAACAACGACTAAAGAAGCCATGTGATCTCCGCCAATTTTATCGGGTAAAATAACATTATTCGCGCCTGCTAATTTAAGTTTACTGTAAGAAGATTCGTTGGACGCACGACTGATAATACGAATGGTTTTGTTCATTTGACGTGCAGACAATACCACAAATACATTGTCCGAATCGTTGGGCAAAGCAGATATTAAACACTCGGCGCGTTGAATCCCTGCTGATTGAAGGACCTCATCTTCATTGGCATTTCCTAAAACAAAGAGAATGCCTTCATTTTGATGTTTGTCAATAATTTCTTTATCTGATTCTATAACCACAAAAGTACGATTGTGTGTTCCTAATTTTTTAGCCGCTTGTTGGCCATTTCTTCCAAATCCACATATGACAATATGATTGGATAGTGCATCAATTTTTTTTTGCATCTTCTTACGTTTTAGTTCGGAAATATCATTTTTAGAAATCATATATTCTGTAATAATTTTAAGTGCATACCCCACAATAATTACACTGGTTAGTATCAAGAAAATAGTAAATATTTTGGCCTCTGGATCTAATGGAAATACTTCGCCAAACCCAACAGTGGTTATGGTTATGACAGTCATATAAACCGCATCGATCCAAGAGTATTCAGAAATTATTTTAAAACCAATAACCCCCGTAAAAAGCAGCAATATCAACAACAGCATTGCGGTGTTTATTTTGGATCGAAATAGTTTTAAAAACGGATTATCCATAGATGTTAGATGTCAAAAACTGAAGTTCTTTTGGTGTATATCAAGTCTTTTATACGCATCCAAAATGCCAAAAATAAATAAAATGCGAACCCAAAACCTAGTGTTGCAAATGTGAGGTAAATGAAGGACGTTCGAACCACTTTGGCACGCATTCCAAAACGGTCGGCGATGCGCTGACAGACGTAGAATCCATATTTTTGTAAATTGTAAAGTCCGTTGTAAAATAACTTCATATTGCAATTTATGAATTTCGATTCAAAAGTGCACTACCAATCGCACATTGAAGGCATTTATTTTTTGAACAATACTGTTGTTTTAATTGAATCAACGCCTGAGAATCTAAAGCGGTCTTTTCAAACGCATAGATGGAGTGAAATTTATCGACAATACTATTGTGCTCCATGGGAATTGTACGCATGATCTCTAAAACATCTTCTTGGCTGGTATGCCGATTGAATTTATTATATGCAAACTTAATTGGAACTATTGTGTTGATAATTAGTAGATTAATAAATGCTTTTGTCAACTTTTTTGGAGTTGATTTAGAAGGTTTCTCAAAGGTATAATGGGTATCCCAAAACTTGGAGGTGCCACCCTCAAAAATGGTGTGTATTTGATCTAAGGACTGTGCTTCAATAATGCTTGAAAATAAATTTAATGACCGACTGTAGAGTGCTGCTAATTGTGCCAATCGAATGCTTGGGAAATTTGGCGGACGCAATCGAAAGAATTGTACTGGCAATACCCCTTCTCTTGAAAGTGAAAATTTATTTTTTAGGAATTCATAGGTACTTTTGAGTTCAGAGATATAAGGATGCTGTGCTTCTGTTTCCAAAAGTCCTGCTTGTCCAAAACATATCGCTTCGAGCAGCAGGGTTTCGTGTTGCGATTTTTGAATGGTTGAAAACCCCATTGATTTTGCAATGCTCAAAAAGGCTTCACCATTGACTTTAAGTCCAAAGTTTTTTGCCAATTGCCAAAACAATACGGCTTCCCAATTGTGTTTGGACTCAAGGAGTTGCGTTTCAATGGCCTTATACTTTCCTTCCAGACGTTCTAAATACAAGCGTTCTAACCAGTGATTAACGGTAAATTCATCGACGTCCTGAATAGTTAATTCACAAGGAATCCAAGCTTGTTTTTGGTTCAACAGTGTGTTGTAATTTGTATAGGTATGAGGAAGCACATAGTTTTTGAGTTCAAGTGTCGGAATTGGTGTGTTATCCTTTCTGTATATTTCCATGTCATGTTCCCACACCACATGCAAAATCACGTTGTCATAAGCTGCATCTGTTTCGTGGTGGTGCACATACCAATCGGAAGATTTAACGTGGATTTCGACGGTACCTGCCCATAGCTGTGTGCCGATACTTAATTGGGCATTAAAAAAATCGGGGCCTGAATTGACATTTGGCAAACCAACAGTCTTAAGAATTATAGGCTCTTGCGCAGTGGTTTTTAATGATTTGAGGCTCATTTTTTTATGCTGCCAGACGTAATGTAGGAAGTCTTCTTGCATCCTACGAAGATAAAAAAAGTTTTGAGGTGCGCAAATTTGATGGGACGTCTCTGCTGTGCAACGTCTCCCGACGTTGCGCAATCCTTTATTTTATAGAGTTTATTTTTTTGTTCCGCGAAGTCAGAGAGGTTACGGAGCAGGTGTTGGCAGTAGTTATTTTTTTCTTACTAAAAGTTCTATTTGATGAATTTCATTATTTTTTAAATGTATTTTTTGTTTGTTTTCGATTGTTTTTTTGTCAAGCACACCATTATTTTCACAATATCTTTTAATCCATTCTTTTTGAATTTCAGTTTCGAAGTTTGTTAATTTTCTGTCAATTGTTTTAAGCATAACCCAATCGTAGTTATTATAACCAAATAAGGTTTCAAGTTCTTTT
>CALKHF010000091.1 GCA_938092255.1 uncultured Flavobacteriales bacterium | reverse complement strand
TGTACCCATCCAAGTCTGGTTGATTGTTAGGATTTACTTTAAAAACTTCTTTTTCACGTTCTAAAACTTGAAGTCCTAAATAGGCACCACCAAGATCGCCACTGACAACCAATAAATCATTTGGTTGTGCACCATTTCGTTTAACAACAGTATCCGAATCTACGGTTCCAAGAGCAGTTACAGAAATCATTAATCCAGTTGTAGAAGAGGTTGTATCACCACCAACCACGTCAACCCCATAAATCTTAGCGGCTTTGTATATACCTTCGTATAATGCCTCCAAAGCTTCCAATGAAAATCGATTGGAAACAGCCACAGAAACTGTGATTTGTGTGGCATTTGCATTCATGGCATAGACATCCGAGAGATTCACCATCACAGCTTTATACCCCAAATGTTTTAAGGGCATATAACTCAAATCAAAATGAACACCTTCTACCAATAAATCCGTAGTAAGCACAACCGATTTGTTTTTAAAATCTAATATCGCGGCATCATCTCCAATTCCTTTAATCGTGGAACTGTTTTTATCGGTAAATTGTTTGGTTAAATGCTCTATCAATCCAAACTCTCCTAGACTCCTAAGGGGCGTATTTTCTTGGTTTTTATCTTCTATCATACTGCAAAAATAAGACGCTTTTGGTGAATTTCTTACACAAAAGACGCTTAATTCAACTGATTTTTATTTATATATAATTTTTTAACGTAAATTACGCTCCTAGAGCATGCCGAAATTTATATATTATGAATACTCATTTTTTACGACTATTCTGCATTTTTATCATAGTTGGAATAGCGACCTCCTGTAACACAGAACCAATTGGAGCTGTATCTACAGATTCCGATGGAGATGGCATTATAAACACTTATGATAATTGCCCTGATATTGCCAATCCCAATCAAGAAGATTCCGATGGAGATGGTATTGGAAATGCTTGTGATTTGATAGATAATACAGATACGGATGGAGACAGCATAATTGACTCAGAAGACAACTGTCCAGAAATGGCAAACTCAGACCAATTAGATTCCGATGGAGATGGTATTGGTGATGTTTGTGATCCATTGGCACCTTGCATTAATGGAATGGCAGATATATATCCTTGTGATGGCTATGACCTTATGAGTTATATGTCATTAGAGGATTTGACCCCTACTGGTACAGGAAGTCTTTCTGGAAATGATTCATGGGGTTGGACCGACCCAACAACTAATAAAGAATATGCCCTCGTAGGGCTCAATTCTCATGCCGCTTTTGTGGACATAAGCAACCCTGTTGCACCTATTCTTTTAGGAGTGCTCCCAACGGCAACCGTAAACAGCTCGTGGAGAGATATCAAAGTATATCAAAATCATGCCTTTATTGTGAGTGAAGCGAACAGTCACGGCATGCAGGTTTTTGATTTAACTCGCTTAAGATCCGTTGCTAGTCCACCAGAAATATTTACTGCAGACTTCCACTTTACAGAATTTGGAAGTGCTCATAATATTTTTATCAACGAAACTTCTGGATATGCCTATGTAGTGGGAACAAATCGTAGCGGCCCTTTTTCTGGGGGTGCCTTATTTATAAACATCCAAAATCCAACTTCGCCTGTATCTGAAGGGGGATTTGCTGCGGGGGGTTATTCTCACGATGTACAAGTAATTACCTATACAGGACCAGACAACGATCATACTGGAAAGGAAATATTAGTAGGTAGTAACGAAGATGAAGTTGTGATTGCAGATGTCTCTGACAAAGCAAATCCATTTATTATTTCAACCCTTACATACCCCAATACCTCCTACACGCATCAGGGATGGTTTACGGAAGATTTGAACTATTTTATAGTAGGTGACGAACTTGATGAAAGAGATTTTGGAAACAATACTCGAACCTTAGTATTTGACCTTAGGGACTTAGACAACCCTTTATTTGACTTTGATTACCTTGGTCCTACAACCGCGATCGATCATAACGGCTATCCGAATGGAAATGATTACTTTTTGGCCAACTATCGCGCAGGAGTTCGTGTTCTTGACTTGTCTCAAATTGGGAGTGGTTCACTAACGGAAATTGGATTTTTTGATACCTACCCCGAAAATGATAATGCTGCATTTAACGGCGTATGGAATGTCTATCCATTTTTTACAAGTGGAAACATTGTGATTAGTGATATCGAACGCGGCTTGTTTATCATTCGAAAAAGCGAATAATTTTTTTATGCATAAATTATTTTTACACCAACTATTAGGAGTGTTTTTTGTAGCTTTATTTTTTATAAACTGTTCAGAAGACAATGACAACTCTATCCCTAATGGGCAAGAAAAAGAAATCGATTTTATAACAACCTTAGGAGGCTCAAAAAATGAAAGCGCACAAGCTGTTGTGAATACAACGGACGGTGGATATGCTATTTTAGGGCATGCCCAAAGTATGGACGGAGATGTCCTAAATAAATCAAACGAATCTTACGATTATTGGTTACTGAAATTTGACGCAACCAATCAATTGCAGTGGCAAAAAACATATGGAGGAAGTGACGACGATCGAGGAGTTGATTTAATTCAAACTTCAGATAATGGGTATGCTGTAATTGGAAAAAGCAAAAGCAATGATCTTGAAGTCTCTGAAAACGCAGGATTTGATGATTTTTGGGTT
>CALKHF010000090.1 GCA_938092255.1 uncultured Flavobacteriales bacterium | reverse complement strand
AATTCAATTATTCTTAAAGATCCTTGTGTAAATAATGTTGGAGTATAAATAATTAGAAAAATGAATAAAAATAAAACAGGAAAAATAAGTTTTAAATACTTTTTTGTTTTAGAATAGTCTATAGCTTGATTAAAACTAAATATGTTAATCTTACTTATTTTTTGAATAATACTTGCCTCAAGTAATATATAATTAGAGGAATCATCTTTACCCAAATCATTATTCAACTGTAAGAGGTTTGTTAATTTATCTGAGATTTCAGGGAAAAAAGATCCTATAATACGAGAAGCTTCTATAGATGAAATACCCTTTCTTAATCTGATTAATTTAAGTAAAGGTATAAGACAAAAATTCAGGATTATAAAACCATTGATACTAATAAAAGAGGCAAATAATAGAAAACGAATAAGCTTATTAAATTTACCGAAGTATTCTAATCCAGAAATCAAACAGAGAGAAAAAATAAAAACACCAATTAGTAAAAGAAGTCCTTTTATCAATTGATTTTTATAATATTTTTTTATAAAAATATCCAGCTGTTTTAAAACATCTTGAATTTGAGTCATTGTATAGATATTAACATACCAACATCATAATATATTATTATATATTTTAAATAAATAAATTTAATACTATTATTAAGGTTGTTAATATGTTTAAAAAAAAATAAGAATATTTAACTTTATAAGTATTCAACATTATGAGTGTAGTAATTAACATTATTACACCGGTTAATTTATTGATTAATTGACAATTAACAAAAACTGAGCCGTTTTGAATAAAGCCATTTGTTTATAAATAAAAGCAATTGTTAATAATGTTTTTGTGTAAAACATAATGGAAAATAAAAATAAAAAAAGATTAAAAAATTAGCTTTTAATAGAATATTGTATAACTGAAATAATGATTAGATTAACCAAAAAAAGATATTTATAGTTATCAACAAATAATAAACCATTTAACCTGAAAAAACAATGAATAAAAAAATAGCTATAGGATCAGATCATGCGGGGTTTAAATTAAAACAAACTTTAATTAATCATTTGCAAAAACAAGGATGGGAGCCCATTGATTTTGGTTGTCCTTCAGAGGAAAGTATAGATTATCCAGATTACGCACACCCTGTATCTGAATATATTGAACAAAACAAAACAATGGGAATATTAATTTGCGGTTCTGGAAACGGAATAAGTATGTCTGCGAATAAACATCAGGGCGTAAGATCAGCCCTCTGTTGGAACCAAGAAATAGCTGCTTTAGCGAGACAACACAATAATGCCAATATATTAACTCTTCCAGCAAGATTTATTAGTGTTGATTTAGGGATAAAAATAGTGGATACTTTTTTTTCAACTGATTTTGAAGGAGGAAGACATGAAAGAAGGGTAAATAAAATAGCTTGCTTATGATTAGAATTCTGTTTTATATTGCTTTTTTTCTTCCAAATATTGTTTTAAGCCAATACTTATTTAATAATGATTCTTCAAAGGTTTTTTATAAAGGTTTTACCAATACTTACAACTGCGATAAAGGAACTCCCTTATGTTTTGACGGGACCTTAAAAATCACAACTTCAGATAAAGAGAATCAATATTATGTCGAGGTTTTAGACTCTGTTTCAAGGGATAAAGGGAAATTAAACATTGCCAAATATTTAAATCACCCAGATGGATTTACAGAAAAAGTATTTATAGATAAATTTAGTTTTAGCATAAAAACTCTTCCGGAAACAACAATTTTTATTGGAAATTCAAGCACAAATGAAAAAATAAACAAAAAAGAACTTGACTTAAAAGTCGGTTTATTCGCCCCTTTTCCAATTACTAATTTTTTAATAAAAGAGTATACCATTATTGCCAATAAAAAAGCGCTAATTATAAAAAGCAGTAGAACAACACAGCAAGCCGTTGACTTTATTCAATCTTTAAAAACAGGAACAAACATAAAAATAGAGGTGGTATATATCGACGCCTTAGACAAACAAAGAAGAGTTCAAGGCGTTTTTTCTTTATGACACCCTAAAAAAAGATTCACTAATTGAGTCCGCAAACAACAAGCCGGTTTCACTTAAAACATATGCCTTTCCTGAATCGAAAAGGTCTCCTCGATCAATCAAAACTTTTATTTCTTTAGCCTCTTGATTGGTAAGCCCACCCAGCCGTTTTATTTCTTTTTTTGAAACACCCCACACCGTTCGAAGACCCGTTAAAAATAACTCATTCCATATAGAGCTTCGAGAAAGCTCTTCTTGATTGTACCAGTTTTTTATTTTTGTTCCACGCGACATATAAGTGTGGTTATTAGAAATATTCCACCTCCTTTCTTTTCCGTTGTATGAGTGAGCAGAGGGACCAATACCTATGTACTCTTTCCTGTCCCAGTAAGAACGATTGTGCTTCGAATAGTTTTTGTTTAGAGCAAAGTTTGAAACCTCATAGTGTTCATAGCCTTTTTCTTTTAAAAAAGAGCACAAAATATTAAACTGTTCTATTTGTTTACTTTCTGATAAAGGGATGATTTTATCGTTTTCAACATCGTGTTTTAGTTTGGTTTTGTCTTCAATCGTCAAACAATAAGCAGAAACGTGCTTTACTCCCATTCCCACGACTTTTTTAAGAAAGCCTTTCCATTCAGAAACCTTCAAATCAGGAAGCCCATAAATCAGATCCACAGAAATATTATCAAAACCAACGCTGTAAAGGGTGTTAATACAGTTCTTGTTTTGTTCTTTATTGTGGCCCCGATTCATCCACTTTAAATCATCGTTCTTGAAAGATTGAAGACCAACACTTAAACGGTTTATCCCAGCAAGTTTCCATTCTTTTGCCTTATTTTTTGTAATATTCTCTGGGTTTGCCTCAAGCGTTATTTCTGCATCAGACTCAACATGATAGTGCAGATAAACCATTTCCAATAGAGAAGAGAGTTCTTCTTTGCGCAAAAGGCTAGGCGTCCCTCCCCCAAAATAAATGCTTTGTATTGGGGTTTTTATTTCTTTTTTTCTCAGGGAAAGCTCATCTTTTAGGGAAAGAATCATTCTTTCCCTGTAAGCTGAAAAGGTAGTAGAGAAGTGAAAGTCACAGTAAGTGCACCTTTTCGCACAAAAAGGGACGTGAATATAAATTCCCGACAAGCTTTAAGATATTATTTTACTACAAACGTTTTATAATCAGTCGTTCCATCTTTATTCAATAAGCGAAGAATGTACGAACCGCTTGACAATGAAGAGGTGTTTATCAACGTTTTATTTAAAAGAACCGAACCAGAAGAGTAGGTTTTACCAACTAAGTCTGTAATAATAAAAGAACTTGAGCTTCCTGGGTTTGTTTCTAATGTTATGGACTCTTTCGCTGGGTTAGGGTAAACCTTAAAAGAAGATTCGCCAACGTCATTAATTCCTACGGTGAGGTTTCTAAAAGTAGAAGACTCTTCTCCTCCAAAATCTGCAGCACTAACAGCATAGATGTTTGATCCGCCATTATCTAAAAGGTTAAGGTCTCCATCCGTTCCTTGCCACTGTGAAGCTCCAACACCATCCCCATAATAGTCATATACACTAAAAGTATAGCACTCTTGAGAAGACAAAGGAACATTCCAATCATATTGTGTATTGTTTTCAAGTGGCGCTGTTGGATCTGCGGGAGGAGGAAAGTCACCTGTTCCAAAGTTTCCAGAAACCTCTTCATTTCCTTCTGTCCAAACAACATCTCCAGCACTATTTGTTATTTCCATATATGTTTCGTCGGCATAATCATCAGTTAACAAAGACACGGTAACATATAAGGCTGTTTCAGCAATGGCATCAATGGTAATATTTGCAGTAGAAGCATTGTTATTTGCATTTTCATCTGCATTTCCATTAGGACTAGACACCTCAACATTTAAAGAATGACTGCCGGCAGAAAGACTCACAGTTGGCAGTGTTACAACTTCTGTTTGATATTGGGCTAGCGACCCGCTCCAGTTGAACGTAGAAGGAGCCCCTCCATCTATATCATAAGTAATAACCGCAGAAGTTAAGGCTTGAGAACCAGGATTAGATAAAGTAAAGCTTGGGATATAATCTGTTGCACAAACCGCGATTTCAACTAAACCTGCACCAGAAACACCAGCGTCAAACTCGGAAGAGCTCGCGCCGGAAGGGTCAAAACCATCAATAAAAGAAGCTCCTGCTCCATTAGGGTCTAACCAATGCTTTAGCTGGTTGGTTTGATTGCTACCTGCGGGCTCCCAAGATTTAGAAACTCGACCATAGTAGTCTGGGCCATTAAGGTTACTGCAAGATGCGGACCCACCCCATAACTGACCTATTATTCTGTGATTTTGATCAAACAGTGGAGAACCAGAAGAGCCACCTTCCGTTGTAGTGTTTCTGTCCCATTGTACCGTCCATGTTGAATTTGCCTCGGAAGAACCCATTGACTGAGAAACTGTTGCAGCGTCATCATCGAAAGCAATTTTTTTAATATCGCCACTTGGATGATGTATGCAAACCGTTGTGGACGGAACGTCTCCAGAATTGTCCCAACCTGCGAAAAAAGGACTGTAGTTTGAAGGAACCGTATTGTTTGTTAAACCGCCGGTTATTTCAACCAAACAAAAATCTGTTGGAGTTCTTCTTGAACGCAATGTTGCCCCACTCAACGAAAGAAAAGAAGGAGAACTTCCTGGATTATTACAATTATCTCCCTGCCAGTTAAATCTGAATATCCAGTTCGCTGGATTTGAATAACAATGGTTAGCTGTTAACACATAAGGCGTCCCATCGTTTAAGGTATTATTAATTAAAGCTCCTGTACAAAACCCACTATTTCCTGAAACCAACATTACTACACTATTTCTTTCATTTACCCACGACGAACCGTCTGGACAGTTCACATTCATATTACAAGAACCTGAGCTACCAAAAGCTTTTTGCATAAATTCGTTTGCAGTTCTATAACCGTGTGTTACTGAGTTTACATTTATATAACCAACATTATTTGATTTTGGAACATAATATTCAATTATTGCCGTGTTTCCCGGAACAAGTTCTGTTCCAAGTTCGCCGTTGTATATGTGCTTTTGCTTAAACGAACCTAAAATAAAAGATTTTTCAGGATTGTAGACATATAGCTCATTTCCTTCAGGAATGCTTGTGTTTGTAAACGAAAGGTTTACGGTTAATGCTTGTTCACACGTCAATATAATCTGCCAAATTTTATCACCATTTGAAAACTCTTTCCATGTACCACTATTATCAAGGTTAAGTTCAGTATAATTATTGTGACCAAACCTCCATGGTCGATCACCGCTATTATCATAAAGCTCATCTTCTTGCTTTAAGGCAACAAGGTCGGGTGTAGAAAACACCCAAGTATCAATGGTTTTGTAGTCTTTAATTGATTTAAAGGTTTTTGGGACACCACCATCTCCTTGAATTTGAGAATAGAAAGTGATAGGCGATAAGAATAATATAAGAAGAGAGGTCAGTTGAAGCTTTTTCATTGTTGTTTTATTTTAATAACGATATTATTGGTTAGATTGTTTTTTAACTCTTTTAATACTGCACCCTTTTGGTGGAGTTTCTTTGTGTTTTATCTTTTTGTTTTTTATGTGCGAAGTGATGGCGCTTTTTAAAAAAGGAACATCCTTTTTTCTTTTTCCATCCCAGAGGTTGTCAATAGAGCCAGAATAAATTAAACGAAACGACGAATCAAAGAAAAAAACATGTGGCGTTGTTTTTGCTTTTAGAAAATCAGCTAATGTTGAGTTTTCATCTAACAAATAAGGCATGGAATAATTTTGTTCCTTGGCACGGTCAATCATTTTATCAAATGAGTCGTCGCCTTTCCTTTTTGCTTCATTGGAGTTTATTAACACAAAACCAAGCTCATTGTCATTAGCGATAGAAAAGAGATTGTTGTATTGGTTTTCCCAACCTGGAAAGTGAGAGGACCCAACAACAAAAGGACAAGTATTACAACTGAAAACAACGATTACACCGTTTTTTTTATTTTCGTTTCTAATATTCGAAGGCTCCCCGGTCGCA
The DNA here is from genome assembly GCA_938092255.1 of uncultured Flavobacteriales bacterium. Lineage (GTDB taxonomy): Bacteria > Bacteroidota > Bacteroidia > Flavobacteriales_D > Crocinitomicaceae > UBA952. Next base: position 52,561 of record CALKHF010000090.1, on the reverse strand, counting down.
TTTTTCATAAGCTCGACACCAGGCTTAATTATGTTTCCAACAGGTATTTGATTAAATGCAAAGTTTGTTGACATTAAAAGAGAAAAAAGAAGTGAAAACTTTAGCATCGTGAAGAAGAATGGTTCAATCTGCAAGTTATGACTTTTTGAACGAATATTAAAAAAAGCAACGAAAAGAATCCACAATGAATCCATATATTTGTGATATATCCAGCTTTAATATGATGAAACCTTTTGTTATTGGTATATGCGGGGGAAGCGGTTCAGGAAAAACCACGCTATTGAAGAAAATATCTTCCCATTACGGAGTAGATTCCGTTTCTGTTTTTACAATGGATAACTATTATTTCCCTATAGAGCAACAGGAAAAAGACAAAAATGGAGTTGTCAATTTTGACCTTCCCACAGCCTTAAATAAAGCGTCTTTAGTTAATGACCTGAGAAATTTATTGAACGGGCAAGAAATACAAGTTAAAGAGTACTTTTTTAATTCCCCGCCAGATAAAAACGTAATGCTTACAATAGAGCCAAAGCAGATTATAATAGTTGAAGGCCTTTTTTTATTTCATTACACGGAAGTTTTTAAGCTCTTAGACTTCTCGGTTTTTGTGGATGTAGACATGGAAACACAGCTAGACAGGCGAATATACCGAGATCAAAAAAGCCGAGGATATGACGTAAGCGATATTGTATATCAATGGAAAAACCACGTTACTCCGTGTTATCAAAACTATATTCAGCCGTTTAAAAAAAAGGCTTCTTTTATATATAGAAACGACAAAAACTTTGAAAAAGACTTTCTTTCCTTAATAGGTCTTTTGTCTGAAAACCTCATTACTATAAAATGAAGTTTAAAAACATATCAAGAGTAAGAATATGGCTTATTTCTGGCGTCTTTATTTTTGGATTCATAGGCGTGCTTGTTTATTTTTTTTCTAATAGGACAGAAGGCTTAGAGGAAGAAGTTCAACAGAATTTTATATCATATGAGACAACTGCTCAGGCAGCAGCAACAAGCCTTCTTAATAAAACCCCCATATTAGAGAATGAGATGAAGCCCGTTTTTCTTCACCTTTATGAAAACGACTCTTTAAAATACTGGAACACAAATAAAATGCCTGTTCCAAGACTCAGCTCATTAAAGTTTCCTTCTTCTGGTTTGGTACATTTAAAAAACGGATGGTATTATTCCGTTCAAAGAAAAAAAGGAAAAAGGATTGCGGTAGCTTCTTTTTTGATTAAAAAAAGCTTTCAATATGAAAACGAATACCTAAGAAATCACGCAAATCCAAACATTACCACTAAAAACTTTAAACTTTCTTTGGATGAGCAAGAAGGGGTAAAGGTTTTAAATAAAGAGGGCCAGTATTGCTTTTCATATGAATTAAATAAAGAGGTAAAGAAAAGCACCAATGGATACGTGATTTTATTTACATCCCTATTATTGGTGTTAATTTTGATTTTAATACTCACAATCAAATCAATAAAAAAGCGGGTTTACGGAATAACCTTGTGGCTTGCTTCTCTTTATTTTATAAGTGTTTCAGGCCTTATTACGTCAAGCTTGTTGTCTCCAAAGCTGTTTGCATATAACGAATTGGTGCCAAACCTATTAACCATGGGAATAGTCATTGCGTGTTTGGCCTTTATTTTGTTAGGATTGTCTTATTTACCCATAACAAAAAGTAAAAAAGGTCTGTTTTGGAAGCCTTTTGTTTTAATTGGTCTTTGGTGGTTTGTTGAAGGTATAATACCTTTTGTTTTGAATCATTCAAGCGTCCCAATCGGTTTAGACAATTTATTTGAGCTGAAACCTTACTCTTATGCCTTAATTACATTATTTGTTTTGCTCTTTTTGTCATACAACGTTTTATTTCGAACCATTTTTAATAGTCTTTTAAGGGATTCAAAAGGAAGGGCCGTAGCGCTCATGTTTCTATTGTGCTCGGTGTTTTTTGTTCTTGAGCTATTTATTCTTGAAGACACGACATTTTCGATGGCGCTACCGATTTCGTTAGCGATAACAAATTTAGTTTTTTTAAACAAAACATCATTTAAGCAAAGGCTTTTAAGGTCTGTTTTTAGCACGATAATACTTACGTCCGCAATGGTTTCGTTGTTAACGGTATTTAACATAAAAAAAGACCTTCAGTATAGAAAGGTATTGGCAAAAAAAATAATTTCAGAAAGAGATGTTCAACTAGAACTAAACTACCTTTCGCTTTCAAATAAAATTGCGCGATCAGACTATTTAAATAAAATAATTTTAGGAAAACAAGAAAACCTTACGCCATCCAAGTTTCTCAATGCTTTAGAAAACAAATATTTTAATGGGTTTTGGGAGGGTTATGAAATGAGCTTTAACCTCTTTGACTCATTACAAAACCCAGTAGTTATTAATGAAAACATGGACTATGCGGCATGGAATCAGCTTATTTCTAATAAAGGAAAGAAGCCAGAAATCAACCCGAATGTCTATTTTATTCCAGAAGCAACATCTGGAATAAACTATGTTATTAAACAAGAAATAAAAGAAGGGAACAGAGAGGAAACTTCGGGATATCTTTATATTTCTCTAAAATCAAAACTAATTCCAGAAGAAATAGGGTTTCCAAGATTGTTAATTTCAAACAAGGCCAATACACTCAACTACTTAAAAAAATACTCAATTGCGAAATATAAAAAGGGAAAGCTAAGAAGGTCTTTTGGGACTTACAGCTACCCTGTTTACTTAAGCTCATATACTGATACGACTAACAATATTTATTCCTTTGATGGACAATCTCATTATGTTTTAAACGGGCCCTATGAAAGCGCAGTTGTTCTCTCCAAAAAGAAGCCCCAAGGGCTGGCTGTTTTTACGCCATACGCTTATATTTTTTGTGTTATGGGCCTTTTAAGGCTGGTCTTTTTATTGTTTTCAAGCGGAATGAACCCGGGAGTCTCAAAAACCCTCTCATTGGCATTTAAGATTCAAGCAATATTGGTATCAATGGTTGTTTTGTCTTTGTTTTTGTTTGGTGCAGGAAGCGGGTTATTTGTTAAAAATCAATACACTAATTACAATAAAAGGGTCATTAATGAAAAGCTTGAATCTGTTTCTGAAGAGTTAAAAAATAAAGCCGCAAAAATGGATAAAATCGACATCATTGTTGATGGTGGTTTTTTAGAAAAAACACTAAGCAAGCTATCCAGGGTATTTTTAACAGACATTAATATCTATGACGAAAATGGCTTTTTGATTTCCTCCTCTCGACAGAAAGTATTTAATACCGGGCTTTTAAGTGAACAAATTAATCCCATTGCTATTGAAAACCTAAAGAAACGAGAGAAAATAAATTATGCTCAAAAAGAAAACATAGGAAACCTTGTATATACCTCGTCATATAAACCAATTGTTAATAAGCAAGGCAAAACAATAGGGTTTATTAACCTTCAACACTTTGGTCAGCAAGAAGATTATGAAAATCAGATACAAGCTTTTTTGGTGGCAATAATTAATGTGTTTATGTTCCTTTTGGCTCTTTCTATTATTCTTTCTTTGGTTATTTCTAATTGGTTGACCAGACCATTACAAATTCTTCAAGAAAGCCTTTCAAGATTGAAGTTGGGCTCAAAAAACGAAAAAATAGAATATACCGCTAATGATGAAATAGGATTAATCGTTAAGGCCTATAATCAAAAAATTGAAGAATTGGAGCTTGCAGCAGACCGATTAACTAGAACAGAAAGAGAAACCGCGTGGAGAGAAATGGCACGGCAGGTTGCTCATGAAATCAAAAACCCATTAACCCCCATGAAATTAAGTGTGCAACATTTATTAAGAGTGTATGATCCTAAAAAACCAAAAGAGTCCACAGAAAGAATAAAGAAAGTTGTAGATTCTATTATTGAACAAATAGACGGCTTAGCACGAATAGCAAATGAGTTTTCAAACTTTGCAAGAATGCCACAGCCCCTTAAAGAAAACCACAACCTAATATCAATTATTAAAAGTACAATAGTCGTTTATGACGATAGGGAAAACTATTCGATAGAGCTAAAGGTTGAAAATAAAAATATCGATATTTTGATAGATAAAGCACAAATTATTCAGGTGTTTAATAATCTAATTAAAAACTCCATTCAGTCGCTTTACGACAAAACAAAGGGGAAAATTAACATTGCTTGTAAAGTAGAACAAAATAAAGTTGTTGTAAGCGTTTCAGATAACGGTTCAGGAATCAAAGAAATAGACAAGGAAAAGATATTTATCCCTCATTTTACTACAAAATCTACGGGCAGTGGTATTGGCCTTTCTTTGGTAAAACAAATTGTTGAAAATCACGGAGGAGAAATTTGGTTCAACTCTGAAGAGGGTAAAGGAAGTGAATTTACTTTTAAACTGCCTTTAAATTAACCAACGGGCAAACTCTTTAATAATAAGAAAATAGGAACAAACAAATATTACTTTTGTTGAAATATTGATTATTGATAACAAATGTCAGAAAGAAAAAAACAGTATTGTGTTGATTTACTAAACAGGTCACGCCTTGTTACCAAAGAGGTAGTTATAGGAGAGTTGCCTTTGGGGGGAGAAAACAGAATCAGAATTCAGTCCATGACAACGACAGACACTATGGACACTGAAGAATCTGTTGCCCAGTCAATACGTATGATCGAGGCGGGCAGTGAATTGGTCAGGCTAACAGCCCCAAGCAAAAATGAAGCAGAAAACTTACAGCAAATAAAAAATAAAATTAGACAAAAGGGATATAGTACGCCCCTCGTTGCCGATATTCATTTTACACCAAATGCTGCAGAAATTGCCAGTAGAATAGTGGAAAAGGTAAGAGTCAACCCAGGAAACTATGCTGACAAGAAGAAGTTTGAAGAAATAGAATACACAAACGAAAGCTATCAGGCAGAACTTGAAAGAATAGAAAAAAAGTTCACCCCCTTGGTTTTATTGTGCAAAGAGCAAAAAACAGTCATGAGAATAGGAACAAATCACGGCTCTTTATCTGATCGTATTTTAAGTAGGTATGGGGACACACCTGAGGGAATGGTGGAGTCCGCCATGGAGTTTATTCGAATCTGTGAAAAGAATGAGTTTTTTGACCTTGTCATTTCAATGAAAGCGAGTAATACCCTGGTAATGGTTCAGGCATATAGGCTTTTAACTGCAAGCATGTTGGAAAATGACAAATGCTATCCAACACACCTTGGTGTAACCGAGGCGGGAGATGGAGAGGATGGAAGAATTAAATCAGCCGTTGGAATAGGATCATTGTTAGAAGATGGAATAGGAGACACTATTCGGGTTTCGCTTACAGAAGAGCCAGAGGCAGAAATTCCTGTAGCTCAAAAAATAATTAAAAAATACAAAAAACAAAACATCTTAAAGCAGCCAGAATGCATAACCAACGGGGCCTATGACCCCTTTTCATATAAAAAAAGAGAGAGCAATTCTGTTTTAAACATTGGCGGACCAAATGTCCCTGTTGTATTTTCAGACCTATCAAATAAGGATAAGATTTCGCAAGCGAATTTTTTTAGTTTTGGATATAACTATTCTGTAAAGCTTGACAAGTGGCATATTATGGATCAAGCGGCAGATTATGTTTATATCGGTGAAAAAAGGATTTCCTTTGAAGTGCCGGGAACATTATCGGTGGTTTGTGACTACAAAAATTGGAAAGAAAACTACAGACATAAAGAACGGTTTTATCCAGTCGTTGATTTTGATCATCTTTCTGACATGGATTTCAATGAGGTTTTTTTCCTCAAAATGAAAGCAGAAGACTCGGAATTACTCGCTCTTTTAAAATACCCAAAAGCAGTCTTAATTATCGAAACGGATTACGATAATAAAACGCAAATATTTAGAAGCGTTTATATGAGAATGTACGAACATTCAATAACAAACCCGGTAATATTAAAAGGATCTTATTTTTCGGAAGATAGTGAGTCATTTCAGTTAAACAGCTCAATAGATGCCGGCTCGATGTTGATTGATGGTTTTGGTGATGGGATTTGGTTAAAAGCAATACAATCCAATGTTTTAGTTAATACCACGTCGTTTGGAATTCTTCAGGCCACAAGAACAAGAATATCAAAAACAGAATACATCTCTTGCCCTTCTTGTGGAAGAACGTTATTTGACCTTCAAGAAACAACGGCTAAAATCAGGGCCAGAACAGATCATTTAAAAGGATTGAAAATTGGCATTATGGGGTGTATCGTAAATGGGCCCGGGGAAATGGCGGATGCAGACTATGGTTATGTCGGAACGGGGCCAGGAAAAATCAATCTGTATAAAGAAAAAACGGTCGTCAAAAAAAACATACAGGAATTTGAGGCGGTTGACGCGCTGGTTGAATTAATTAAAGAAAACGGGGACTGGACAGAACCTGTCAAAAATTAAAACGGTACGGGAGATATAACCGTTGTCTTTTTTCCTGATATAGGGTGTTGAAAAACAATTTTTTTCGCATGAAGAAATAGACGCTCGCCTCTTTTTCCATATAAGCTGTCTCCCTTAATAGGGCTGTTTAATCCCAATTTATGAGCTGCATGAACCCTTAATTGATGAGTTCTACCTGTAATTGGACGAAACTCAATACGCACCTCATTTTTATCAGTCGTCAGAACTTGATATTCTGTCGCTGCCTGTTTTCCATACTTATAACAAACCAATTGTCTGGGGCGGTTAATTATATCCGCCCTCAAAGGAAGGCATACTTCTCCATTATTATGAGTAATGAGCTTTTGTAAAAGTGCAACGTAATTTTTTTTAATGGTTCTGGCGGTAAATTGTGCTTGAAGCAACTTATATACTTTAAGGGATTTGGCAATAAGCATTACACCCGAGGTTTCATAGTCTAAACGATGAACCAGTCCTGGCCCCTCAATATTTGGAAATTGATTTTTAATGACACTAGCCAAAGAGTAGGCAATTTCTTTTCCTGGAACAGACAAAATCCCAGCAGGCTTATCAACAGCAACAAGGTATTCATCTTCGTATAATACAACAACCTTTTTAACTTTATTTGTAGGAGTTAAAGGGTCTGGGTCTACCGATAGACCGCTTAGCATATGTTTAAGAATGGGTCCACATTTTCCACGACAAGCAGGGTAGTGCTGGTTGTGAACACGAATCTCAGAATCGGGAGAAGCTCCCCACCAGAACTCAGTAAAACAAATAGGTGTTAAGCCATTTGAATAGGCGAATTGTAATAGTCTTGGTGCACAGCATTCACCTGCGCCAGAAGGCGGAACCTTAAATGAGGTTTCTTGAAACAACTCGATTAAGTTTTTTCGCTCCTGATTAGCATTTAAAAAGGAATAACTTTCAAATAGCTTTCTTTGTAAATTAGAGGAAAGGATCTTTCTTTCATCTTTTTTAATAAGGATTTTTTTCTCCTCCTCTTTGAATTTTTCCTCGATAAATAGGAGCTCTTTATACAGCTGTTTTTTTTCTTTTTTAAAAGACATCTGACCTCTTTTGCTTTGCTCGTTTAGTTTTTCGTTTAGCTCAACAATGTCTCTCGTCGATAGTCTTTCTTTTTCCCTCTCTCTTTCTCTCCTTCTTTTTTCTTTTTCTTTCCGAAGCTTGTTTTTCATTTCTAAAAGAGTTTCAGCTGTTTTTTCTCGGGTATCTATAAGAGATTTTTTAAAAGATAGATAAGCATCAGAAGATTGAAGAAGGTTTAATTCTTCTGTTAACAAGTCTATTTTTTTTTCTTCATGCTTAAAAAAGCCATCATTATCATGAACATCAAATAGGGGAGGGACAAATCCTTTTGGCTTAAAGTTGTTGCCGAGTTTTCCAGAATAAGCTTTTAAAAACCCAAACTCTCCATTGCAGTTTTCAACTACAAGAACACCAAACATTTTTCCAAGGGCATCAAAGTTGTGGTTGAGTTTTTTGTTTTTAAGTTCCTCTTTTAATATTGATGCTGCTAAAAATGAAATACCGTTTGGGGTATGGTTAAAAGGGAAGTTAAAACTTTTAGGTTTAGGGAGTTTTTCCTCTTCTATGTTTAGGGACGTAAAAAACGGTTCTAGTTTCACGACTCAAAAGTACGAACGAAAAAAAACAAATAACGTGTTGAAACAATTCTATTGGTTTTTATTTTTTCTGTTATTTATAAAAGAAAACAAAAGAAAACCGAAAAGCAATCCCCCAGCACCAGTTAAAGCAAGATTTAACCAGTCAAAACTGGACGTTTCTTTTTTTGTTTTTGATCCTTCTCCATTTTTGTAGTCCTCGGCACCTGCATTATTGAAAGCAGCGACATCAGCTTCTCCAACATCCAAGGTAATCTGTCGGTTTATGATTTCTATTATTTGTATAGTCCCACCGTCAAAACGGTGATCCACCTTTCCGTTGGTTGTGGACTTTAAGGTTATGGTGAAATCTTCTCGACTTCCCTCACAGAACTGATTCAAAACACGCGAAGAAAGAACGTATCCGCCATTGTTTATAATGCTTGGGCTAAGGCTTATTGTCTCAGCAAAAGTTTCTCCATTTTCGATTTCTAATGAGTAACTGGTAGACGGGCTTGAGCTAAGTCCTCCCCACGAAACGGTCAAGTCTTTGTTTATATTGTGATATTCAGGAACTACAAATGAATGTATTACATCTCTAGGAGAAGTCACACTACACTGATAGCTGTTGTCATTTGCTAGAGTAACAGAAAAGTTATAATTGGTGTTGGCAGACAGTTCTATATTGTTTAAGGTATAATATGGGGCCCCACCCCACTCGGTTTGAACACCGAGCTTTTCATTGTTCAGATAAACCCCTCCCTTCATCAAGTCTATACTGTTGTTGTTTTTGTCATTAAGAAAAACAACAAGCTCTGTTTGCTCTTTTCCTCTCTCATTGAGGGTTTTAGTAATGGTTATTTCTGGAGAAATTAAATTTGGATCAGAAAGCTCAACATCTGACAATGCGGAGTTTTCTTTGCACCCAAAAAACAGAAAGGGCGCAACGATTAGCGCAGTAAGTTTTTTCATGGTTTTTAACGATTTACCATGATAACCAAACTATCCTCTATAAATAACATAAAAAATGTTAATTGTGTACCACCTTAAATGTTTTGCGAGATGCTCCGGTATCAATATCGACAACATAAACTCCCTGCCTAAGGGATTGAAGGTCGAAGTAAGCAATGGTTTGACCTGGAAAAATTCTTGTTTCAAAAACAAGGGATCCCGAAGGGGAAATAAGTTTTATAAGCAAAGGGCTCTTTACAAGTCCATTTGCTTGTATCGCCAGCAGGTCCATTCCGGGATTTGGAAAAACATCAAAGTCAAGTTGCTCGAAAGATTCGTCTATACCAACAGAAGAGGTATAGATTGTTGTTCCTTCATTAATTGAGTTTACGGATGCGTTCGAGTAAACCCCATAAAAAGAAGGGCCGACAGCATAGGGATAATATGAATTGTGGTTTTCATCTACTGTACAGAAATAGGCGTAAGTACCATTCGGGTATTCTGGAGTTACACAAATGCGCCCATTGTGCTCGTCGAGATAATCCTCAGCGGTTTGATTTACATACTCATAATCTTCTCGGAAATAACCCAAAAAGTATGTAGTGCTTACATCTGGTCCATTGTTTCTGGTAGTCATATTTTGTAACTGATAGCTCGATTTGATCCTTGAAACACCTCCTGTTCCATCAGCATTTTTGAAGCCATACGCCCCATATATAGGATATCCGTCATATGCATATCCGATTAAAGGGGAATGTGATGCTGGATCAATGGCGTAAAGCCCTTCGGCATCATAAAGGTTACAAATACTTGAAACGACATTGAGATCCAAATCAAAAGCAGATGGGTTTTGGTGGTGGTGATAATTCCCCATGGCAGGATGACCTTTTGAGCAATCGAACCCTTCCATTTCTGCGGGAATAGCATCTCTGTTCCAATCCATAGTTGCACCCATTCCTCCGGGGCAAGGAGGGTTTCCCGGGCCACCACACAGACTATTGGTTTGCGGGTTCCACGCTACGCCATCCCGATAATCAAAAAGGGCAACACCGTTTATAAAAACACCGATATTTCCCGGAGTCGTTGATGTTGAATTGCCAATGTTGGGTTCAGGGCTTAGAGGTAATTTAAAGATTCTACCCTGAGCCTGCGCTTGAGATGGATTGCCGTCCAAAAACGGTCCAGTAGGATAGGAGGGCATGCCTTCTGTTGTCACGTAAACGAAATCGTTAGAATATTCAACTTGTTGACAATTTACAAGAATACCATTAGAGACAGGGGTGCTATTTCCATTCATGTAATAGCTTCCGGTTTGGCTTGTGTTTTGAAGCCAGGAAGTAATGGCCGGGCCTTGAGAAATTAAGTTAGTTGAAATCAATAAAATGCATAACAATAGAAAAACTTTCATAGGCCTATATTATGGTTTAGAGGTTTTCATAAAGATAAGTAAAAAAAGAAATTAAGAAGCTTTTATTGTTTAGTCGTTAATTAAACCTAAAACAACAGGAAGCATTTGATTTACCCATTGAGCGTATTGACTTCCACTAGGATGAAGGTTGTCTGAAGCAAGGGCACCTTCAGAGTCCCCGAGTTGTCGGGATATTTCAGTAATATTTATGTAGGTTAAACCCTCGTTTGAGCACCGCTCTTGAATATAATTATTATACATATCTATGTTTTCCGCGATGTTTTCACTGTTGTTGCTCCCAAAAGGAGTAACGCCGTAATCAGGAATAGAAACAATGAAAAGACGATCTTTACCCACAAGGTCAATTGCGATATTCAATAGTGAATCAAATTCGGATTGAAAAATATCAAAAGGCTCTCCCCAAAACTCATTATTGACTCCAATGAGTAACGAAATCAGATTGTATCCATCTAGGGCGTTGTTGCCTAAGGCATTGAGCAAATTGCTTGTTCTCCAACCCGTTTGAGCAATAATGTCTGTTTTTTGGACGTCTATTCCATTTGATATCAATTTAGCCCTTAATTGATTGGGCCACCGGTCTAAAGTATCAACACCTTGTCCAATAGTATAAGAGTCTCCTAGCGCTAGATATTTTACAATAATTGGTGATTCAGGTGTTTCCTTTTCTCTGCAAGAATTTAATGACAAGCAAGATAGAGCTAAAAGAAAATATAAAAGATGTGTTTGTTTTTGTATCATTTACCAAAGTAACGAATTACAGGAGCAGAAAGTTTTAATTCTAATTTGTGAGCAACGTTGCGGATAAACTAAGTTATTTAATTTAGTTTATACTTTGTTAGCCACAAGTGCTTTTATGTTAATTCGAATATATTTGTTTTCTACCTCAAACCACATTGTTCTTTTTTCATCCATATTTCCATTTGTTAAAGGGATTGTAGTTCCTAGGTCTATTGTTGATTTACCAAAATCGCATCCAACTAAATTCCATCTATGAATATTGAAAATTTGCTTTGAACCATTAATGTTTTTATGACCAGTTGACCATAAATATCCTTTTTTGCTTTCGGCTCTTTTACGCTCGTATTCCTCAATACTGGAATCATAAATATTTTTTGATTCTATCGTTATTGCGTTAGTATTTACAGTCGAAAAGTTTATTAAACTCCTCTTTTCAACTTCTTGAAACCAGTTATTGAAAACTAAAAAATGATCTTTATATGGTTGAATAAAATCAAGATTTTTTTGCTCGAAAATATCAGTTTTAAGATTGTTTAAATTAATAATCAAATACCAATTTCTAAATACAAGGAATAAAAAATTATCATAAAAGAAATTAAATCTTAATCCCTTTGCTTCTGGATAATCAAATTTGTGTATTGTATGCGTATTGGTGTTAATTAAAACAATTTTATTTTCTGTTGGAATATAAATGTAGTTTGATTTTGTATCTGAAAAAGGAAATGTTATAGGATAACAATACCCTTGATTATTAACTTCATGAGTTATATTAAGGTCATTTCTAAACAGTCTAAATTTAAGTATATTTCGACCATTATTTGGTTCATCTAGCCCATCAAGATTAATTTTATAAGTATTAAAAGAAAATTCAGTTTGAAAATTCTCTTCCAGACTATAAAGCCCTTTGTTGTGAATTTCTGCTTCAGATATTTCTTTATAAATTTCAGTCATTATGCATTTGGGTTAACGTAGGGCTAAAGATACATCTTTACTTTTCCCTTGTGAATCCCTACCGTTAAAGGCTTTCACGAAAAACACTCGCTCAGCAAAGAAACTATTTCTTTATCAGTTCCTCTTTAAGGCGGTTTGGAAAAGCATGTTCTTTATTAAAAACAAAGCTTTCATCATTTAGAGTAAGTAAAAAGGAGATGAGATCGCTCTGTTCATTAAATGACAAAGGTATGGATTTTACATCTGTAACTCTAGAATGAACATCAATGTCTCCATAATGAGCCAACACCTTTCTTAGCTTGTCAAAACGGCCATCGTGCATATAGGGAAAAGTATAGCTTAGATTCCGTAAAGATGGAACCTTGAATTTAAATTTGTCGTTTTCTACATTGGTGATTAAGAACCTCCCGTAATCTTGAAGAAAAGGATCAATAGGCAAGCCATTGTCAAGGTATTCAAAATTGGAAAACAGAGGTTCAGTATGACAACGATTACAATGATTTTGAAATAATAGATACCCTTGTTTTTCTTGTTCAGTAAACACCTCTTGCCCTTGTTTTATCCGATCATATTTTGAATTAAAAGAAACAAGGCTCAGTTCAAAAGCGGATAGGGATTTTAATATCCGTTTGCTATTGATTATTGAGTCGCCGAAGACCTTGAAAAACTGGGTTCGATAAAAGCTTGAAGATTTAAGCTTTATTAGAAGTTCCTCAATGCTCGACCCAAGCTCTCTAGGGTCATGAAGAGGAGCGAGGGCCTGGGCTTCAATGTGGTGAACGGCACCATCCCACATAAATTCTTTTTGCCAGGCAAGATTAAATAAGGCAGGAGCATTTCTGTTTCCTGTAGAGTCGTATATGCCGTGACTAAGTTCGTGGTCAGTATGTGCAAAAGCATTATAAGAATTGTGACATGATGCACAAGAAACCTCATTGTTTGCAGATAAAATATTGTCGTAAAATAGCATGCGGCCAAGCTGTACGGTATCATTTTTTTGGGGATTTACAGGAAGCTTGTAATGGGGTTTTGGAATATAGTATATAGGTGCTCGATGAAAATCAGTGAACCAATAAAAAGAAAAAACCAAAAAAGTTCCGCCCAATAAAAAAGAACTCTTAATTGACATAAAAGCATGTTTTTGCAAGTTTCGATAAGCTTACAGATTCTTTGGAAGGACTCATAATAGTATGCTGATTTTTAAGATTAACACCGTTTAGGAATTTATTTAGATCAAAGCAGATTTTTATTTCGGAGGTTTCTTTTTCGAGAGTCAGATTAATCTTTTGAGTCGAGCTATACGGTTTTCTAAACCCTCCAAGATGGAGCTGAAACTTGTTTTGTTTAGCAGTGCTATTGTCCGAAACACCTTCCATTTTGAAATTAATATAACCACTTTGCCAGGTCCAATACATCCCATTTATGGGATCTAGCGCACCTTCACCAATGCCTTCATTGCAGGTTTTGTGGTCAACCCCTAGTAGAAATTCAATTTCTAGAATGCTTGACGTGTCCACATTATTCAAACTGATAATCCGTGAAGCGCTTCCATTTTCATGAAAATCTAAGAGGTAATGCTGCTTTTCAGAGACATGTTTGTTTTCCCCTTTGACTTCTAAGTGGCTGATGTAGAATTTAAACTTCGTTAGCGAGTCTGTTTCATTTATTTTAAAAGGAGTATGAATTACAGAATCAGAGAAAAGACAAAATTCAATCTGAACCTGTGCTTTTTGCACAAAGGAAAGCAAAAGAAAAATAAGTAGAAAATAAAGCTTCATTGTTATGAATTCAGCGCGTTCGCGAGCATTCTATGAAAATGATGCACACCCTGCTCTCTTGAGGGCGAAAACCGCCCAGACTGATAAGTGATTGACTGCAGTCCCTTTTGCACTCCTTCAACTACAAACTCATCCTCTCTTTCCACTTTATCCAACACGGATCCCGCTCCATCACTTAGCTTTGATTCATCCCAAACATACGACCTAAACAGCACCCTGGTTTTGTTTTTAGAAACCGGACGAACCACATTAACCGAAAGCCCCCAAGGATAAAAATTAAACATCATATTGGGATACAACCAATAGTAATATGCGGCAACTTCTTTTCCATGATCTGGATGCCCAACAGGCAAATCAAAAACCTCTTCTCCGCCAGAGGAATAGCCAATCTGTAATGAGCCGTTTTCAAATAAGTCGGTCGTATAGCTTCCATAATCTAAAGCCGCATTGAGGTCTTCATGTACAAAAGGTATATGAAAGCCTTCGAGGTAATTGTCGCAGTAGAGCGCCCAATGACAATTCACCAAGTAATCCTTGCTTTTTGAGGAGTCAAGTTTGAATTCATCAAGAGGAAGAAAACCGATTCGCTCTTTCATTTTGGCAAGAACAGTTTCTAAATCAATTACTGCGTCTATACCAACAAATAGTTGGGGTCCTAATTGTAAGGTTTGAAATGCTTTAAGGTGATCACAAGCCCTGGGAAAATTTTCGGCCTCCTTAAATTCTGGCATAAACTTAAAGCTCCCATCTGTTTTCCAGGTTCTTCCGTGATAGCCACATGTAATTCTTTTTGAAACACCCTCATGATGAAAGATGAGGTTTCCTCGATGGGTACACACATTTGAAAAACAGGTGAGGCCATTTGCGGTATCTTTTCTCAAAAAAAAGGGTTCCTCGAGAAAGCCTTCAATAAACATGAGCGGCTTAACATAAGATTCTTGCGGCAGTAGGTCAACAACACTACCAAACCATTGATAAGAGCGTGAAAATACACGCTCTTTTAAGCGCTCAAACACCTCATCATCACGGTAAAAAGATGCGGGCAAGGTTTCTGCTTTTGTAATATCATCATCCACATGAAAATTACTCATTCACTCAATTTTTTGAAGAACAAAATTAATTAAACTTGTTTATTCAAAATTGGCTTCCCAGCGATTTTTTTGATCCGCGTAAAAAGACTTTTCTCCTTTAATGTGACTCTTGGCTTTAATTACTCCAGAGTTCATTGTTTTTGATACATTGTTGTCAGCTTCATTGAAGTCTGCCATCCAAACGGAAATTTCAGCGAGATTGCACCAAATCATTGCAGAAATTTTCTTGTTGATTCTTTCTTTCTTGTTTTGAAGATTGCTCTCTTCAAGTATTTTCAACCACATGTCTTTTGCATTACCAAGAGCATCCATAGCCTCACTTCTGTCCCGGCTGTCTCCTACTTTTAAGAGCGCTTCCGTGGTTTGATCATAGGCTAAAATCACATCTGTATAATCATAATCTTTGTATTTTTTTACGGAATACATTTCGGCTTTTCTAGATTTGTTTATATATCCGAACTGACCGTCTAAAGCCCCTGCTGAACCGGAAACCGCAGCCTTTCTTCCCTCAGATTCTATTTGAGAATAAAAAGATTCACGGTTGTTCATATACCATTTTGCGAAGTCATAAGTGCTTTTGTATTTACCTAAGCCTTTGCTTCGAGCGCCACCTACTATTTTTTCATACAAAACAGTATTACTTGGGTCTATAACCTCCATTTTTGCTTGCAGTGTATAGTTGCATTTATAATCATATTTTGTGCTCGCACCGGTTCCTTTTTTTGCATAACTAAATCGAACACTTTTAATAGGTAGGAGAGTGTATTTTACGAGTAATCCATTTTCTCCCTCGCTAAACTCACTGATTTTTATACCCGCAGCAGTTGCGTTTGTTGAAACAGTATGCTGAACAGGTTTAAGAACCAAGTCTAAAGAAGGCTTTACAGGGTAATTCATGGATTGAGATACTCCTGAAGAGTTCTCTTGCTGTTGCAAAAGGGACATTTTAGACAACCAAGTTTCCATCCTTTTCTGATAAATACTAACGGCATTGTCTATGCGTATCTGGTATGTTGAGGCACTGTCCATATTCGCCCCTTCAACATCCGTAACAATCTCAAATCTATAAGAACGTAAACCTTCTTCAACACTCGTGAGAGGGAGCTGTGTATAATTGAAAGTCACAAAATTATCATCAATATTTTGGGCTTTTGCCTGTAAAGAAAACAGACAGGCGATAAACATCATTTTTTTCATTGTAGTTGTTTTTGTTAAAGTATGCGTAAAGACAAATATCGTGCAAAACCTTGAAGGCAAAAAAAAACCTTAATTATTTTTTGTTTCAAGTAACGCGGACTCCTTTAAGCTTCTTTTAAGCAATTCTCCTAAAACCATTGAGATGATTACGTAACACAGAAAGAAATACAGACCAAAAACAATATTGGCTTCCACATCAACACCAGGACTCATATTCGAAAAGCTAAGATAAGACAAAAAGGCGCCAACAACAAATACATCAGCCATGCTCCATTTGCTGATAAAAGACAAAATGGACTGTGTTCTTTTGGAGGAGAATTTTGGAAACAAGAGCATAAATAAAGATGCGCTAAGTTTTATACATGGGATGATAAAGCTGAATAAGCCAATACAAACTGCGACGACATAATTTTTAGACTTTACCAAAATATCTATTATGTCAAAAACACCTTTGTTTTGATAATAAAAATAAGTGCGACCAGGAAAAACTTTATCAATGCCGTAAGTGGTATCGGCATATGAATCAGCAACAGACTTCAGAGAGTCCAAGACGACATCTTTCAGGATTTTAACCTGAACGAGGTGGTCATTTAAGGGGTGGGTCATTTCTGTCAAAGGATCTATAACAGCAGACATCGCATTGATTTTTTTTGTCAAATCCGATCCATAAAATGGGATTTTAGATGAAAAACTTTTCAGGGTGTTTAGTTTGGTCTGTGCGTTTTTTGATTTTTCGTGAATGTCATTGGTGATAGAAATGATTTTAGTGTCTAATGAATCCACCATGGAGTTAAGGTGATTGTCTAAACTGTCCACCTTCTTCATTCCGTAATCATATGCAGGGGTTTCAATGGGTTTAACTTTTGCTTTTACGGTAAGTTTTTCTTTAAATGCCCCCACTTCCAGCATAGGATTTAGAACACCTTCAAGAAGCATTGTCAATGCAATGATAGATAAGGAAAATGCCAAGCCAAAATAAGGCTTGATAGAAAACAGTAGCAATGCTACAAGAATTCCAAAGGCAAGGCTAATATAAAAAAGCGTAACACCATAGTGAATAGCCTTCGCATTATATGTTTCTGCATGCGCAAGGACCTCGTTATACCTTTTATTTTTTCGTTCCCACTCTGCTTCCGAAACCCATTCTTGAAAATTTAGTAGTCGATCATTGAAATTTAATATTTCGGCAATTTTATTTTTTTCGTTTTGCGCTTTAGCAGACTGTTTTTTAGACTCCGAAATGATAGAGATAGACCAAGCGAGATAAACCACAGTTAGTATGGCTAAGATGGGTTTCCAATATTTTTTGATAATCTCCATAAAATGTCTGTTATTTAATAATTTCCCTCCATTAAATCAACAACCGCCTCGCAATCGCCAAATTCTTCCATTAAGAATTGTTTGTCTCCCCTACCATTTCTTTCAATCTTGTGTTCCTTGAAGTATTCAGGTTCAATTTTATCACGACATTCTATTTTTTTTGCTTTTAAGTCTTTGTATTCTTGAGTGTTTTGTATTCTTTTACGTTTGTCGAAATCGCCATTTGCAGAATTAAGCAATTTTTTAAGAGCAAGTCTGTTTTCAAAACAGTCACATACTTGATCAGTTGCGCAAGAACTTAGCACGAAACCCAGGATTACTGCAAAAAAAAGATTCATAGAAGGTTAATAAATTTCACAAAAAATTCCATTTAATCTAAGTTAGAAAATTTTGAATAGGTGATGACTAATTAGTTTGGTTTAACATTTGCTCCCCCGCAAGCAATAACCAAAACACGTTCGTTTTCATCAAAATGCTCAGGGTAAAGAAAGGGAATAGAGAGTGCGGCCCCACATGCCGGCTCGACTCTTTTGGAAGTTTCCTTGTAAAATAACTGAGTTGCTTTAACGGCTTCCTCGTCCGAAACAAGAGCCGTATTAATCTCGAATTCTTTAGCAAGAGATAGGGCTTTTTCTGTGATTTTTTTTGCCCCCAATGTGTTTGCAACGGTATTTATCTCTTTTAATTTGATGACCTTTTGGGCTTTCCAGCTTTCATAAAAGGAGGCGGCACCTGTGGTTTCAACAGTTGTGATTTTTACCCCTGACCAATGGTTTCTTTTTAACCCCTCTAGAATGCCACAAAGCAATCCACCACCACCCACAGAGACAACAAGGTGATCTGGTTTTTCCATTTGAGACACACACTCGTCAATCATTTTGGAATGCCCATCCCAAAGTAATGGATCGTCAAAAGGAGAAACAAAAACAGCATCCGTTTTTTCTGCGATTTCAAGTGCTCGAATATTGGCCTCGTCCCAAACATCACCATATATTTCTACTTTAGCTCCAAGCCCCTTTATTTTATCTATCATATACGAGGAGGTTGTGGAGGGAACAATAACGGAAACGGCCACGCCTAATTGTTGGCCAACATAAGCCAAGGAATACCCGGCATTTCCTCCCGAAGAGGCCACAAAACTCTGCACCCCTTTTGCTAAATGAAACCGACAAAGCTTTTCCATTCCCCGAATTTTAAAAGAAAAAGAAGGCTGATCACATTCCATTTTATAGTAAAGTCCATGTATAGATTTGGACTTGATTAAGGATGTTTTTTGATAGAGTTGTTTATAGATATTCATAAAAGAAGAATGTTTTCCAGGCCTATTCTATTTGATATGCATTTTAAGTTGTTCAAGATTTACAAATAAAGGTTTAAGTTACTTATTATTTAAGCATAATAAAATGCTTGATTTAAGCTATCTTGTGAAGACTTTACATAGAAGGACAACAGAATTATATATTAAACAAAACAACAACAATCTTGGGGTGTTAAAACAAAGACTTATTTAACGTGTTTTATGAGGGTGTTGCAACAGAATCGAACAATGAAAGCAGTTACTGATCGCCAAACCATTTTGGATTTAGAATTTGATAAAGTTTTAGAATGGTGCGCGAAGCACGCTCTTTCAGAAAAAACCCAAAGACGTGTTCTTGAACTCGTTCCCATAAGTAGCTATAATGATTTAAAAAGAAGAATTCAGGAGCTTCAAGAGTTTTGGGATATACGAGAAACAGAGCGAGGGTTTCCTGCCTTGGACTTTGAAGACCTAGAAGAAGAGCTTCGGTTTTTAAAAATTCAAAATGCGGTTATTCCTTTAAGTGGAATCTTAAAAATCCATCAAGCGTCTTACTTGAATAATACCATCCTTGGCTTTTTTGAAAAAGCGATAGGAGATTTTCATGAAATGCAAAACATCTTCAGTGACACTCATTATACCATGGAGATTATTGAGCCTATTGAAAAAGTCATAGATGCATCAGGCAAAATAAAAGACACAGCGTCTTCTCAACTTAAAGACATACGGGTTTCTATTCGTAGTACCTATCGACAAATACAAAAAAACTTTGACAAAGAGCTTCGGAAATTATCCAAAACCAATTTGCTTGCCGAAACAAAAGAAACCGTGATCAATAACCGCCGCGTTCTTTCAGTTAAATCGTCTTATAAAAAGCAGTTTTCAGGTCATGTTTTGGGAAGCAGTAAAACAGGAAATGTAGCCCATATCGAGCCAAGAGTAAATATTGAACTTAACACACAGCTTGATCATCTTCACATTGACGAAGAAAAAGAAATACATCGGATTCTTCGTGAATTAACACGCATATTGGCATCATATTCTTGGCTTATAGAAGCCTATAATAAGAGTCTGCACGAATTGGATTTTGTGTCAGCTAAATATAAGCTAGCTAGAGAGATGAAGGCAGTGAAACCTCACATCTCCAAACAAAAAAAGACAGACGTTTTGGATGCCACTCACCCTTTGTTGAAGAGAAAAAATCAAGGAGAAAATAAGCCAACGTTTGGACAGAATATACAAATGGATGAGTCTCGAAGAATGCTGGTAATTTCTGGCCCCAATGCTGGTGGGAAGAGTATAACATTAAAAACTTTGGGTTTATTTCAGTTGATGGTTCAATCAGGCATGTTTATTCCTGCAAAAGAGAACAATACATTTTGCCTGTTTAGTCAAATATATTCAGAAATAGGAGACAATCAGTCGATAGAAAACGAATTGAGCACATACTCATATCGCTTGACTAGAATGAAAAAGTTTTTAACGCTTTCAAATCCTGAAACACTTCTTTTATTAGATGAGTTTGGAACGGGTTCCGACCCAGACCTTGGGGGAGCTTTGGCAGAAGCTTTTTTTGACTCGCTGTATCGAAAGAAGATCTTTGCAATAATGACAACCCATTACAGCAATATTAAATCCAGAGCCGTTCAACTTCCCCAGGCCGTAAATGGTTGTATGCTTTTTAACCCCATAAACCTACAACCTCTATTTAGATTTGAAATGGGTTCGCCAGGAAGCTCTTTTACTTTTGAGGTGGCAAAAATAAATGGGGTATCAGAATCGCTAATTGAAAAAGCGAAGAAAAAACTAAACAAAGAAAAACTTCGTTTTAACGAACTTTTAAGTGATCTTCAGGGTAAAACAAATCTTCTAGAAAAACAGATTAAGGAGTATAAAAAAGAGGCCGATGAATACAAAGAAAAGGCAGAACAAATAGAAAGTTATAAAGAGAAACTTCAGTCTAAGTATGATAAGTTGAACCAGTCAAGTCAGATTCATGACAGCCAGCTTTTAGCGGGCAAAAAGATGTTAGAATTTATTTCACAGTACAAAACGGGTAAGGGTAAAAAAAACAACGAGGAAACTTCTCAAAAGATAATTGACTATCTAAAACAGCAGAAAACCAAAACGGAAGCCAAGAAAAAAGCCAATAAACCCAAAAGAAAGTTAAGTAAAAAGCAAGTGGTTTCTTATCAACAAGAGAAGATCATTGTCGGCTCAAAGGTGAAAATAATATCCACAAAACAGCTGGCTTGTGTTGATGAAATTAAAGGAAAGCAAACCACTTTAGTGATAGGAAACACGCGTATTAAAGTTGCTCTTGATCAGCTGATTTATGTATCATAGATATCGCGAATTATAGCGTTTTTTTATTGAGCACAGCGCACACAATTTCTACTTTGTGGCATTAATAAAACCCTTCCAATGGGTATGGGTTCTCCACAACGAATACAGATTCCAAAATCAGTATCTTCCACTTTATTTAGTACCAGCTTTAGCTTATTTAATTTTTCTTCGGCTTTTCGAAGGGCCGCTTCAACAACACTTTTATTATTTATAGCGTCCATTCGAGAAACACGACCAATCGAATTTTCAGGAGAAATGGGTTTTGTAGACTCTTTGTAATCCAAGATGGCTTCTTCTGTTTTTTTTAGCTCTTCAAGGATTCGCTTTTTAATGTCTTGTTTTTCTACTTTGTTCATTTGAAAAGCAAAATACCGTAATTTTATCTTTTATAAAAGAAAGAAAAGTAATTTGCTTTAATTCTGAAGAACAATATGTCTCAATCAAAAGAAGTTCGAATCAATAAATTTTTAAGTGAAGCAGGTTTCTGTTCTAGACGTGAAGCTGATAAGTTGATTGACAAAGGAGCGGTCAAAATCAATGGCCT
Organism: uncultured Flavobacteriales bacterium; assembly: GCA_938092255.1. Taxonomy (GTDB): domain Bacteria; phylum Bacteroidota; class Bacteroidia; order Flavobacteriales_D; family Crocinitomicaceae; genus UBA952. The sequence continues at coordinate 30,889 of CALKHF010000090.1, read as the reverse complement.
TGTTCCAGAAATGGGAACAAAAGTGCAAGTCAACGATGTTGTGACGGTTGATGGGGTAGAGGTAAGAAATAAGCAATCAGAACAGGTTTACATCGCATTTAATAAACCCGTTGGTATTGTTTGTACCACCGACACACGAGTTGAAAAGGACAACATTATAGACTATATTAATTTTCCTTCGAGAATATTTCCAATAGGGCGACTTGACAAACCTAGTGAAGGCCTGATTCTTTTGACAAATGATGGTGATATTGTAAATAAAATATTAAGAGCCAGGAATAATCACGAAAAAGAATACATTGTTTCTGTAAATAAACCGGTCACAGCTGATTTTTTAAAACGTATGGGAAATGGTGTTCCAATTCTTGATACCGTAACCAGAAAATGCCAAGTAAAACAAATTTCAAAGAATACTTTTAGAATTGTTTTGACCCAGGGCTTAAACCGTCAAATAAGAAGAATGTGTGAGTATCTGGGTTACGAGGTTCTACGGCTCAAAAGAACACGAATAATGAATATTCCGCTTGATACAAATAGAGGGAAATGGAGGCATCTCACAACAAAAGAGTTGTCAGATCTTAATTTACTCCTTACGGATTCGTCTAAAACGATTTAATGATTTTCTTCTCAGGAAAACCACCAATCTTAATGTAATATACACCTGAAGAAAAAGAAGAAAGGTCAATCATTTTTTTAACGGAATCGAATGACGTTTCAAAGAGAATTTTCCCTTCTTGATTATATACCTGAAGGGGTAAATTGAGATATTCAGCACTTGACTCTACATAAAAAACATCTCCAGTTGGATTGGGATATATGGCTATAGGATAGGGATCGTCCTCAACATCAAGTGACAATTGCTCACAATCATCCCCAATAGGTTTGATCCTAACAAATAAATCATCAAAATAACTATCGTTATCTGTTCCTGCATTTCTAGTTCCAGTTAAAATCATCCGTATTTTTCTAGTAGTTGAGGGAATAGAAACATTGTCAAAAACATAAGACCATTCAGAGGTTTGGCTTTCATAACTGTCAGTTGACCCGAGAAGCGTATTTGAAGCATTATAAAATTCAAGTTGAAACGCAGGTATGTCATCCCCAGAATAATCACTTAAAAACCCACCAAAAAAAACAATTGCTGAGTCATTATCGATCATTGATGCATATGAATCAATATTGATGTCTTGATAACCTTCACCGTATGCGTTTGGATCACAAACCCCACCAACAGCAAAAAGCTTAGAGCCAGAATAGGCATTGTTTCCAGCGCACTCTCCGCTTAAAATAGATTCAAAGGACCCTGAAACTTCCGTCCAAGAGTTTGTACCGTCTTCAGCACCAGGATTCTGAAGCAGATTGGCTGAGTAGATACTTAATGATGTAGAAAAACCAATAGGGTCAGACCAATCACTCCATCCCAAACTACGATCACGGTATCTGACCCTCCAATAGTAACTAGTGCTTTCTTGAAGAGAGCTGATTTCTCTTTCCGTCATACTGTTTCCTGCCTCAAGGTCTTCGTCATAATACCAGTTTTCATGTTGGAACCAATCATTGTAAATCAATGAGGAAAAACCCGAATCGGTTGAAACCTGCCAATGCACAGCGCCTTGATTTTGATTGTCATTATCTGAAAAATTTGAACCTAAAAAAACAATGCAGTCCGGACTCAACTCAGCCCCCTCGTAAGGGAAAAGGCCAGAAGGCTTGTCAGGGTTTATGTTGTTGGCTCTAACGCGAATGGTGTCCCTTATTTCATTACTAACAATACCGTCTTCGTAGCTCCCGTGACTTACTCTGGTTAATAAAAATTGCGGATCATTTCCGGCCTCAACTTCAAGCAATACAAAACCATAATCGTCATCACTTCTTGAAAACTCCTTATAATCTTGTTGGGCATATTCCCCCCAATTATCAATCGCCCCTCCTGCGGTCGCAACGTTTACCATTAAATGCTTATGATCTCGACTTTGCCCCCTCGAATAGCCATGAGTATGTCCAAAAAAGTGAATACTAGGCTTCCCGCAGTTTGTGGAAAACCCTTCTAATAAAGAAATGATGTCTCCCGTGTAATCTGTGTTACCAGCAATCCATAACTCTGAATGATGCGGGTGGTGGAGTTGGGCAAAAACAAAGTCAATATGTTCGTTATTACAGGCATCATCAAGGACCCCCTGCAACCAGTCGAGTTGTTCTTGTATGCGATATCCGCTGTTTGTTTCAAGGCCAATTAATCGAACATTGGAGTAGTCTTTATAATACCAATGTTCGAGGTAATCATTTTGATTTGTTCCGTTTGTTGGAAGAGTGAAATACTTAAAATAGTTTTCGGAATTTTGCTCGTGGTTTCCTGCAACAGGATATACGGGTACGTGTTGAAACAAGGCTTGTGCAGGGTCGAAAAAGGTGCTCTTCCAAGAAGAGTAATTACTTCCAGTTGTCACGAGATCGCCAGGGATAAATACATAAGCAAGGTCGGTTGATAAGTCGTTTCCAAAACGATTGTTTACAAAAGGTATAAGCTCATCATTGATTATGTCCTCAAAAACGTTTGTGTGTTGCCAATCTTGTTGCATATCACTCATGGACACAAGGTTTACTGGTGATTCACTGTTTGGCAGGGGAGGGGTTACAAAGTCAAAAACATCACTTTGGACATTATTTGTAATCACCCGATAGTAATATTTTGTGTTCGCCTCAAGTCCAGCAAGGGTTGTTGTATGTATTCGAGAAAGGCCATTACCCGCAATAAAAATCCCCGACGACGAGTTTCCTAGAGCATTACTTGTTCCCCATTCTACTGTGCTTTCATTGCCTGATGAGGTTTCCCACATTATTTTTATAGAGGAAGGTTCGGCGTCTTGCAGATATGGGCCAACATTAATGTTTTGCCCTATTAACGAACTGCTTAAAAATAAAAAAGAAATGAATAGGAAGGATATTAATTTCATGTTTAGGTTTTTCCCAATATACAAAAACCAAAGGAGTCAATAAAAACAACATGAACCTCAATTAAAATTTTGTTTGTATTTGACAGACTTTTCTTTTAAATCCAAGATCTTTTGCTCAATTATTTTAGTGATTTCTTCCGCCGATTCTTCTTTGAAATATAAAGCTTCTCCAATATATACCTTTGTAAGGCTAGGTAGAATTATTTTATTACCCTTTGGCAATACCCGACCGATACCTTCCATGTATACTGGAATGACCGGAATTGATCGATTCTTTTCCATTAAATATCCCACGCCCTTTTTAAAAGTCTGTAGTATACCGGCCTCACCTCTAGATCCTTCCGGAAAAAGAATTATGGATTGGCCTTTTTTCAGAACGTCATCCATTATTTCAATAGGGTCACTATCTCCAGGGTTTTCCGCCTTTTTTCTTGGAATAAGAACAAGGTTTAAGAAAAACCAAGAAATAAATGACACAAATTTATTTATCCCAAAATAATCTGCCGCCGCAATAGGTCTTGTTTTTGATAAACGATTGTTTGGTATTGCTGTCATTAACGTGACAGCATCTGCATGGCTATTGTGATTAGAGGCTAATACGAATTGCTTATGACCCAAAAGTTTTCGTGCCCCTATGAACCGAACACCAATAATTACTGAGAAGAAAAACCTCCAAAAAACTTTAAATGTGAGATATAAAAATAGAGTCCTCATTGTTTAATATGCAAAAAAGTAAACCAGATGAAAAAATATAGGAGTTGTCATTGATAAGGAGTCTATTCTATCTAAAACCCCTCCGTGTCCTGGAATAGCTCCTCCCATATCTTTAACACCCATATCTCTTTTTATAGCGGATATGACCACGTCACCAATAAAACCAACACCGGCAATTAGAAAACTAATTATAATCACTTCGCCATCTCCAAGAGGAGTTAGAAACTTCATGAAATACCCAATAATCATTGAGGAAACTAATCCTCCTAGAAATCCTTCCCATGTTTTATTGGGGCTAATCTTAGGAAGAATTTTATGACGCCCAAACAATTTGCCCCAGATAAACTGCATTACATCATTCATCTGAGTGATGAATATTAAAAAAAGTAAAAGACCTTTCCCTCCCGGATCAAAGCCAGGAATAGACGGAAGACTGATTAGGTAGGCCATGTGGCTCAAGCCAAAAACACAAAGCATAATAGATGTTGGAAGTCCTGCCATCGAAGTCATAATCATTTTCGTTTCTCCAGAGAGAACAAGAACGAAAGGAATCCATATAAACATGAATACAGGAATGAAAATAATAAACAACTCATACCACCCCATGTATGCTAAATAATATTGAATGGGAATTGCTAAATAGCACCATAACATCCCTGCTCGATCTGATTTTCGAAGCTGAATTACAGAATAAAATTCTCTCAATGCTGCAAAAGAAAGGAACCCAATACCGATGTATGTAATAATAGGGCTAATAAGAGCAGCTAGTAAAAAAAGAGTAGCCATTCCCCACCATGACTTTGTTCTTGTTTTCAGCTCAGTCAAGCCGGCGCTAGATCTAAACAAGCCCCATGTCCAAAACAAAAAAGAGGAAAGCAACAGAATCCCAAGGATTACGCCAATAACCATTTGAATTTCTCCAGAGAGATTAACAGAGGCAATTAATTTATCCATTTTTTAAGGCTTTTTTTAACCGTATAAATGAACTTATTGTCATTAGAAGGCAGCACATGGCCAATGCATAATTAATAATTTCAGATGAAAACGGGTGAAAGTAGTAAATCAAACATCCGAGTCCAATAACAAATGCACGGTCACTTTTCCCCATAGGCCCATCGTACATTCTTTGCTTGCCAAGCACCTTGCCAAAGATTCCCGAAAATTCATTTATTATTGAAAAACCAACAAATAAACAAACCAGCTCTGGAGAAACTTTAGGGATCGCTATTAGAGGAATATAAATAAACATATCTGATACAACATCTCCAACCTCATTTAATACTTCACCAAGACTTGATTGCATATTGTGGATTCGGGCCATCATTCCGTCAAGCGCATTGAGGGCCATACGAAGTAATAAACCAATAGGAACAATTAAATATCCTAGATTCCAGTCATCGGCAAACCATAAAGAAAACCCAAGGCCTAAAGAAAGGACAATTGCTGCTACAGTTAGCTGATTTGCAGTCACGCCCCTTTTGTATAACCAATCTAATAGTGGCCTTAACAACTGTTGAAACTTTGGTTTTATTTTATACATTGAGATCATTTCAAACCTTCTTTTTTATATGAAAGAAAGGGGTCCCAATTGTATTTTTCTCTCTTTGCATTTGTGCTAAAGGTGCCCCTTTTTATAAAGTTAAAAATTTCTGCGCCTACAATGTCAAATCGGGTATACATCTGATCATGATTTAACCAGGTGTAGTGATAATCGTCATTTGACTGGTTTAAAGAAGGCACACTCCAAAGGATTTCCCCCATTTTTAAAGTCTTTTTTTTAAAAACTCTCATTAGAGGCGTGGCCTTGTTTTCGATGATAACACCAATATCAATCCCGCCTTTTTCAATGGGAATATATGGTGTTTGCGCCATTTCCTTCATGATGTGCTTCAGGCCTTTAAGCCAGACAAGAAAACCCAGATGTTTATCTACAATGTATGGTGCTCTTTCTTGAATTGGGCTTCTGTCATATACAATAGTGCGAATGTTTTGATTGCCGTTCTTTAAGATGAACTTGTTTAAAGTCCATGACCCAACGATATAGGAAAAAAAGTGGACCTTATCGTATTGATGCAGACCTTGGCTCTCATAAAAGAATTCTAAGTTTTTTACGCAATTATCGAGGCTTTTACTGTCTTTGTATTTCGGTATGTATAAATCGTAACCCTTATGCTGAAAGAATGATTTTTGATTTTTTCTCCCCTTTTTTGTGTCTCCAAATCCCGGAAGAATTACTATTGCTTCGTTGATGTGAATTGAAGAAGAGTCCTTAACAATGATTTCTTGTGATAGGATCGTCGAAGATAGTGCTACAGTATAAAATAAAAAGAGTAAATTTTTCATAGAGAGAATCCCTAAGGTACTGAAAACAAATTATTAAATAAATAAAGCAGATGATGTATTGATTAAACTTTGCTTTTATGTGGTAGAGCTTGCATTATTCAATTTCTTTTTACGTGATGTTAAAACGTTTTTAAATATAAGCGTTCTACTTTTTCTCGGGCCCAAGGCGTGCGTCTTAAAAACTTTAGGCTTGATTTGATCGACGGATCATAATTGAAGCACCGAATGTCTATGCGATAACCGAGCTCCTCCCATCCATATTCTATGACCAAAGCATTTAGAATGTCTGTAAGTTTTACGCCATGCAGGGGGTTGTTTTTTTGCTCACCGCTCATGTTAATAGTTTCTGTAATCGTTCCATAAATACGAGCGAATTCCAATCATCGGCAAGAAGCTTACTTTTTTAAACCCATCCATTTTGATGTATTGTGTTTGAAGCTCTGCAAAAGCATGTATTCTTCCTTCATTTAGAATTGGATAAGAGGCTCTTGTATTTGTGATAAAAAAGCTTTGTTTCGTTCCTTGACCTATATAATTACCAAGATCATTCGCTCGATTAATATAGCTTTCATAAATGTCCGAACCATAATTTAGGCTATCTGTATCGAGCCCTCGAATACCAAAAGAGGCAAAAAACCGAAGCTTTAACTTTGGGTTTATTTTTTTGGACCAGTTCCATTCGGTTAGAATTTCTGCAAAATTACTGCCGTATGGATGGGCGAGTGCCGACCCTCTATGGCCATAGACCTGAAGAGGAGTCAAGTGAGAAAAAGTGTATGGCCGAACAAGGTTTCCTTCAACTCGATAATAGAGTTGATCAGATAGTTTTCCCTTTATCCCGAACTGAACACCAAATTTATTCGCCCACCATCCTCTTCTTTCTCGTATTTCTGAAAGGAGAAATTCATCAAGAATAACTTGAGAGTAAACAGTCGTATTTTTAATTCTTGCATTTAGCGAAGCCCCAATAATTACATTATCCGAGGAGCCCATTGAATATTCCTGTGGTCGGAAAAACACAAAAGGATTAAGATATTCTGCATCATAACCGCGATTGAGTAAGGTGTCTTTTGGCTGAAAAACAACAGCTTCAAAAACCCCAAAATTTAGCCAAGGCAAAATGTTCCAGCTGAGTTGATGATTCGTAATGTATTTCGATTGTCTCTGGCCGTTGAAGTTTTCGGATAAAAACTGGTAGTTGACACTGTATTCCATATGCCAGAATGTAGCGCGTATCTGTCCAAAGGGCATAGGCTTTCCATAATCACTTAAAAAGAGGGAGCGCCTCCCCAATCCTATAAAACTCCTATCATAACCGGCCTGAAAACAGAACACCTCATTCGGTGTATAAGCCAATCGAGTCATGGGCACGACCCAAAGCTTTTGCGATATACCAATATCAGTAAGATTGATGTTTCCGGGATTGAGGCTTTCCGAATTGGACAAATTAAAGAGTCCACCAATTCGAACATAGCTTTTTTTAATGGGTCGAGCCTCAATTAAGAAGCCCATTCCATTTCGATGATTCAGTTGACTTGAACTTGTGTTGTATTGAATGCCCAAATCCACTAATGGGACCAGGTTGATTGTTTTTTCTGAATCTTTTGAAAGACGAAAACCCAAATTAGCATTATTTGTTCTTGTTAGGTGACTCAAGGAATAATGCTTTTTAAAAGCTCGTTCCTTTTCTGATTTATTGATTCCTTCCTGTATTTTTAGTGGCGAGATTTCAGTTGGCTTGACGTTTTCGCTTTTAATCTGATTGGTATCTGTTAAGACATCTGTTGCAGGCTGTAAAGAGATTCTACACCTTCTATTTTCGGAGGCAGGAATCTTAACAATAGAGACATTGATATATCCAACATCAGTTTGACTCCACGACCCAGCGGCACAGAGCAAACATAAAAACAAAATGGCATGCCTAATAGTCATTGTAGCTATTGAATAGATTTGTACTTAAGCCAAGATGAATGAGCATTTGTGTGTTGTCAATATCAGAGACTCTTAAAACGGCACGACCAAAGAAGCAGAAATTGATTTTTGGATTGATTCGGTAGCCCAATTCAAACTGTTGATGAATGATTAGGTCATCAATTGATGGGCTTTCACTGTCCATTGGAAGTAGGTCTCGTTCGTTATAATTTTTAAGCCAATAGCAAACGGTTTTGCTTTCTCCATAAATACGCTTGACCGATACATTAGCACGAATAACCAGCTCATCAAAACCTTGCCCTTTTGGATGGGCAAGCGGAAGGTTGTAGTGTGTGTAACTCATATTGGGGGTGTCAGCAGCATACAATTCACTACCTACCTTATTGTATTCGAGCTGAAGCATGGAATTTGGAAGCAGGTCATAGAATCGAACACCCAACTGGAAACCCATCTGCGATAGATCAAACCCTGAGAGCACAAATTGTTGGTAAAACTTTGTTTTTTTTCCAGCCACTTCCGAGGCATCAAAACCATAAATTGTGTGATTTGTGGACTGGGTTAGGCCAATAAAGGGCAAAGGAGCATAGTATAAGCCACTAGGCTTTGTAGTCACGCTGTCCCCCATAGACCAAATCGAATTTTCAGAGAGCCCAAGCGTGATATTTTTATTGACTTGATAGTTTAAATAATGTCTTGAAGAAGATTTAGGTTGATAGTAGCCCTCTACCGTTGAAAAAGCTGCCTTTCGAATCAAATTAAAGCGCCTGGTTCTGCGAATACCGCAGCTCCATTTTTTTAGAAAGGTATATTTTATATCAATACTCGGCGCTTGATAGCTGTTGTCCGAAAGGATCAAAGAACGATATCCCGAACCTACAAAGGTCGGCGCATTTCCTGCACGTATTTCGAGATTTTCAATGGGTTTGTATATAAACGAACCGATGGCATAGCCGTAATCATATCCACCTTCCTTGAACGGTTTCGTTCGCCCTCCGCCGGAGACCACACCGTTTTGCTGAACAGTTGAGGCATTGGGATAAAATTCTCCATGGTTGGATATAAAATAATTTTCGTAATCGCTAAATCGTGCTTGATTTTCTACGAAAGTTGTTGCGAATGAAAAATTCTTGAGTAAGGTTCCCTTCACATATATGCCTCGGGTGTTTTGATATAAAGTTGGACCATCTGCATCTAACCAATTTGTTCCTACCTGAAAATTTACGACAGGAGACAGGTAGAGATTTACATTCTCTTCATGAATCTCAAAAAGATATTGGTTCATAAAATGAGTCTTAAGCTTTTGGCCGAAAGACATCTTTAAGGAATCTTTTTGAAAACCTACATCACAAATTGCGGGGCCCTCTTCCGTGAAATTTGGGCGCTGCGTTTGGTCTCTGAAAAAAGAGTGCCCTGTAATTGTTTCGACCTGAGAATGCATGGCAAATGCAGGCATCAAAACAAACAGGATTAAAAACTTTTTCATGAGGACAAGGCTAATAGCGGTTTGGTTTTGGCAATAAAATAAGGGTTTGTTAAATTTTCTTTGTTGTAATACAATGGAAGCCCTGTTTCTGCATGTACAACTGAACCCCCAAGTGCTTCAAGGATGGCTTGGCCTGCCGCAATGTCCCACTCCATGGTTGGCGCAAATCTTGGATAGGCGTCTGCTTTTCCACTTGCAAGATCAAAAAACTTCAAGGATGACCCCTTTTTTGCAAATTCAATAGTTGGCGAATGTTTTTTTAGTTCGTTTATAAAATTAAGAACGGGTCCAGAATGATGGCTTCTCGAGCAGGTCATGACCATTGGGCTGTTTACCTCTAAAGGATCCGTTAATACATCCCATTTGTCCTTGTATTCTATCGAATCAAACTCGACTTTGAAAACACCTGTTTCAACACCCCCGACATACATCAGTTTTTGGACAGGAGATGCAATGATTCCAAACACAGGCTTTCCGTCTCGAAGAAGAGCTATGTTTACGGCAAATTCCCCATTTCTATTGATGAATTCTTTTGTTCCATCCAATGGGTCTACGCACCAACATTCCGTCCAGTTTTTACGCTCGGAAAAGGGCATCTTGTCTGTCTCTTCCCCAGTGATAGGAATACCAAGAGGCTCTAGGTGTTTATGGATGATTTTGGTAGATGCTAAATCTGCTTTGGTGAGAGGCGAGCCATCATCTTTTATTATCGTATCAAACTCATTTTCATAAATGTACATAATCTCATGTGACGCTTCAACGGCTGCTCTTATGGCAGTGGTATATTTGGTTTCCAATTCTTGCATGAATTTAAAGAGACATTTCTGGAACTTCTCCGTTAACAATTAGGCTTCCTTCGGTTTTTGATTGTATTTCTTCAACACTGACGCCTGGAGCTCTCTCCAAAAGATGAAAAGCACCATTTTTTACCTCAAGAACGGCTAAATCCGTTACTACTTTCTTAACGCAAGCAACTCCGGTTAGAGGTAAGGAGCAATTCTTAAGAAGCTTGGATACACCCGCACGATTGCTATGAATCATGGCTACAATGATATTGTCAGCAGAAGCAACTAAATCCATAGCCCCACCCATGCCTTTTACCATTTTTCCTGGAATTTTCCAGTTGGCAATGTCTCCTTTCTCAGAAACCTCCATGGCTCCCAATACCGTCAGCTGAACATGTTGACCCCGAATCATGGCAAAAGATGTTGCTGAATCAAAAAAAGAGGCTCCATTCATTGTGGTAATGGTTTGTTTTCCCGCATTTATGAGGTCCGCATCTTCTTCACCCTCAAAAGGAAATGGCCCCATGCCAAGAACACCATTTTCGGATTGAAATTCAACTTCTATTCCATTGGGTATATAATTAGCCACAAGTGTAGGAATACCGATACCTAAATTAACGTACCAACCGTCTCTAAGTTCTTGTGCGATTCTTTGTGCGATACCTTTTTTATCTAGTGCCATATTTATTTACTTCTTGTCGTTCTTTGTTCTATTCTTTTTTCAAATCCTTCCCCTTGAAAAATGCGTTGTACGAAAATACCAGGCGTATGTATTTCATTTGGGTCTAATTCTCCCGCAGGAACAAGCACCTCAACCTCTGCAATGGTTATTTTACCAGCCATCGCCATCATTGGGTTGAAATTTCTTGCAGTCGCTTTAAAAACAAGATTTCCTTCAGTATCCCCTTTCCAGGCTTTAACAATTGCAAAATCTGCCGATAAAGCACTTTCTAAAATATGGGGTTTTCCGTTAAAATCTCTAACTTCTTTTCCTTCTGCAACCTCAGTACCATAACCAGCCGGAGTATAGAAAGCAGGAATACCGGCTCCCCCTGCCCGACACCTTTCAGCTAAGCTTCCTTGAGGAATTAAATCAACCTCTAGTTCCCCTGAAAGCATTTGCCGCTCAAACTCGTCGTTTTCACCGACATAAGAGCTAATCATTTTTTTGATTTGTTTGTTCTGAAGCAAAAGGCCCAAGCCAAAATCGTCAACCCCAGCATTGTTACTGATGCAAGTCAATCCCGATACTCCTATTTTTACAAGTTCAGCAATGGAGTTTTCAGGAATACCACATAAACCAAACCCCCCGAGCATGAGGGTCATATTATCTTTTATTCCTTCAACGGCAACACCGACATTATCTACTACTTTATTCATATGTTAAAATTCACCAAATTCTAAATCCGGATCATCAGTTGGAAGCGGATTGTCGTTACATTCAAATTTTTCAGGGATATAATCTAGAGGTTTTGTAAACTCTCCTTTACTTATTTTTAAATCTGGGTCGGCATATATTTTTTGCATGTAGTAACCATAAACGGGCAAAGCCATTCGCGCCCCTTGGCCATCACTCGTGTATTCAAAAGCAATGTTTTTATTTAAACCAGCAGTGCTTATTCCTGTTACCAAATCCGGTGTTAGTCCCATAAATAAACCAACCGCATTCCCTTGTGTTGTTCCGGTTTTTCCGGCGGTTGGATAAGTAATACCTCCCCAAGCATTAGAGCTATATCTCAAGCTAGCACCTGTTCCTCTTTGTACCACACCTTTCATTAATTTAAGCACCTCATAGGCAACACCAGAGTTTACGACTTGATTGGTAAGTTGATCGGCACTGTAAATAACGTTTCCATTTTTATCTTCAATTCGTTCAACCATTGTTGGCACCGTATACACCCCATTATTTGCAAAAACACATTGTGCTGCAACTAAATCAATAAGGGGGATACTCATCGTTCCTAGGCACATTGATGGAACCAATTGGTCAGGATTCAGATAAATGTTCATTTTTCGTAGAAGTATATCTAATTGATAAGGCCCCCCTGTTTTTTTATTTGCGTTAACAGGCCCCATACTTCCAAATACAGCGGCAGTTGTTGGGTTATTAGATTGAACGAGACCATTAGCAAGAAGTCCACCATTCGCCATCCATTTATCACTTCCTTTATTTCCTTTATTCGGAATAAACGGGTTGCTTTTCTTTTTTACAACTTGCCCAAAATCGTCAACCTCTATTACTTGACAATCCTCTTTTGTGAATCGCGTACACGGTTTCACACTACCAAGCTCAAGTGCTGTAGCATATACAAAAGGCTTCATGGTTGAACCAATTTGTCTGCTATTATTTGTTACCATGTCTATTTTAAAGTAATTGATGTTTGTTCCACCAACCCAGGCCCGAACAAAACCTGTTTTTGGTTCAATGGAGACAAGTCCTGTTTGTAAGAATGACAAATTGTACCTTATCGAGTCGTTAGGAGTCATGACCGTATCAATATCTCCATTGTAACTGAAGATTTTCATAGTGGTTGGCGTATCGAATATTTTTAGAATATCAGAATTGGAAACACCATCTTTTTTAAGCTCTTTGTATCTTTCACTATCCCTTCTGCCTTTCGCGATTGTATTAGAAATGGTTCTATCCGAAGTCTTTTTTAAAAAGGGAAATTTTTCTTTTTTATATTTAACAGTCTTATTGAATCGGTTTTGCCAAGATTTTACTTTTTTATTTTTCCCACTAGGGTCAATTCCACTCAAATGTTGTAATACTGCGTCTTCGGCTTTCTGCTGAAGAGAAGTATTGAGGGTTGTATAAATCTTTAACCCGTCTTGGTATATATTATATCCCAAACCATCTTTTTTCGCATACTTAAAGGTTCCATTCGCGTTTTTAGCATTTAAAATAGAATTCACCTCATTTTTTAAACTTTCACGAAAATATGGAGCAAGACCTTTCTTGTGATCGACAGAATGGTAATCGACAATTAGCGGATTTTTACAAAGGGATTCGTATTCCTTTCTATTGAGTTTACTGGATAAATACTCGTTTTCATTTTCACTGTTCCTTAGCCATTGAAATAAGACCTGGTTCCTTCGGTTTATCGCTCTTGTTGAATCTTTTTTTCGAGCAGCTTTGATTTCGGCATGCGAAACTTTAGAGGGGGAGATGTTCTTTTTTAAAGCGATTTTACTTGCATAGTTTTTGTTTTTAAAAGAATATGGGTTGTAAAGACTGGGGTTTTTACACATACCAACCAACATTGCCGCCTCTAGCTTAGTAAGTTCAATTGCTTTTTTGTTATAATAAACATTGGCAGCACTTTCAATACCAACAGCATTATAAAGAAAATCAAACTGATTCAAATACATCGTTATGATTTCTTTCTTTGAGAAGCGCTTTTCGAGTCTTGTAGCAATAATTTGTTCTTGCGCCTTAATATTTATTTTTTCCATTAAGCCTTTGGCTTCTTCTCTGTCCACAAGCTTGAAGAGTTGCTTAGCGAGCTGTTGTGTTATTGTTGACGCTCCTCCAGAAGCTCCAAACGATGTGGCAGATCGAACTAGCGCACGAAAATCAATACCTGAATGGTCATGATATCGTTCATCCTCTGTAGACACCAAAGCATCGATTACATAAGGAGAGATCTCTCTATATTTAATACTCGATCTATTGATTCTCCAATAATGACCGATTATAGTATCTTTTCCCTTTTCGTTTTTGGCAATAACGGCGGATGCTAGTAATTCGGGAGGGTTGTCTAATAAAGAAACGGGAGGCAGGTCATCCTCTGATTGAAAAAGGTAGAGAGATGAGACGACGAGAAAAGGTAAAAGAACAATAAACCAGAAAACGATAGAGAAAATCGTTTTTTCTTTTTTGGTTATTATTTGGTCAACTTTCTTCATAAGTTAAAATTACAATTTATCTTTTACCTGAGAACGTGTCTTCTCTGACTGTCTAATTTTAATAGAATAAAAACCATGATGGAAAATGACATCATGGAAGACCCTCCGTAACTAAAAAAAGGAAGGGGTATACCTATAACCGGAGCGAAACCGATATTCATACCTATATTAATGGAAAAGTGATAAAAAAAGAACATCCCAACAGAATATGCATAGATTCTATTAAACGAAGACCGCTGTCTTTCCGCTATTACTAAGATGCGAATAATTATAAAGAGGTATATAGTCAGTAATACGACACCCCCGAGAAATCCCCATTCTTCTGCAAAAGGACAAAAAATAAAATCAGTCTCGCTTTCGGGTACGTGGTTTGTTTTTACACTTGATACAGAAGCATTTTTGTATCCCTTCCCAGAAAAACCTCCAGAACCAACTGCGGCCATTGCCCGATTTCTATTGTAATCTTTGCCATTAGGGTCCTCTTTAAGACCCAGAAAAAGTTCAATTCGATCTTTTTGATGATCAGCAAGATGAACAAATGAATATTCAACAAAATAAGAGCATGCACTACCTACAATAAAAGAAAGAACTATAATTATCCGAACTTTTATTTTCTCTCTTTTTGTACCAAACCTTTGTATAAATAGTATTCCTGCAACTGATATTAAAAACAAACTGACTATGATTCCAAAAGAACCGTAAAGAGGAAGCCCAGGAATAATGCCAAGGTTTTTATGACCAAGAAGGATGGTAAGGATTGAAAGAAAAACTAAAACAAATAAAATAGGAATAAAATGACTTCCAATCCAGGTTTGCTTATATTTTACCTTAGGCAAAAGGTTTATAAACTTTAAAATAAAAGGGTCAAAGGTCAGTCCCTCGCGATACAAGACAAAAAAGAAGGCAGTAAAAATGACAAAAGTTCCCGCATCGGGTTGCAGGAGGATTAATCCCATAGGTATTACAATAATAATAAGAGCAATTAATACATTGTATGAACTCAATAACTTGAGATTAAGATCACTTACGTATTTAGCCAGCAATAGTGCAGTGGTGATTTTAGCGAATTCGGCAGGCTGTATTCCCATGCTTCCAACACCAAGCCATGCCCGAGCGCCATTTATTGGGGGCATAAATAATACAAGTACGAGTAATCCTAATGTTACAAGGTAGATAGGGAGAGCAAACTTTTTATACACATCAGAATCAACTAGAAAAACAAGACCCCCAAAAAAAAGAGACAAGAAAATCCATATTATTTGTTTTCCGTATTTTTCTGAAAAACTAAAAATACTCGGATTCTCTTCATTAAAGGCTACAGAATAAATCGTCATTAACCCAAAACAAATCAACGTTAGAAAACCAATTAATAAAGGCCAATCTAAGTTGTTAATAAGAGAATTCGTTTTTCTCATTTTAATTGTTATTCAATACAGCATTTAGGACGCGTTTTTCTTTTGCTGGGTTTGATATTTTTTTATTTAAATACTTTTCAATCATTAAGCTTGCTATCGGAGCAGCCCAAGTGCCACCAAACCCCGCATTTTCGACAAAAACGGCAATGGCAATTTTGGGATTGTCCATTGGGGCAAAAGCGATAAAAACAGAGTGGTTCTTTTGTTTCACTGAGCCTTTATAGTTTTCTACAGTCCCTGTTTTTCCACAGACATCAATTCCATTAATTTTTGCCAAACCTGCAGTGCCCCCCGACTCATTAACAACTCGCCACATACCATCAATAACAGGCGGGAAGTGTTTTGATTCAACCATGGTTTGATTTTTTTTTATTTGAATTGGGAAATCCTTTTTAGGTGATTTAATGAAGTGAGGGTCATAATACCAACCTTTATTCGCAATTATGGCTGCGAGGTTAGCCATATGGAGAGGAGTTAATTTAACCTCTCCCTGTCCAATTGCAATAGAACGAATTGTTGAAAAGGCCCAACCTCTGTGCCCATACCATTTGTCGTAATATGCCGAATTGGGAATCAGCCCCGCTCGAAGTCCATAAACATCTGAGTTTAGCTTTTCCCCAAGACCAAAGCTTTTCATATACTGATTCCAAACATTGAGCCCATCTTCGGCATCCTCAAATCGATTGGCGTATTTTTTTTGCTCTATAATTTTTTTTACAGCATAATAGTAGTAGGGGTTACAAGAGAATTTCACAGCCTTGGCAACACTAGAGGGAATAGGGTGGGAATGACAGCCCACAAGCGCCTTGTTACATGGAAACGAGGTGTTTTCTTGAAGAACACCTTCTTGAAGTCCAATCAAAGACTGCACCAGCTTAAATATCGATCCGGGAGGGTATTCTGCCTGTGTTGGCCTAGGGTATAATGGCTTATCAGGATTATTTAATAGCTCCGGATAAAACTGACTAACGCTTTTTCTTCCAACTAAAATATTTGGATCATAAGAGGGAGCAGAAACCATAGAAAGAATTTCTCCTGTTTTGGGCTCAATTGCCACAATACAACCTTTTTTGTTTTTCATTAGCGTTTCCCCATATGCTTGCAAGACCATATCTAACCCTAGATGAATAGGATCGGCGGGCTTGGCTAAAGTATCATAACGTCCGTTTTCATATTGTTTCACCTCATTGTTCATCGCAGATCTAACGATGTAATGAACACCCTTTGAACCTCTTAATTGTTTTTCATAAATTCTTTCAATACCCGCTCTTCCAATATTATAACTGGGTTTGTAGAATTTATCTTTTGAAACTTCTTCTTGATTTACTTCAGATAAATAACCTAGAATATTTGCCCCATTAGGAAAAGGATAATACCTCATGCTAGTTTCTTCTTCATAAAACCCAGGATAAGAGTCTAAAAACGGTGCAATCCGCACCATTTCTTCTTTAGTAATTTCTTTTAAAAAAGGGTAGGGTCTCGTTTTTTGATAATTCGATTCTTTTTTCCCAACATATTTGTTGTAGTAGGTTCCCTCCCCCTTTACAATTTCTAAGAAGCGTTCGGTTATCATTCTAGGTTCCCACCCTATAAGCTTAGCAAAGCCTATAGTGTCAAAGTCATCTCCCATTTTTTCCTCAATAACCATTAGGTTGAAATAGGTTTTGTTTCCAACGATTTTTAGACCATTCCTGTCATATATAATCGCCCTTGGGGGAGTAACTTCCGTTCTTTTTTCACTTATTTGATGGGCCCGTTCACTCCAGGAATCGTCAAGAACTTGCATGTAAAAAAGACGAGAGAGGTATATTATCCCAACAAATAAAATGAAGGAAATAATCACATATCTTCGGTTTTCTACATTCAAGTTATTTTGATTTTTTAAGGAGTAAAGTTTGTAAGATAACACAAACAATAAATGAAAGGAGTGCGCTTGGGATTGTTTTTTGAAGAATTAACAAGATTTCTGAAATTGAAAAACTTTCTATGGCAAAAAACCAAAAATGATGAACAATTACAAGAGACCCGAAAGTAAAGACGAACCACTTGTTTCCCATGTCAAATATTGACGGGTTTTTTATTGAATCATATCCATCTCGAGGGGCAAACCATCGAAAAACAAAGGGCCTAAAATAAGCTAGGAGAACCAATGCAGAAGTATGAAGACCAAAGGTATTTGACAATGCATCAATAAAGATTCCCAAAAAAAAGGATATAAATAACAAACGAATAACGGATATATCAAAAGGCAGTAACATAATGTACAAAGGAGAAACCATAATATGTACATACGGGTTTATTTCTAATTGATTAAAAATGAAAACTTGGAGAAAAACAAAGATTAAGAATCTAAATATGAAGATGTAAAAGCGTGTCATGTTTATTCTTCTCCTTTTTTGTTTTCAAGCATCAACATTTCGTTGCGGAATAAGTTTTTTATTATATAAACATTTTGCAGCGACGCATATTTTTCTGAAAAAGCAATTTCAATTTCCCAGACAGATTTCCCTTCAATAGGTTTTACCCCCACAACCTTCCCTACCTGCAGTCCTTTAGGAAAAATACCACTACCCCCTCTCGAAATCACATTTGAACCGATCGTAATTTTAATATCATTTGTAATACCCGAAATTTCTCCTTTATTGGGGTTTTTTCCGTCCCACTTGAGAAGTCCAAAGGCTCCGTTTTTTTCGATCATTACATCTATATTAATGTCTGAAGTTAATACGCTTTTTACTATACTAAAATGGGTGCTTGATGAGTGAATTATCCCAACAACTCCGTTGCTCGAAAACACCCCCATACCCCTACTTACACCTTGGGCTATTCCAGTATTCAATGTGAAAAAATTGTTCCTTCTTGTGGTGGTTGAGTTTATTATTGTTGCAGGAATGTAATTGTATTGCTGTTTATGGATTGTATCTTGAACAGAAATGGAATCTTTTTTTAGTTCATATAAAAAAGAAGGAACTTTAGAACGAAGTTTAATGTTTTCAAGCTGAAGGCTTCGATTGTTTTCCTCAAGATTAAAATGCTTGGTGAGCGAGTTTCCTATTTCAAATAGAGCTCCAGAAAAGGACGATGCTGTGGTGAAATAATTACTTTTTGGTACCGTCATAAATGACAGATATAAGTAAAGGGCAATTCCTTGAAGAAACAAAAAAACAAAGAAAACCCTTAGTTTTTGTATAAATTCAATCAGATTACGCATCTTCAAAGATAATAAACAACCTTTGAATAAAAACGGGAAAAAAGAAAATTATAAAGAATTAGTCTTTGATAAGAAACTGGTACTTATCGATGTTTTTTAAAGCAATACTTGTTCCTCTTGCAACAGCTCTTAATGGATCTTCTGCAATATGAACAGGGAGTTTTGTTTTGGACGAAATTCGATCATCAAGACCCCGAAGCATAGATCCTCCTCCAGCCAAATAGATGCCTGTTTTGTATATGTCGGCAGACAATTCAGGAGGAGTCATTTCTAAAGCACTTAAAATGGCTTCTTCAATTTTTGAAATGGTTTTATCTAAAGCGTGAGCAACTTCCGTATATGAAACCATTATTTCTTTTGGAATACCAGTCATCAGGTCTCTTCCTCTAACTGCAAAATCTGAGGGAGGAGTTTCTAAATCAGGTAGAGCAGCTCCAACCTCTATTTTAATTTGTTCAGCGGTTCTTTCTCCAACAAGTATATTATGCTGTCGCCTCATGTACTCTTCTATATCATTAGTGAAGTCATCTCCAGCAATTCTTATTGATTTATCACAAACAATACCTCCCAATGCAATTACTGCAATTTCAGATGTTCCTCCGCCGATGTCTATGATCATGTTCCCCATTGGTTCTTCAACATCTATACCTATTCCAATAGCGGCGGCCATTGGCTCGTGAATAAGATACACTTCTTTTGCTCCAGCATGTTCAGCAGAATCACGAACAGCTCTTTTTTCTACCTCAGTTATACCAGAAGGAATGCAAATAACCATTCTCAATGTTGGGTTAAATAAACTTCGTCCGGAGTTGATCATTTTAATCATTCCGCGAATCATCTGTTCAGCACTTTGAAAGTCAGCGATAACACCGTCTTTTAGAGGACGGACGGTTTCAATTAATTTGTGGGTTTTTCCATGCATCTGTTGGGCTTTTTTCCCAATAGCTACAATTTTGCCTGATTGAATATCTTTGGCAACAATAGAAGGTTCGTCAACGACCACCTTATCATTCCAAATAATTAGGGTATTAGCCGTGCCTAAGTCTATTGCTATCTCTTGCGTTAAAAAACTAAAAATCCCCATTTTAAAATTTATATTGAAACAATGAAAGTCGCTTAATGAAAGGCAACATTCAAATATAATAAAGTTAATGTTTGAAATGACGAATTCCGGTAAAAACCATTTTCATTTCATTTTTGTTACAATACTCAATTGATAGATTGTCTTTTATTGATCCTCCGGGCTGAATAACGGTTTTAATTCCTTCGTTACATGCGATTTCGACACAATCGGGAAAAGGAAAAAAAGCATCACTTGCCATAACGGCTCCATTTAGGTCAAAATCAAAAGATTTTGCCTTGTGAATAGCCTGTCTTAACGCATCCACTCTAGAGGTTTGTCCTGTTCCACTTGCCAGAAGCTGGTTGTCTTTAGCTAAAACAATAGTATTAGACTTTGTATGTTTGGATATTTTATTTGCAAACAAAAGATCGGAGATTTCCGAATCGTTTACTTGTTTTAAAGTCACACAAGTTAATTCATTTTCTGTTTCTGTCACGATGTCTCTATCTTGAACAAGGAAGCCGTTTAAAACTGTTCGAACAGTTCTTTTTGCTCTTTCAAAAGAATGAGATTTAAGTAGAATTCTATTCTTTTTTTGTTTTAAAATAGCCAGTGCACCATCTTCAAACCCTGGAGCAATAAGAACTTCACAAAATAAATCCGTTATTAATTCAGCCGATGCTTTATCAATAGTTGCGTTCGAAACAAGAACGCCACCGAAAGCACTAACCGGGTCTCCTGCTAAAGCTGCTGTATAAGCATCTTTTATGTTTTTCCTAGAGCTAAAGCCACATGCATTATTGTGTTTTAAAATCCCAAAGGTTGGTGAAGCGTCTTTAAATTCCAGAATAAGGTTCATAGCGGCATCAACATCCAAAAGGTTATTGTATGAGAGCTCTTTTCCGTGAAGCTGTTCAAACATTTCATTAAAGTCTCCAAAAAAGAAACCTTTTTGATGAGGGTTTTCACCATACCTTAAGGCACGTGAATTAGAATTACTGACTTTTAAAAACTCAGTTTGCTCCGGGGAAAAGTAATAATGAATTGAGGTATCATAATGTGAAGAAATTTGGAAAGCCTCGCTTGCATATTGTTTTCTCTGATCCTCTGTACTATTGGCTCCTTGTTCTTTTAGGATTTTAACAAATCCATCGTATTGTTTTATCGTTGATAAAACCAACACATCATTAAAGTTTTTTGCCGCTGCCCGGATTAGTGAAATTCCACCAATGTCTATTTTTTCAATAATTTCATCGTGACTCCCGCCGGAAGCACAAACCTCCTCAAAGGGATAAAGATCAACGATTACAAGGTCAATAGAAGGAATACCATATTCTAAAATAGTCTCTTGATCGGAGGTTAAAGATCGCCTATTCAGGATACCACCAAACACTTTAGGGTGTAGTGTTTTTACTCTACCTCCAAGAATAGAAGGATATTCTGTTAAATCTTCAACTCTTATTACAGGCACTCCCAGGTTCTCAATAAAGGACTGGGTTCCTCCAGTTGAATATATTTTAACATTGTTTTTATGTAGCTCTTTAACGATGTTTTCTAGGCCCGTTTTATAGTAAACGGAAATGAGAGCTGATTTAATTTTTTTCATATTAGAAAAATAGAATCTTTATAAATTATAAAGGGCCGCAACAGCAACCCTTTTTGAAATACAAGTAATTATATTCAAGATTAACCAGAGCACATTTCGCAATCATCTGGATCGTCTAGAGAACAGGCTATTTCTTCTTTAGACTTACTGGTGCTTTTGGCAACAACATCCTTATCAACTGTGAATTTAATGGCATCTGTAGCTGCTTTTGTTCGAAGGTAATACATTCCTGTTTTAAGTCCTTTTTCCCATCCGTAAAAATGCATTGATGTCAGTTTACCAAAATTTGCATTTTCCATAAAGATGTTTAGAGATTGACTTTGACAAATGTATGCACCTCTATCTGCAGCCTGCTCAATAATTGATTTTTGCGAGATTTCCCATGCTGTTTTGTATAATTGCTTTAAATTTTGGGGCACATCTTCAATGTTTTGAACAGAACCATTTGCAGCCATTATTTTTTGTCTCATCGTTTTATCCCAAAGCCCCTCTTTCACCAAGTCTTTCAATAAGTGTTTATTTACAATAATAAACTCGCCTGATAAAACTCTTCGCGTATAAATGTTTGAAGTGTAAGGCTCAAAACATTCATTGTTCCCAAGAATCTGAGCAGTTGATGCCGTTGGCATTGGAGCCAACAATAAAGAGTTTCTCACGCCATATTTTTTCACTTCATCTTTGAGAAGGTCCCACTCCCACCTTTCGGTTGGCTTAACATTCCACATGTCAAACTGAAATATCCCCTTAGAAACAGGGGATCCCGGATATGTTTCATAGGCCCCATCCTCTTTTGCTAAATCTTTTGACGCTGTCATAGAAGCAAAATAAATGGTCTCAAAAACTTCACGATTAAGGGCTTTTGCTTCTTCTGATTCAAATGGCAACCTCAACATGATGAATGCATCGGCAAGGCCCTGAACGCCTAGGCCAATAGGCCGATGTCTTAAGTTAGAGTTTTTTGCCTCCTCAACAGGGTAATAATTTTCATCAATAATTCTATTCAAGTTAATTGTGGCTTGATAGGTGACTTCAAATAGTTTTTCAAAATCAAACGTGGCATCATCATTAACATACTTAGGAAGCGCCAATGACGCAAGGTTGCAAACAGCCACTTCGTCTGGAGCGGTGTACTCAATAATTTCAGTACAAAGGTTAGAAGACTTGATGACGCCAAGGTTTTGCTGGTTAGACTTGGCATTAGCAGCATCCTTATATAACATATACGGCGTACCTGTTTCTATTTGTGATTCAAGAATTTTAAACCAAAGGTCTTGCGCTTTTATGGTTTTTCTTCCCTTACCATCTTTTTCGTATTTCGTATAAAGCTTTTCAAATTCCTTACTGTGAGTATCAGATAAGCCCGGGCATTCGTGAGGACACATTAAAGTCCAGTCTCCGTTTTCCTTGACACGCTTCATGAATAGATCAGGAATCCATAAAGCATAGAATAAATCACGTGCACGTTGCTCTTCTTTACCATGATTCTTTTTTAAATCTAAGAAGTCAAAAACGTCGGCATGCCATGGTTCAAGATACATTGCAAAAGAACCCTTTCGTTTTCCTCCTCCTTGATCAACATATCGTGCGGTATCATTAAATACCCTTAACATTGGAACGATTCCGTTTGATGTACCATTCGTTCCTTTTATGTATGAGCCTGTTGCTCTAATATCATGAATAGATAGGCCGATTCCCCCTGCAGATTGAGAAATTTGAGCACAAGACTTGAGGGTGTCGTATATTCCATCTATACTATCTTCTTTTGTTGTTAGTAGAAAGCAAGAAGACATTTGAGGCTTAGGAGTTCCAGAATTAAATAATGTTGGTGTGGCATGTGTAAACCATCCTTCTGACATTAAATTGTATGTGCGAATTGCAGACTCAATGTCGTTTTTGTGAATTCCAACAGAAACCCGCATAAGCATTTGTTGAGGCCTTTCTGCAATATTGCCATTCAACTTCATTAGGTACGACCTTGTTAGCGTTTTGAAGCCGAAATAATCGTATCTAAAATCCCGGTCATATATGATACTGGAGTCGAGCAGGTTTTTGTTGTCCATTATGATATCATGGACCTCTTTAGACAAGAGGGCTGCATTTTCTCCAGTTTTTGGATCAATGTAATTGTACAAATCTTGCATTACATCTGAAAATGTTTTTTTCGTTTCTTTATGCAAATTTGACACGGCAATACGCGAAGCTAATAATGCATAATCAGGGTGATCAATTGTTTTAGCCGCCGCGACCTCTGCAGCAAGATTGTCAAGGTCAGATGTTGAAACACCATCGTAAATACCTTCAATAACCTTCATGGCAACAGCCTCTGGTGAAACCAAAGGGTCTAGGCCATAACACATTTTTATAATTCTTGCCGTAATCTTGTCAAACTTTACGGGTTCTTTTTTTCCTTCTCTTTTTACTACGTACATCTAATTCTATTTTAACTATTCTTAAAAATCCTCATCCAAACTAAAAGTTTGATCATCCCCCGATAACACCCCAGCTTTTTGATACTCACCAACACGCTTTTCAAAAAAGTTGGTTTTGCCTTGTATTGAGATCATTTCCATAAAATCAAATGGATTAGAAGCGTTGTAAATTTTTTCGTTACCAAGCTCAACAAGCAACCTGTCGGCAACAAATTCAATATATTCTGACATCAAGTCCGAATTCATTCCAATGAGCTTGACAGGTAGTGCATCGGTAACAAACTCTTTTTCAATTTCTACAGCATCTTTTATGATTTTAGTTACTTCTTCTTTTGGAAGTTGATTAACTAAGTGTTTTGTGTATAAGAGGCAAGCAAAATCACAATGAAGACCTTCATCTCTTGAGATTAATTCGTTAGAGAACGAAAGCCCAGGCATTAACCCTCTTTTTTTCAGCCAGAAAATAGAACAAAATGATCCAGAAAAGAATATTCCTTCAACAGCAGCAAAGGCGACAAGCCTTTCTGCGTAATTGCCCTCATCTATCCACCTTAATGCCCAATCAGCTTTCTTTTTAACACAATCCAGAGTATCTAAAGCATTAAAAAGATGTTTTTTCTCCGCAGAATCTTTAATATAAGTGTCTATAAGTAGCGAATATGTTTCTGAATGAACATTTTCCATTGCAATCTGAAACCCATAGAAAAACTTAGCTTCTGTGTACTGGACTTCTGCTAAAAAATTTTCTGCTAAATTTTCGTTGACAATACCATCTGAAGCAGCGAAAAAAGCAAGTACATGTTTAATAAAATGCCTTTCATTGTCATTGAGTTTACTTTCCCAATCGATTAAGTCCGGTTGAAGATCAATTTCTTCTGCGGTCCAAAAACTTGCCTCTGCCCGTTTATAAAAAGACCAAATGTCATCATGTTGAATTGGAAATAACACAAACCTACTTGTGTTTTCTTGCAGAATGGGTTCTTTTTGTTCAGACATATTCTTTTGTTTTTGGTTTTGTTTCAGTTTAAGGAAAACATCAATAATCGAAACTAAATTTTAGTGCCGGGTTTACAATATTATCCTTAAGCGTTTTGCTTCCTCAATTATTCAAGCAAAGTCGTTGTTTCTTGTATGCTTTTTATCTTTGTTGAGGCATACAAAAATTGTCAAAAATCTCACCTTTTCAAATTAAAGAAATTAACAATTTCTCAATGTTATCAACACCTCATTTCGCAAAGCATTCACTAGTAGACCTTTCAGCGATTATCAACATTAAAGGGAAAGATATCCACAAAGTTTTTTACTGTTCTGTAAAACTTTTATCAAGCCTTTTTATAAATGGTATTGATTTTTTTTCAATTTTATAATGGTATAAATATAAAAGAGATATCAAATAATTTGACACGGGCATTGATTCCTTTTTTCACAAATAAATGTTCATATAAACAACAATCGTTTTGCTTACAAGTTTTCAAAGGGTTTTTTCTCAATTAAAATATTTAATAGAGGTTGTTTTTGGTTTGATTTTTCCTCAAAAGTGTTTGAGTTGTGATAATGAAACGACCACAAAGACTAAGGGTGTTTGTTTTGCTTGTAAATCGAAAATTAATTGGTCAAAACCTTTTGAAAAAGAGATAAACAGCCAAATTTTACAAGGAGTGAATCTTTCAAATGTGAAAGCGGCTTACAGTCTTTTTTATTTTTCAAAAGAGGGAGTTGAACAAGCTTTAATTCACCAGCTAAAATACCGGGGATCATGGAGAACGGGCTTGCTTTTAGGGGAAGAACTAGGATTATCGATTTCCGATGGTGAGTCTGATACTCAATTGGATTGCTTGATTCCGATAGCGCTGTTTCATCGAAAACAGTTTGATAGGGGATACAATCAGGCATATTATATAGCCCAAGGTCTATCATCAATTACAGGAGCCCCCGTTTTGCAAAAACTCGTGCAAAAATGTAAACAAACCCAAAGTCAAACCAAGTTAAGCCGAGAAAAGCGTAGATTGAATGTGAAAAACACATTTTTAGCGTCCGAAAAATTTAAGAAACTTAAGGCCATTGGATTAGTTGACGATGTGGTAACGACAGGCTCCACATTAAGAGAGATTTGTAAGGAAATCATAAGTGTAAATGAGTCAATCGAAATAATTATTTTTACCATAGGAGTGGTTAGAATCGAATGAAAAAACATTTAATTATCGGTGGAGGAGTTGCAGGAGTTTCTTTGGCTTGGCAACTCCTTAAAAAAGGACATTTTGTTTTATTGATTGATAATATGCAAAACAAGTCATCATCAATTGCAGCAGGAATGATCAACCCGATCGTATTTAGAAGAGTTACTAAATCTTGGCGAGTAGATGAATTTCTTCCAGCCGCCGAAGCATTTTATAAAGAAGTTGAGCTTGCGACAGAAAGTCAATTTTTTAATTCAATCAAAATCAGGAGGTTTTTTGCCAGTCAACAAGAAAAAAAATATTGGAATAAAAAACAAGGAGAAGAACAGTTTAAGAAATACTTGTCACCAGAAGAAATTTACAATCATGAATTTACAAACCCATTAAACCTTTTAGGTTCTGCAATAGTTAAAAATGCTTTTAGGGTAAACGCCCCACATTTTATGAAACAAATGCATAACTTATTTGAAGTCAACAACAGCTTGAAATATGAATCATTTGACCACACAAAGTTAGATCCGGATACAATGATTTATAATGGTAAAAAATATGACTCCGTGATTTTTTGCTGCGGTTCAGATCATAGTAGTATTCCTCATTTTAATTCTGTTCAAATTCAGCACACAAAGGGCCAAATCTTAACAATAAAGGCGAGGCAAATGCCAAAAGAAGAAACCTGGAACAAGAAAGGCTTTATTCTACCAATAGGGTCTAACTCATACATGGTGGGTGCAACGATAGAGCGCAATATAAATGATACTATTGTAACCGAGGAAGGCAGAAAAGAATTATTAAAGGTTATAAATGGCCTTTATTCAGGTAGTCATGAAATAATACATCAAGTGGCAGGGATAAGGCCGACAGTTTATGATCGACGCCCCGTTATGGGAGAACATCCAAAGCACAAAGGCTTTTATATTTTCAATGGTCTTGGAACAAAAGGGTATTTGATGGCACCATTATTGGCTAAAGAAATGACTGATTTCATCATTGAGGCAAAGGATTTACACGCAGAAGTTCAATTGTCAAGATTTTATAAAAACAAATGAGAAAACAGGATGTTTTCTCATTAATAAAATAGCCCTAAAGTATACTCAAATTGGTATTTAAAGTGTAATTTTGATTGCGAATGAAACACATACGCAATTTTTGTATCATTGCCCACATTGACCACGGCAAAAGCACTTTGGCAGATAGGCTTCTGCAAACGACGGGAACCATTTCTGAAAGAGAGATGCAAAATCAAGCTTTGGATGACATGGAACTCGAAAGAGAGCGTGGAATCACTATAAAAAGCCACGCCATTCAAATGAGCTATAAGTATGAGGGAGAGGAATATATTCTCAATCTTATAGACACTCCAGGACATGTTGATTTTTCATATGAAGTTTCTCGATCTATTGCCGCATGTGAAGGAGCTCTTTTGATCGTTGATGCCTCTCAAGGAATTGAAGCCCAAACAATATCTAACCTTTATTTGGCATTAGAGCATGACCTTCACATTATCCCTATTCTTAACAAAATGGATCTTCCGGGCGCAATGCCAGAGGAGGTTTCAGATCAAATTGTTGAGCTGATAGGGTGTGGGGAAGAAGAAATTATTCGCGCTTCAGGAAAAACAGGATTAGGAGTTGACGAGATTTTAAAATCAGTTATTGAAAATATTCCCGCTCCAAAAGGCAATGACAATGAACCCCTTCAGGCTATGATTTTTGATTCGGTATTTAATCCTTTCAGGGGAATAATTGCTTATTTCAGGGTTAAAAATGGAACAATAAAAAAAGGACAGAGGATCAGGTTTTATAATACTAAGAGAGACTATAATGCTGATGAAATTGGAATACTCAAGATGGGATTGGTTCCTCAAAAAGAACTAAGAACGGGAGATGTTGGATATATTATTTCCGGCATTAAACAAGCAAATGAAGTAAAAGTGGGAGATACTATTACCTCAACAGAAAACCCGTGTAGTGAAGCAATTAAAGGTTTTGAAGATGTAAAACCGATGGTTTTTGCGGGCATTTACCCAGTGGATACTGAAGATTACGAGGAGCTTCGCTATTCTATGGAAAAGCTTCAGCTGAATGACTCGTCTTTAGTCTTTGAACCAGAGTCATCGGCAGCATTAGGATTTGGGTTTAGGTGTGGGTTTTTAGGAATGCTCCACATGGAAATTATACAGGAACGGTTGGACCGAGAATTCAATATGACCGTAATCACAACTGTTCCAAACGTTTCTTACAAGTCCTACCTTAGAAAGGCACCAGACGAAGTATTAATAGTGAACAACCCTTCAGAACTTCCTGACCCGTCAGGAATGGAGAGAATAGAAGAACCATATATTCAAGCACAAGTCATAACAAAGACAGAATATGTAGGGGCAATAATGACATTATGCATAGAAAAAAGGGGAGAACTTAAAAACCAGGTTTATCTGACTCAAGACCGCGTGGAAATTAGTTTTGAAATGCCTTTGGCTGAAATTGTATTTGACTTTTATGACCGTTTAAAATCTGTATCACGCGGTTATGCGTCTTTCGATTACCATCCAATCGGTTATCGAACATCGGATCTGATTAAAATGGATTTATTGTTAAATTCGGAACAAGTTGATGCTCTTTCTGCATTAGTACATCGAAGTAATGCCTTTGATTTGGGTAAAAGAATTTGCTTAAAACTTAAGGAGTTGATTCCGAGACAACAGTTTGAAATACCTATTCAGGCGGCAATCGGAGCTAAAATAATTTCTCGTGAAACAATAAAAGCATTAAGGAAAGATGTTACTGCAAAATGTTATGGTGGGGACATCACTAGAAAAAGAAAATTATTAGAAAAACAAAAGGCCGGCAAGAAAAGAATGCGACAAGTGGGGAAGGTTGAGGTCCCACAAGAAGCATTTTTAGCTGTGCTGAAATTAAACGATTAAAAATTAAATTATGTTGGTACACGCACATTCAGGATTAAGGTGGCTCGTATTAGGCTTGCTTATTTATGCCATTTACAACGCCTTGGCGAGCAAAACAAGCTACGAGAAAAGAGACAAAATGATAAATTTATTTGCCATGATTAGTCTTCATATTCAGCTTGTATTAGGTCTAATATTATATTACACATCTGGAAACGTATCTTTTGATTCGGGCTGGATGAAGAATGAAGTAACTCGATTTTATGGAATGGAGCATTTACTTGGAATGCTTTTGGCAATCATCGTTGTGACAGTAGGGCGTAAAATGGCTGAAAAGCAAGAGGGCCCCGAACAAAAAAACAAGAAAATTTTGATTTGGTATACAATAGGTTTAGTTCTAATTTTAGCGTCTATTCCATGGCCATTTCGAGAAGCGCTTAATGGTTCATGGTTTTAAGAAGACTCTTTTTTTTAATTGCACTTTTCTGTCTTAGCTGTAGCGAAACCCCGGATGAATTGCTAACAGGAACGCCCTTGGAAAAGGGAGAACAACTCTATCAAATTAATTGTGTGCGTTGTCATGGTTCTGATGGAAACAAAGGTGCAAGCGGAGCCAAGCAGCTTAAAAACAGTAAACTTTCAAAAAGACAAATCATTGATATAATTAAGGATGGAAAGGGTGTAATGCCATCCTTCAAGAATACGATTAAAGGGGATTCAAGTTTTATTTGGCTTGCCGAATATGTTGAAACATTAAAAAAATAGATGGCCAAAGCAAAATTAAAAATTGAAAAACAAAATGAGGGCTGCATAATCGTGGGTGTTGCGTATTCAACGATTTCAGAAGACATCGCTTTTGAACACCTTGATGAGTTGGAGTTTTTAGCAACAACAGCAGGAGCGATAACCAAGAAACATTTTTTACAAAAACTTCCCGTTCCCAATCCAAAGACCTATGTCGGTTCGGGAAAACTAATTGAAATCCACGAATATATTACGCAACATAAAATAGACCTTGTCATTTTTGATGATGAGCTGTCTCCTTCTCAGCTTCGAAATATAGAGAGAGAACTGAATTGTAAAATACTTGATAGAACGATATTAATTCTAGATATTTTTGCAAGTCGAGCAATGACCTTTCACGCAAAAACCCAAGTAGAGCTCGCTCAACTTCAGTATATGCTTCCGAGACTTACGCGAATGTGGACCCACCTTGAAAGGCAAAAAGGAGGAATTGGTATGCGAGGCCCTGGGGAATCACAAATAGAAACAGACCGGAGAATTATTAGTCAGCGGATTTCTTTAATGAAAACAAGGTTAAAGGACATCGATAAGCAAATGAATACCCAAAGAGGGAATAGAGGACAACTTGTCCGTGTAGCATTAGTGGGCTATACCAATGTAGGTAAAAGCACCTTAATGAACGTGCTCTCCAAATCAAAGGTTTTTGCCGAAAACAAGCTTTTTGCTACCTTAGACACAACAGTGAGAAAAGTAGTCTTAGGAAACTTGCCGATGCTACTTACGGATACCGTAGGTTTTATTCGTAAGCTTCCAAAACAGTTAATGGAATCTTTTAAATCAACACTTGATGAGGTTAGAGAGGCGGATATTTTAATACATGTTTTAGATATATCTCATCCAAACTTTGAAGATCATTTTCGTGTAGTTAATGAGACCTTGGCAGAAATTGACAAATCGGAAAAACCAACAATAGTTGTATTCAATAAAATAGATGCCTATACAGCCCCTGTAAATGAACTAGAAGACCCTGATGGAATGTCGTCGTTAGAGCTATTAAAGAAATCATGGATGTCGAAGTTGGGTACAAAAAAGGCCATTTTTATTTCTGCTCAGAAAAAGGAGAACATGGAAGAGCTAAGAGAGGTTTTATACCAAGAGGTTAAAGAAATATTTAAGGTCAGATACCCGTATAATAACTTTTTGTATTAAGACGATTAAA
>CALKHF010000089.1 GCA_938092255.1 uncultured Flavobacteriales bacterium | reverse complement strand
AGAATACATACTAAAAACAGCCTTACGTTCATTTGATTATCAATTAATTTATTTTTAACCTCTATTTGTTTATATTTGGAAGAAGATTTAGAGTTAGTATGTTCATCAAACCCAAGTGTTTGTTTTTTTATTTTGTGATTTTTCTTATGTCTTCATCGGCATGGGCACAGGATTCTTTGCAAATTAAACAGTTCAAAACGAATATCATCCGAATGGACAAAATCATGTCCAAAACGGGAGGAAGTCTTGAGCACCTGAAAGTCATTCACAGACAATTGAAAGAATCAGCTGAGGTCAACCCGTCTGAATACAATTCAATGAAGAAGAGGTACGATGAGTATATTTTTAATGAACGAATCTTGTATATCGGTGAAATGAACAAAATGCATGAAATCGAACGCGCATTGGTCTCATTGGCTATTCTGGAAAAAGAATTTCCCGATAATAAACAAGTAAAGGATTTAAGAGTTGAAACAAAGCTGATTACAACTGAGAGGCTAATAAAGAATCTAAAAGAAAGTAAAACCTCATTTACGATTGAACCCTCTTTATCTGTTTTTACAATTGGAAAGCCACTCGAAGAATTCACTTTTTTTCAATCACCCGGAGTAAATTTGATGTATGGTTTAGGGTTATATAAGGTCTTTAACGTACATGAATCATACAGAAGAGGTTTTAAGAAGAAATTTGCTTATTCACAAATTGGTTTAAAAATTGACTATTTCAACGGTACGGGACAAAGCATAAATGAAGAAGTAACCTTAGGATACATAAATCCACAAGTGAGTTTTATTGCCAATAGATCACTCGGTCTTGACGTTGGATATGCACTAATTCAAAAAACAACACTACCTGTTGAAAAGGGCTTGTGTTCTTTTAATTTGAATGCAGAATTTCCAATTGACTTTTTAAGTCTTGGTTTAAACGCTCGAGTTTTAACTGACTTTAATGAAGTGAATCATATCCAATACGGATTGTCGCTTAAATACATTTTCAAGCTTGGAAACCAATTAAATCAGGCAGATCTTGATGGGATTCAAAAATCAATTGAAACCATAAGCATCAAATAACCCTTATTCCTGCCAAGAATCCGAATCGCTGTTTTCGTCTAACAATTTCTTCCAATCCCTTTCATTGAAATCCGACTCCTCAATGATGTCTCTATATTCTTCGGGATGAATGTCATACCGATCTATTTCTTTCCCTGTATAATCCTCAATGTCTTCCAATAAAACCGTTTCGTTTTCAGCGCAAAAAGAAATGGCATGCCCTTTATTTGTTCCTCTTCCTGTTCTACCACACCTGTGAACATAATTCTCAGGATTATCAGGAATGTCGTAATTAATTACATAATCCATATCAGGAACATCTATACCCCTACAAGCAACATCTGTTGTCACAAGAATATTATTACTTCCTTTTCTAAAACGGTCCAAAACTAAAAATCGATCTTCTTGTTCTATCCCACCATGAAGCGCTTCTGTCATCACGCCCACTCGCTTCATAGCGGCCACAACG
Organism: uncultured Flavobacteriales bacterium; assembly: GCA_938092255.1. Classification (GTDB taxonomy): domain Bacteria; phylum Bacteroidota; class Bacteroidia; order Flavobacteriales_D; family Crocinitomicaceae; genus UBA952. The sequence goes on along the minus strand of CALKHF010000089.1, from coordinate 18,196 downwards.
CGCTCTACCCTTACCTTCGTTCGCACAAAAACAATAAACTTTCCCTTATCAAATTCTTTTAGCAAATTCTCTAAAAAAAAGCGCTTATCGTCCATTTCAACAAAGGTAACAGCATGTTGTACATTTTTAGAAACTGGATTCTTAGGAGAGACATGGATTCTAATGGCATTACGAACCACATCATAGGCCAAAGCTTTAATCTTTTTATTTACCGTAGCCGTAAAGAATAACGTTTGCCTTTTCCTTGGAAGAAACCGAAGAACATCATGTATGTCCTTGTTAAATCCCAAATCCAACATTAAGTCCGCTTCATCTATAACGAAGAATTCAATATTTTCTAATTTTATATAGCCCTGTGAGATCAAATCAAACATTCTTCCTGGTGTGGCGACCAATACATCGAGCCTTTTTTCCAAAACTTTAATTTGATCATCCTGACCTACTCCTCCATATAAACCCAAACAGGAAACCCCTGTTTTAATTCCAATTAAATCTACTACCTCGGCAATCTGCTTAGCAAGCTCCCGAGTAGGAACCAAAATCAGAGAACGTATGCCTTCTCCTCTTCTTTTGTTTTTTAGAATGTGATTGATAATCGGAATAACAAAAGCAGCTGTTTTACCAGTACCCGTAGGAGCAACGGCCATTACATCCTCTCCATCTAAAATATGCTGAATAGACCGGTATTGGATATCAGTTGGCCTGTTAAAGCCCATATATTCCAATTGGCTTTTTATTTTAGAATCAATACGGTAATCTTTGAACTTCATACTACCGCAAATCTAAGACAATTAGAATTCTTTTGATTGCTCAACTGCCTTAAATCGAAAATCAAAAATTTCTTCAAGCTTTTTTTGCACCACGAAAGGATGCATAATCTTTCCTAGAATCCCAAGAGGGAGCTCGTAAGAAACAATATCCGTCATTTCAACTCCTCCATCCTTCTCTTTAAAATGATGCTCGTGATGCCAAATCTTATAAGGTCCTTTCCTTTGTTCATCGACAAAAAACTCTAGCTCTTTGACTGTTTTAATTTCGGTTATCCAATTCATTGGGATGCCTAATAGTGGTTTTACGGTATATTCAATCATCAAACCTTCATACATTTTATCGGGCAGCTCCGTTTTGACATCAAACCCCATATAATCCGGAGTGATTTTTTTAAGATTTCCAGGTGACGAAAAAAAGTCCCAGGCCGTTTTTAAGTCCGTTTTTATAAACTGTGTTCTTTTGAGCTGATACATACCCTTAAAACAAGCGAATGCCTATTTGGTTTAAAGAATTCGGCTAAGAATACTCATTCTTCCCAATCATTAGTGCTTTCAACTTTTCAGAGCTCATTTTTGATGTTCTAAAATGTCTCTTATTTTCAAAATAAGGACTTAGTTCTGTTTTACGGACCGTAACTTTAAAAGAATCACTGGAAACATAAGCGAAAGTACCATTTGGAAGTGCGGCTACGAGCTCGACATCATCATCAAGAATAGGTAGTTCATCCCAATCAAAGGCATTGTATGTCAATACCGTATTCTGGCTTTCACAAATCATGATAATTTTTATCTTATTCACTTTCGCATTTATATCATCTTCAAAATCAAATGAAGCATCTACTTTGGCTAAAATCTTTGTGTTTTCAAGCTTGTCAATATTATAAATCCCAAAACCATTTGAAGAAAACGAATTAAGCATCGCCGACTCTTCCAATAATCGATCTTCCTCTATTTCACGATTTTTGAGTACTTCGGCAAATGAATTAAGGTCCTCTTCATATTGAGCTAATATTTTTTTCATGTCTTTTTTCTTAACATTTGGCGTTGCCAATACCGAAATGGATTCTGAAAAAATATTTCCCTTGTGATCTTTATTCTTTGCACTAAATGATATTCGATAAAGCTTGTTTCTTTTATTGATTAGCTGGATATCAATTTTATCCCAATTGATTCTCATGGCCCGGTACAGTTTTTTATTGTCCTGACCAGGGCTTAGTGACCAATCTACACCATTCCACACCTTCAAGTGAGGCATGTTTTTATCACTCGCCAATTGAAATAAAATATCTTCTACTGGTTTTTTGGGCTTATTTGGTGAAGGAAGATTAGATAAAGCCAAATCTCTACGGTCATTAGTCACCGTTTTAAAAACACCATTCTGTTCCCAATTTTCATCGTTATTTAAATACCATAAATCATAATTATTATCAGGCTTGTTTTCTGTTGCTACATCAATCCCTATCTCTTTTCCCTCTTTCAATGCTAATTCCTCGCCAGCTTTAAAAACCCTTAATTCAACCATACCCATAGATTGCAAATGTTTGGTTCGATCCTCGTTCATTTGCATTGGAATTCCCGACAAAAAAATTTCGCTTGCTTTATGCATCTCTCGAAATCTAAATTCCACCTCCCCTTTTACTTCCTTTCCATTTTTATCAACAATGGAATTTGCAGGAATTTCTATATGTGTTCCATTTGGCCTATGAAATACCAGGCCTTCTTCGGTATTAAATTTTTGGATTTCAAATGGCAAACCATTTTTTATGGGTTCTTGAATCCCTACTTCGTATTGCTTTAAATATTGAATGTAATTGTAAATACCTATTCCCGCGACCATTGTAAAGAGTACGGAAATGATTGCTATACCTTTTTGTTTTCTCGTTATGCTCATGATTTACTTATTTAAAATGTTAATACCTTTCCCCAAGTCAATACATGTCAATTGATTCGAATCATCTGCAAACAACAAATTCATTCGACCATCTTTATTTATGTCTTCAACTATTGGAATAAACTCACTCCTCCCCTTTAACTCGAATTTCCTTATCGCCTGTCCATTATCGATGTCATAAAAAACAATTGAGTTTTCATATTCATATAAGAAAACAATGCATTTATGCTGATCTACCTGGAGGAGTTGATCAGAAACGAAATAAGAAAAATAATCCTGATTCCCCAATTTCAAATTTTCAAAATCAACCTTTTTGACAAAGTTGGAATTCTCATCAAAATGATAAATAGCACCACCGTTGCAAATGAGATTTTCGTTGGGAATCTTTTTAAAAGTTCTCGTTTCCGATTTCTCATTAACCTTTTTTGTCTTAATAATTTTCCCGTTGATGTCATGGGTTACCAAATGAATACCATAACCATCTCCACCGTATGATTCCCCAGGATCAAGTCTGAAATTATATTTAGGAATAGTAATTCTAACTTCTCCTTGCTCTTTTGAAAAAATGAATGAATTGTGGCTTGACCCAACAAATAGCTCTCTTTTATCTCCATGGTTATCCCAATCTCCATTAAGAGAGAATCGAGACAGTATTTGACCATTCTTGCCATTCACGGAATAAAATTCAGCTCCAATTTGATAAACCAAATCTTTCGTTCCGTCCATGTTTAAATCCTCGACTAGGGGTTTTTCTAAAAATAAATAGGTTGAACTGAAATGTGTTTTAACCTTAAATACCAATCGGTTGTCTCCCATTTTCCAACCATTGAAGTCTTCGTGAAAATGCTGCCAAAGCGTTTCTCCAGTGCTTGGGTTTATCGCCCTTAATTCGCCTGCTTCCGTGCCAAAAACCAAAGCATTTTTTCCATTAATTTTAATGAGAACCGCCTCACTTTCAACATCACCAGAAACAGGAAGAGAAAATTTAATATTTCCTTTAAAGTCAGCGCAAATGAATTCATCATTGTCATTGCCAAAATAAATTAGGTTATTGTAAATAAGCGTTCCATTCACATCCAAGTCACCAAAAGACCCATGAGAAAAATTCCTCACTCTTTTTCCTGTCTTACGATTGATAATATGCACTCCATTTCTATTATCAGTAATGTATGCGTCCCTATAATTATCTCCATTAGAACCAATTACAAGGTAAGAGGGTGTTAATGAAATGTTTGTCCGAAAAGTGGTTTTTCCAATTTCATTTTCCCAGATTTCTAAAGAAGAAGCTTTAGTACTTTCTTTTGATTCGGATTTGACAAAAGAAAGAGTTAACAAAAGTATGGGTATACTCACTAGATACATTCTATTCATAATTCTAAATTTTTAAGCGTTTAACGAAACTCTACCACTATTGGAATGAGTTTTAAAAATTTAGTTACAAAAAAAAGGCGACCGAAGCCGCCTTATTATGAAATGTAAAGTAAAATTAGATGTTCTCAATGACCATGGCAGAGGCTCCACCTCCACCATTACAAATTCCAGCGCCACCTAGTTTTCCGCCATTTTGCTTTAAAACGTGAATTAAGGTTACCAAAATTCGAGATCCAGAATTTCCTAGAGGATGACCAAGTGCTACCGCACCACCGTTCACATCAACTTTAGAAGCATCTAATCCCAATATCTTTGTATTTGCCAATCCTACAACAGAAAAAGCCTGATTCAATTCCCAATAATCAATATCTGAAACCTGTAGATTGGCTTTTGACAATGCCTTTGGAACTGCCTTAGAAGGCGCAGTTGTAAACCACTCCGGTTCATGTGCAGCATCTGCGTATGATACAATTTTAGCAATCGGAGTTAATCCATTTTTTTCTACAGCTTCTTCAGAAGCAAGAATTAAGCACGATGCTCCATCATTTAAGGTAGATGCATTCGCAGCAGTAATGGTTCCTTCTTTGTCAAAAGCAGGCCGTAAATTTGGGATTTTTTCTAAAAAGACATTTTTAAACTCCTCATCTTGTTCTACTATTTTCGGATCCCCCTTTCTCTGGGGTACTTCAACAGGAACGACTTCTTCAGAAAATCTCCCATTTTCCCATGCCGCAGCAGCTCTTTTGTATGATTCGATTGCAAAATTATCTTGATCTTCTCTAGTTATGTTATGCTCTTTAGCACAAAGCTCAGCACAATTCCCCATGGGCACTTTATTATAAACATCGAGTAAACCGTCCTTGGTAATACCATCTAACATTTGAATATTGCCAAATTTTGTTCCTGAACGTCCCATCATATAATGAGGTGTCATGGACATGTTTTCCATTCCTCCAGCAACAACAACAGCATTGTCACCAGTTAGAATGGACTGTGCACCGAGTGCAACAGACTTCATCCCTGAGGCACAAACCTTATTAATGGTTGTGCAAGGCACATTATTTCCAATTCCAGCACCTATAGCTGCTTGTCTTGCTGGTGCCTGACCTACCCCAGCTTGTAAAACATTACCCATAAAAACTTCATCAACTAATGATGCAGAAACCTTGCCTTTTGATAAAGCTCCTTTTATTGCAACAGATCCCAATTGACTTGCAGAGACTTTAGATAAACCTCCCATAAAAGCCCCCATTGGAGTTCTTACAGCAGAAACGATATAAACGACTTTTGACATATTTGATATTTTTTGGATTACGAAGATATGAAATTGAATCCGAACTGATACAGACACAATATTCTATTTTGTTTAAATATTTTATTTTAATATCAATTTTGTGTCTAATTTTAGACCGATGAATTTCAATACGGATTATTCAGTTTGGTGGCTTATTGTGATTGCCTTTGTTTCTGCGGGTCTCACACTCCTTTCCTATTCAAATAAAAAAGGATTTATTGAATTGTCTAAAACCATTAAAGGATCAATGGTTTCTTTTCGATTCTTCTCGTTATTTATGTTGGGTATTTTATTGTTGGGTATATTATTTAATACGAGTAAAGAACGGGTTGAAAACCCAATCTTTTTTGTGGTTACAGACAACTCCAAGTCGATGCTGAATTACAAAGACAGTAATCGTGTATTGGAACAAGTAAATAAGCTAAAAAAGAAATTGAAAAAAGACTTTGGAAAGAAACTCGTAATTAAAGAAATATCAATTGGTTCACGATTGAAAACAGATGAGGCTATTAGCTTTACCGAATCAAACTCTAACTTGGAAAAAGCATTCGAATACATCAACACTGAATATTACAATAGGAATGTTGGTGGGATTGCTTTTATTTCTGACGGCAACTTTAATGTTGGCGCCAACCCCATATATAATGCAGAAAAGATTAAACCTTCACCAATCTTTTCTTTTGCAGTCGGGGATTCCATTCAAAAAAGGGATCATTTGATCCGTAATATTTTTCACAACAACATTGCCTTTTACAAAAATAGATTTCCGATAGAGGTGGATATTTCATCATATAAATTTAATAATGAAGAGATTAAAGTAAGCCTTGAACTGAATGGTAAAATCATTGATTCAAAAAAAATTAAATACAATGGGGATGATCAAGATTTTAAAAAAGTTATTTTTAATATTCCCGCTGAGAAAATTGGATTTCAAACCTACTCTATTCATCTAGAGGAAAAAGAAAATGAGGTTTCTCTGCAAAACAATCATAAAAACTTCTATGTAGAAGTATTGGATTCGCGGAGCAAGGTTTTGATTCTTTCAGAAGCACCACATCCCGACATTGCTTCGCTTCAATCTGTCTTGTCAAAAGATGACAACCTTGAGATTGAATACAAAACATTTGAATCCTGGGATAAAAAAATAAACCAAATCAATCTTTTGATTTGCCACAACCCTACTTCTCAATTTGATGGTGAACTTTTTGATCTATTCAAAAAAAATAAGATACCCGTTTTGTACATCTTAGGAACCAAAACAAAACCATCTTTTTATTCGAAGATCGGAATTAAGTTTACAGCTAGAACCGCCAATCAAATGGATGAGTTTCAAGGCTCATTCAATAAAGGATTCTCAATTTTCCAAGCAGATGAAAACTTAAAAGAATCATTGAGTTACTACCCACCCCTAACAGGTAAATATGGAGATTTCACTATTCCAACTGCAGCATCAGTGTTTATTAACCAAAGAATTGGCCCCGTCAAAAAAAACACGCCTATGTTTTTCTTTTCATCTTCACAAGAAATGTCTTTTGGAGCCATTATGGGAGAAGGGATTTGGCGATGGAAATTCAATGAATACCAAAGAACAAAAAATCACGATGTTTTTAATAGTATTTTTTCAAAATCAATTCAATATCTGACTTTAAGAAAAAGAGGTAGTGGATTAAATGTGATCATCCCTAGAAAACTAAACAAAGACGAGGACTTGGTAATTAACGCCAATTTTTACAACAGTGCTGTAGAAGCGATTACCTCACCAGAAATCGGATTAGAAATTAAAGATGAAGACGGCAAAAAATACCAATCTCAATTCGCAATCAATGGTAGTGGTTATCAAGCAAAAATAGGACAGCTAAACCCCGGTAAATACGAATGGCTTGCTGAGACTAAATTTGGTGGAAAAAGCTACATTCAAAAAGGAAACTTCTTTGTGGAAGACCTAGACAATGAAAAAAGCGAGTCGGTTGCAAATCATAGTGTTTTAAAACAACTATCCAAGCAATCTAACGGTACCTTTTACAATCTAAATAATGCACAGCCATTTTACAACGAGCTAAGCAACAGGAAGGATATAAATACGGTATCGTATCAAGAAAAGACCTCCCTCAATTTGATTGACCTTTGGTGGTATTTACTTGTTGTTGCAATTCTTTTGATTGGAGAATGGTTCATGAAAAGATTTTACGGTCTGAATTAGACCTATCCTCCATTGGGACAAACAAATGTTGAAGTAATCTCAGCGTTTTCAGGAATTGCATTAAATCCACCAATAACATCCGTAATGTCATGAATGCCATTCCTTTTCAATATTGAGGCTGCAATCATGCTTCTGTAGCCACCTGCACAATGTAAAATGAATGGAGTGTTGGGGTATTCATTAATGTTATCCTTTATAAAATCCAAAGGAAGCAGTAAAGCATCGTTAATGTGAGAAGCTTCGTATTCTCCTGGTTTTCTAACATCTATAATTTTCGTGGATGAAATATCTAGATTCAATAAGTCGGTTACATTTATTCTATTTACAGACTCTATATTTTCATTGTTAATTAACCACTCTTGAATACCTCCATCTAAATAACCAATGACTTGATCATACCCTACTCTAGAAAGTCTTATCACCGTTTCCTCCTCCTTACCCACTGGAGTAACCAAAACAAGCTTCTGATTTATATCGGGGATAACGGCACCTACCCAAGGAGCGAATTGACCTTCAAGACCCACAAATAAACTTCCTTGTATATGTCCTTCGGCAAAATCCCTTACTGATCTTGTATCTAATATCAAAACTTGCTTGTCCGCAGCAAAACTCTTAAAAGTATCGAGATTTAAAGGAGTCAGGCCTCTAGTTATCACCTCATCAATATTATCATAGCCGGATTTGTTTAAAGCTACATTTAATCCAAAATAACCTGGAGGCGGAAGCAATCCATCAATCAATTGACTTACAAAATTGCTCTTAGTCAATTTGGAATCAAAGGCATAATTGTTTTTTTTCTGCTCCCCTAATGTGCTGAACGTTTCCTTAGACATATTCTTTCCACAAGCACTTCCTGCCCCATGTCCAGGATAAACAATTAATTCATCGTCCAAAGGCAAAAGTTTTGTCCTCAGTGAATCAAATAAAATACCTGCCAAATCTTCTTTCGTCATATCAGCTGACTTTTGAGCCAAATCAGGTCTACCTACATCACCAATAAACAAGGTGTCTCCAGTGAATAAAGCCAACTGCTTTCCTTTAGAATCTTTTAAAAGATAGCATGATGATTCCATGGTATGACCCGGGGTATGAATAACAGTTATTGTCAGTGCTCCTATTTTAAAAACTTCGCCATCTACAGCCGAATGGAACGCAAATGAAGGATTTGCCTCAGGACCAAAAACAATTTTAGAGCCTGTGCTTTTTGATAAATCAAGATGGCCGCTAACAAAATCCGCATGAAAATGTGTTTCAAAAATATATTTGATTGTTGCACCATCACTTTTCGCTCTATCGATATATGGAAAGGTTTCTCTTAAAGGATCAATAACAGCAACCTCTCCCTCAGACTCTATATAGTATGAACCTTGTGCCAGACACTTGGTATAAATTTGTTCAATTTTCATAAGATAGCAAAATTAAAAAATATCACTCTAAAGAGTGCACTAATCTTCCATCAATGTATGTTTTCCAAGAAAAATTATCCATAAAATTAGAAGTGTGATTTAAAGGCTTGTCTAAAATCACAAAGGTTGCTTTTTTACCCGGCTCCAAAGTTCCTAAATATTGCTCTTCGAATGCTGAAAATGCATTCCAGAAAGTCATTCCCTTCAGCGTTTCTTGAAAGGATAAAGCTTCATTTATTAAGAAACCCTTAACTGGTTCATTCTTAGGATTTTTTCGATAAACAGCAGAATGAATGGTATAAAAAGGATTGGTGTATTCTACAGGAAAGTCAGTACCAATAGCAATCATCCCTAACTGATTCTTAAGAGACTTGTAGGCATATGCTCCCTTCATCCTGTTCGCTCCGATCTTTGACTCAATCCATCTTTGATCTGTTGTAGCATGAGTAGGTTGAACCGAAGGAAAAACTCCGTAATCAGCAAACTTGTGCAGATCCTTTAAATCTACGACTTGAGCGTGCTCAATCCTAAATCGATGATCTGGTTTGGTTTTGTAAACATTGGCGCACATGTCTAGAATCATTGAAATTGCAGAGTCTCCAATTCCGTGAGAATTCAATTGATACCCCACATCTAGACAAAATTCAGCAAGGTTATTCAACTCTTTCGCACTCATTAAAGACAGCCCTCTGTACGATGGCTTGTCTGAATAATCTTCTTTAAGAAGAGCACCACTCGACCCTAGTGCTCCATCTACATATGCTTTAAAGCTCCTTACTCGTAAATTCCTCGTTTGAAAAATCCCATTTTTTAAAGCGAAACGTTTATTTTCTTCCGTGGGATTAAGCATGGCATAAACGTTTAAAACAAAGCTTCCCTCTTCAACTATTTCCCTCAAAATACCCAATTCATTAAAATCAATTCCTGCCTCATGAACACCCGTTATTCCGAATCCAAAGAGTTCTTTTTGAATACCTATAAGCTCTCTTTTAATTTCCTCAATTGAATAATCTGGAATATGGGGTTCTAATAAAGATATTGCGGCATCTATAAACATCCCATTAGGCTTGCCATTCGTCATCAATACTTCTCCTCCTCTTATATTAGAATCAATGTCAACTATCTTTTCAATAAATGCATCATTGACTAAGGCTGAATGGCCATCAATGCGAAAAAGACATACAGGTGTTTGTGGAAACTCCTCATTAAGCCGAGTATTATTTGGAAGTTCACTTACACCCCATAAAGAATGATCCCAACCTAATCCTATTATAATGTCACGTTGGGCATTATTTTGATAATCATGAACCTTAGTAAGCATATCTTCTTCGGATTCACAACCCAGTACATTTGCACCAAGCTTAAGCTCAGCATAGGAGAATAGATGACCGTGGGCATCAATAAAACCAGGGTAAATTTCTTTCCCTTCCGCATCAATTGAGCTCTCAAATCTATACTTATTTAAAATTTGACGATCGGGCCCAATCTCAATGATTTTACCATCCCTAATGGCCATAGCCTGATGGATTTGGTCTTTTTCACCTAGAGTGTGAATCTTGGCATTAAAAATGACAAAATCAACTGACTCGCCTTTCATGCAGGCACTAAGACCAAATACGATGAATACAAATAAAATCTTTCTCATAACTGATTAAAATGGGTAACCAATACCGAAATGTAAAGTAGGCCAAAATGGTTTGGGGAGATAATAGATGGCTCTCGCCCGAGCTGATTCAGGAGTATCTCCCGGTAAAATGAATCTATCAATTCCCTCTTGAATATAAGTCTCTCTATTGCCAAGATCTTGAAAAGTCCACCTTGCACCTTGACTATACGCAGGATTATATATTGGAAAACCTAAATCTAGACGAACAATAAAATAATCCAAGTCAATTCGCAAACCTAAACCTGATGCTATAGCCATTTCTTTAAACACATTTTGGATTTTAAACTGTGCATCTCTTGAATCTTCATTGTAAGTCCAAATATTACCAATATCGGTAAAAACAGCCCCTTTAAGAATAGGCCCCAATGAAAAGCGATATTCAAAGGAAGCACCGATTCTAACATCTCCAATTTGTGTCAATGTCCGATTGGTATCGAGGTGATACTTGTATGCACCAGGCCCCAAAGATCTGGCCCTCCAACCTCTATTGTCATTTGATCCACCTGCATAAAAGCTATAGTCATAAGGCAAAGATGTGTTCATATTCCCATATGGCACTCCAACGCCTGCCTCAGCTTTGAAATGTATTGATGAACTGGAATTAAGTTTTCCTGCTAAGACCAATCGATTATCTAATCGAACAAACTGAGCATATGCCAAATCTAAAAATTGATATTGACCGTTCAATGTGTCTTGTGTATTTCGTAAACCGTATAGAATATTTCCAGCAGCATCAAAAGTAGCATTGTAAGAAATGGTTGCGCCTAAAAAAGGTTTTTTTCCCGGCTTATACTTCTTGTTGGAATTATTATATTCAAAAGCAATCTTTAAGTCCTGCCATATAAATTGATTGCTATATGCATTATTCAAAAACACATCATTTAAATTATCCAATTGATTTTGAAAGTCATCACTCTTCTTGATATTTACGAGTTTTATTACAGACGCTCCAGGCAAACCCAGTTGAAAAACTTGAGTTTTATCAACAAGAAATTTCCACATATAATTTAACTGAAACACCTGCCTTTCAAAAATATCTCTTTTCTCAAAATTATATCCTGATGAAATCTGAGTTCTTGCTCGGTGCCTTTTGGACAAAGCGGAAGGAGAAAATGGTGATAAACCAATTAAGTCTAGCTTAACGCTAGGTCCAAATTCTATGGTGTTGAATGGAAACTTGGTGTTCTCATCATTGTCATTAAATACCAAGGTCTGAGTTTCAAATCCACCACCCAATGAAATCGTTAATTTTTCTGCACCTCTAAATATATTTTTATTTACATAATTTATGGAAGCATTTGCTCCAAGCAAACCGAGAGATGTGGTGAATCTATTGTCAAAAGCAATAGACTGTTTTTTTGATGGTGTTAAAAAATAATGAACATCCATTAGATAGTGATTTAGACCACTATTATCGACCTCTTTAAAAATAGGTTTAATCGAACTAAAAAGACCCAATTGCGACAGGCCCTTTAATGATCTCGCGGCATAATCATCTTTAAAAAACTTGTACTGCTCTAAATAGTTATTGAGTTCTAGTATATCTGGTTTAATCCAAGGTTTGTCACCATTGTAATTAATGTAAATAATTCGATTGGTATCAATTTGATGTTTGCCTTGATCTTTTTTGCGCTTATTTTTAGGTAAAGTACGGTCCTTAAACTCTAGATTTTCTTTTGTAAGGAAATACTGTCTATAGTCAGGATTCTCAAAATCTTGACAATTGCAATAATCTGAAAAATCACCATCGACATGCAGTGTATCACTCAAATGAAAATACACCTTATTTATTTTTGTATACAAAAAGGGTTTATCAATAAGGCTGTCACTATTTTCACTATACGGGACCATCTGCTTATTAAATCTCATGTTTAAAGTTACCCCCATCGTTTTAGAGGATGTATCGGCAACAAATTCAATATTAGATGCCGAATATTTATAGTAAGCATGATTTCTCATGTCCTTTGAAAATTCCTGACGATAATCATCAAGTATGTCAATATCGAAGGGTTGACCAATAAGAGGATGCTGTTTTTCACTATTCAATCGATCAATCAAATATGCTGCATGATTTCTTGACATTAGTAGATCGCCAGAATAATGAATAGAGTCAATTTTAAAAACACGCCCCAAAACAAGTTCGTATAGAACATCAGCTTTTCTCTTTGAGCTATCATAAATGACTTTACTTATCAGTTCAGGACTATAATACCCTCGTTTCCTCAGGTAATTAAAAATTTGTACACTTGCTTTGTTAAAAGTGGTAGAATCAAAAACCTTTGGATCCTCTCCAAACTTATACTTCATTCTCTCCCTGAAAAGAAGGTCATTATTGACTGTATCCTTAATGATTTTCTGAGTATAAAATTCCTTACCCTTCCTTTTTGCTCTTTCTATTCTCTTTGTATTGATTCTTGCATACTTTGCCGTTTTTCTTTCAAGCTTTAACTTAAATTTTTCATTGACTTTTATTCGCTTTTCCATCAGCCTTGCCGAATCAATAGCGTTATATATTCGAAGCTTCAGTCTTACACCTAGAATTCTTTGATTAGGTTTCAACTTTAAAATATCAGTCAAGTCATCTTTGAATGGTACTTTTTCTTTAACAATGATTTTATTAGAATTCATCAAAAAATATCCATCAGGAACATTTCTTGTTATGTTGCATGATGTAATACATATGTAACTACATATCACAAAAAACCAAAGTTTATTTATCTTCACCATTAGAACGACACAAAAATAATTATAATAAGGTGGAAAAAATCTCTATTCAAAAGTTAAAGTGGATAAAAAGTCTACAATTGAAAAAGAACCGTGATAAAGAGGGCTGTTTTATTATTGAAGGGGAAAAAATAGGAAAAGAATGTATGCTCGCCGTATCGGAAGATATCTGCCTGATTGGATGCCTTTCTACACATAAAGATCTTATACCTAAACATCTTCAAGACAAGAGCTGTTTTTTGTCATCGAAAGAATTTGAAAGGGTAAGCAGGCTTAAAACACCAAACAAATTAATTATTGTAATCAATAAACCTTCCAATATTTCATTTAATCCAAGCGAAAAGTTTCTTATTCTAGAAAACATTCAAGACCCCGGGAATCTTGGCACTATTATTAGAACAGCCGATTGGTTTGGAATAAATCAAATCATATGTTCACCAGATAGCGCTGATGTTTTCAATTCAAAAACGCTACAAGCATCTATGGGCAGTTTTTTAAGAGTTAAAGTCTATTATAGAGAGCTCTTTCCGTTCCTTGACCATTCAAATTACAAAATCTCAGGAGCTCTTCTTGATGGCGAGCCATTAGAAGACAATAACTTGAAGAACTCAAATGCGATCATGTTAGGTAATGAAGGACAAGGAATATCAAATAAAATGGAAAAATTTTGCAACAACCCAGTAAAAATTCCGGGCTTTGGTGCAGCTGAATCTTTGAACGTTTCAATCGCTGCATCAATTCTTATGTACGAATGGACAAAAAAATCAAAATCATAGTACGTCTTTAAAAGAAAGACTGTATTTTTGCAACTTGCCAAATAGAATAGTTGAATGATTGATATTGATTTATATAAAGCAAAAAAGCTTTACCCTTTTCAAGAACAAACCGTTACCACAATCCTTAATGAACTTGATGACAATGGTGTTGACTTCAATCTATTATATCAGCTCCCTACAGGAGGGGGAAAAACAGTTATTTTTTCGGAAATTGCAAAACAGTACATTACAAGAACGAATAAGAAAGTACTCATCTTAACACATAGAATTGAGCTTTCAGTTCAAACATCAAAGCAGCTATCAGCTATAAGAGTTACCAACAAAATCATTAATTCAGAAGTCAAAGAACTTCCTAATCAGGACGAATTCCAATGCTTCATTGCTATGGTTGAAACCTTACACAACAGACTTAATGATGATGGGAATTTCATTAAAGATGTTGGTCTTGTAATCGTAGATGAAGCACATTACAACAGTTTTAGAAAAATATTTCAATACTACTTAAATTGTAATATACTGGGAGTAACTGCAACACCTTTAAGCAGCAACAAAGCACTACCACTGAAAGACAATTACAATAAACTATTGGTTGGCGAATCAATTTCAGGACTTATTGAAAAAGGATATCTGTCGAATGCCGACACCTTTAGCTATGATGTAAATCTTCACGGTTTGAAAATAGGTACCAATGGAGATTTCACCATAACAAGTTCAGACACTCTTTACAGCAACTACTTCATGCAAGAGAAACTCATATTCGCATATGAAGAAGTCTCTTTGGGTAAAAAGACACTTATCTTTAACGCCGGTATCGAAACCTCTATTCGGGTATATGAATCTTTTAAAAAGCTTAAATATAATATTCGACATCTTGATTCAACGTTCAGCGATAAGGACCGAAAAGAAATTTTAGCCTGGTTCAAAACCACACCAAATGCAATTTTAACATCAGTAGGAATACTCACTACGGGATTTGATGAACCAACTGTAAAAACAATAATTATCAATAGGGCAACTCGATCCCTTACTTTATATCACCAAATGATTGGAAGAGGATCAAGAAAGCTTCCAGATAAAGACCAGTTTCAAGTCATTGATCTGGGAAATAATGTAAGACGTTTTGGTCTATGGCAGGATTATATCAATTGGCAGGATGCTTTTAAGTTCCCTGATCGATTTTTAGAATCAAGAATAACAGAACTTGAAGACATGGAATTCGAGGTAGAATATGAATTTCCTAAAGGATATGATAAATTCATGGATACAGAGAAACTAGAGTCGTTCAACATAAAAGAAAGATATCATCTACATATTGATAATGGTCATAAAGGAAAAAAAGCCGTCGAAGAGTCATTAGAGAATCATTTTAGCGTAATTTTAAATGCAGCTAAAGATATGGACCATGGATTTGAAATACTAGGGTTTCTTCAAGATCATATTGAGCATCGTTTAAAGCACTATACAAAATGTATTTCAAAAAGTACCGATAATTACTTTAAGTACTTAATAGAAACCTACAACCGTCAATTGTCTCAAAAGATCAGAACACATATAAACGCTTCGTAATGTGTTTTGAGAAAAATAGCTTAATTTTAGAGTCATGACTAAGCTTATTTTTATTGTATGTTTCACTGTCCTACCCCTATTTTTATTCGGTCAAAAAGATAAGCTAAAGGCTTATATTGACGTTAAAGACTTTTATCACCCGCAGACAGGAAATTATGCGGAAGTCGAATTACAATTCGCAATACAATCAACTTCACTAAAAACAATTGGAGATACCGCCTTACAAGCGTCATTAGCAATTTATTTTGACTTTATGTCTAAAAACAATCTTGTAAAATCAGATGCTTATATACTGAATTCTCCATTGTATCAAATCAAGGACAGCCTTATTGAAGATTTTTATGAAATAAAGCGATACACTTTAGACCCAGGAAAATATGAGCTAAGAATACGCATACAAGACCTTAATTCAGCTGAAAACATGGAGGTGAGTGGCACAAACAATTTCACCATAAAAGACATGAACAATAAAATAGCCATTTCAGACATTATTCCGGCTGAATATGCAATCAAATCTGATGAAGAAAGTGTATTTCAAAGATCAGGCCTACATATTATTCCTATGTTTTCAAATTTCTTTTCTTCAAGGACCAATACGATGCCCGTATATTGTGAATTATATAATACCGGAATAAAGAATGACTCGATACTTGGCTTAATGTACAGGATTATGAATTCCAAAAATTACGTTGAATTAGAGGAATACACGACCATAAGTAGATTTAAAACAGATCCTTTCATTGCAAGATTCAAAGCCATAAATATAGAACTTCTAGGCTCTGGAAGCTATTTGCTTGAAATATGCGTAGTAAATAAGAATTTCGAAATTTTAGCAACAAGTTCATATCCATTTGAAAGAGATAACGATATGACTGCTGTTTTAAATTCAGGAAATATTATCTTGAATCCTGCATTTCAGGAATCGATAGCTGAGGATAGTGTCATATACTATTTAGAAAGCCTGATCCCAATTTCGAAACCTGCGGAAGTAAAAAACATTGTTTCCACAACCAAAACAAAAAACAAGGATAAATGCAGAAAACACATCCAAGCATTCTGGGTAAAAACATCACCATCAGAAAGTTATGAGGAATGGATTAAATATAAAAAACAAGTTGATTTCGTTCAAAAGGTCTACGGAAACAATTTTCAAGAAGGGTTTGAAACAGATCGTGGACGTGTTTATTTGCAATATGGTGCACCAAACAACATTGTTGCCCGAGAGGCTTCTCCAAGTGAATACCCTTATGAAATTTGGACCTTTAATAAAATTGGTGTTTTTAGTAACAAGCGTTTTGTGTTCTATAATCCTGATTTGGTAAATCGAGCCTATCGACTTTTACATTCCGATATGATTGGTGAGCTTAAAAATAATGCTTGGCCCCAAATACTTTCGAAGCGGAATACTGTAAATGGAAACGTGGACAATCCAAATCAAAATAATATTGATCACTGGGGAGGTAATTCTAATGAATACTTCCGTCAATACTAAAGAAAAGTGAATTTAGCTATCGTCATTTTAAACTATAATGGGAGGCATCATCTCGAATCTTATATTGAAAATATCATTGCTCACTCCCAGGGTTATGACCTTATTATTGCCGATAATGCAAGTACCGATGATTCAATAGCATATATTAAATCACTTAACGCTATTCAGCTGATTGAAATATCCAGCAACCTTGGCTATGCTGGTGGATACAATGAGGCCTTAAAAAGAATCCAAGGGAAATACGACTATTACCTTTTATTAAATAGCGACATAGAAGTTACCGAGAATTGGATTGATCCATTACTTTCAGCGATGAAGGATGAACAGCTGGCTGCCTGTCAACCCAAAATCAAAAGCCTTGAGCAAAAAGAGTTGTTCGAACATGCAGGAGCTTCAGGTGGATATATCGATAAAAATTATTTTCCATTTTGTAGAGGCAGGATCTTTTCGGAAGTGGAAAGGGATGAAGGTCAATACGAAAACGCTCAATATATAACGTGGACTTCTGGCGCAGCTATGCTGATCAGGTCGGAGCTCTTTCATAAAGCAGATGGATTCGATTCTGATTTCTTTGCTCACATGGAGGAGATCGATTTATGCATAAGACTTGGGCATCAAGGTCATCAATTTAAAGTGGTTCCAGAAAGTATTGTTTACCATCTTGGAGGAGGAACACTTCCATACGATTCTCCTCAAAAGATATACCTTAACTTTAGAAATAGCTTATTTATGATTGCTAAAAATCATAAAGGCCTATTGATTCCAATGCTTTTTAAAAGAATGTGTATTGATGGCATAGCTGCCTATAAGTTCCTTTTTGAAGGGAAATTTCTTTTTTTCTGGAAAGTTTTTTTGGCCCATATATCACTATATCAAAACTTTAGATCACTCCTAAAGAAGAGAGCTAAATTAAAAGCTGACCGTTCTCCAATACTCAAATATCACGGTAATATTCTTAGCTCTTTTTTTCTCGAAAGGAGAAAAGTCTTTTCTAAACTAAATAAACGATTGATCAAACGATGAAAACATTTTTAGGAATT
>CALKHF010000088.1 GCA_938092255.1 uncultured Flavobacteriales bacterium | reverse complement strand
CTACGCAAAAGTGAGCGATGAAGATATCATATTTTCTTATACAACCTGGGAAGTGATTGATTTAAACGAACGTGTTAACTTTCCGTTTTTATTTCCGACTGATGAGAGTATGGTAACTGAGGGCAGAAAACCCTTAATTCGCTACCTTATTGACGGAATAAAGAATTTTGAATTTCCGTCCTATTTTAATGACACTTTCACGGAAGAAATTTCAGATGAAGAATTTGACAACATCCAAGTTTATAAAGTTTTAAAACCAGGGGTTGATGCCGATGGCATTACTGAAGGGAAAGAACACTTTGATATTGCGGGTTCATGGCGTGCACATTTAGAATCGCTTGGTTACGAATTTCCTGAAGAAGAATGGGTGACATACGACCCATCCTCTGCGGAATTCTTAGAATTAGAAGATAATACTAAGGTAGATAGTTACCAGAGAAAATGGAATGCTGCTGCGGCTTCTGTCATGCCTGATACCGACTTTAATTCAGCTGAATTTGAGAATGCTGATGTAAGAAAATACATTATTAAAGGCGTTTGGTATTTTGATAGAATTGCAACAGAACTTAAATATAGACCCATTGCTATTGGACCTGTCGCATTGAGTGCTGAAGATAAATTTGAACAAACCAATAATGATACTGGATCATCAGACGATTCTGGTGATGATGGTGGTTTTGGAGCTTTCTTTGACGACGAACCAGAAGAAGAAGCAGTTGCAGAAGAAGAAGTTTTGGAAGATGATTCTGATGCGGATAGCTTTGCAGCAACAGCCAATGAATCAGCGGTAGATTCTGAAAAAGAATATACACCTATGTTTTGGGTTTTTTATCCAGACGTCAGAGAAGTTCTTAGCAAGGCCTATTCCTTTAACCAAAAAAATATGTCAAAACCATTTTCTTTTGATCGTTTAATTAACTCAAGACGTTTCTCTGGAACGATATTCAAAGAAGCAAATGTTTACCAAGATAGAGATATTAGAGATTACATCAGTAAAAATGCACTGATGCAACTCTTAGAGTCAGATCGTATCAAAGAAAAAATTAGAAGTAGAGAACAAGACATGTGGAGTTATTAATTCACAGTTTTACCACAATAACAAAACGCTTATCAATACGATAAGCGTTTTGTATTTTAATACCTTTGTGAAATGAAATATGATTACATCCTTGTAGGGTCGGGTTTGGCAAGTATTATGTTTGCCGAACAATTAAGGCTTCACAATAAATCATTTATAGTGATTAGCAACCGTTCCCAACAAGCTTCTATAGTTGCTAGTGGATTGTACAACCCCGTTGTTTTAAAGCGTTTTACAGCGACTTGGAATGCCGCTACTTACTTAGAGACCGCCATTCCGAAATACGCTGAATTAGAACAGCTTTTAGGTCTTAAACTTGACTACGTGCTTCCAATTCATCGCGTATTTAATTCGGTCAAAGAACAAAATAATTGGTTTTTAGCTTGCGATAAACCCTTACTTACAAATTTCTTAAACCCTAAATTACTCACCAATACAAACCCTTCAATTATCGCCCCTTTTGGTTTTGGTGAAGTGAATTGCACCGGACGCATCGATACCCAAACACTTATAGAAGCCTATCGCAATTTTCTCATCCACTCAAATCAATTTTTAGAAGAAACATTTGACTATAAAGATGTAATCGAACATTCAGACGGTATAGAATACCACACTTTAAAATCTCAACGTATCGTATTTACCGAGGGCTTTGGGATTCACAAAAACCCATTCTTTAAACACTTACCTTTAGAAGGCACCAAAGGAGAACTCATTACAATTCATGCACCTGCTCTCAAATTAGAGTCCATCTTGAAATCAAGTATCTTTATTATACCCATGGGGGAGGATCGTTATCTTGTAGGCTCCACTTACGAATGGACTGATAAAACCAATACGCCCACTCCAGAAGCTAACTCCGAACTCTTAGAAAAATTGGAACGTTTGATTAGTTGCGAGTTTGAAGTGATTGATCAACGTGCAGGCATCCGTCCAACAGTGGTCGATCGCCGTCCGTTAGTAGGACAGCATCCCAGTCATCATAGTATGTATGTCTTAAATGGTTTGGGAACTCGTGGGGTTTTGGTCGCACCAGCGATGGCAGAAGCCCTTTATAATTCTATTGAAAAAGGCATTTCTCTTCCAAAAGAAATCGATATCAATCGCTTTGAATAGTTATTTTTTCTTAGCCAACTCCGCATCGTAACTCATAAAAAGATTGATCCATATATTTCTAGAAAGTCGCATGATAATGGGCATAAATCCGATAAGCGTACAAACAATGGCTATAAATGAAAAGACTAAAGAACGTTCAAAAACAATAAATGTTAAGATGAAAACTGCTACCGCAAATCCAATTCCAACGCCGTAACTCACATACATAGAGCCGTAAAAAAAGGACGGTTCTATTTTGTATTTAGTTTGACAGTGCGCACAACGCTCGTGCATTTCTAAGGTCTGTGAAAGCTGATATGCATTGCGGTTTTTGTACATTAATTTATGATGACATTTCGGGCACTTCCCTGTTAAAATACTATACAGTTTATTTCCTTTTTTTAATATCATAATTTCCTATTTTTGCAACTTATTACTATTGAGCTAAACTATTTATAATTATTCCTTTTTACAATTTTTAAATGTTAAACATTCATAAGTTATCCATATCCTTCCAAGGCGATTATTTGTTTGAAAATATTTCCTTTCGTTTGCGTGGTGGCGATCGTGTGGGCTTGATTGGAAAAAATGGTGCCGGAAAATCAA
>CALKHF010000087.1 GCA_938092255.1 uncultured Flavobacteriales bacterium | reverse complement strand
AGAAAAACAATGAGAAATTATTGGAGGAAATAATTTTTATTTTTTGAAACAATCACGAAAAGTGAGTAAAAATAAAGACTGTGAGATGTCCTTGAGTAAACACCAAGCCAACAGGCTGTAGATTAATAACTTAAATACAATAAAAACAATGGAAAACAACATGCATTATAGAAACGTGACCCTTAGTACAAGGGTCTCTGCTGCTCAAAAAGCTGAATATGTAAGACTCGCAGCAAAATATAACGTGAGTGTATCTGAATGGGCACTAACACTTATAGAGCATCATAAAAATGATTATGGTACAATTGGTGAACCCACACCAAAAGAAGTGAAATTAGAAAGAGCATTAAACTTAAAAAATAAAGAAATTCAAAAGTTAAAAGCTCAACGGGACACTACTGATGAATACGCTTCCAATATGCAACAACGTTCAAACAATGCCATTCACGACCGTGATGAATCTAATTACGCCTTAAAACAGGCATTGGTAGAAGTTGAGAAATATAAAACCCGATTAAAAATTGCGGAGTCATTGATTGGATCAGGAAGACCCAAAGAAACCAATAAAAAATCTTTAATAACCCCCATATCTGTTGGTATGACTACCATTTTAGCAATTGTGCTATTTGGCAGAAGGTTTAGTTAAAAAGTAATCGAAAAATGAGATGTTTTTAGTTATATTGTGCTCACTATTCTTGCAACTATGAACCGTATAAAAGATGTACTTCAAGAGAAGGGAATTAAACAAACTTGGCTTGCTGAAAAGCTAGGTAAGAGCTATAATATGGTAAATGGGTATGTGCAGAATAGAAGACAGTCGAGTATTAGATTCCATTATGAAATTGCTGTATTATTAAAAATCAGCGAAAAAAATTATTAGTATAAATGAGTAAAAAGATAAATGCAGTTGATTTGTTTTGTGGAGCTGGTGGATTGTCACTAGGTCTCCAAATGGCGGGCTTTGACATTGAACTAGGTTTAGATTTCGTAAAAGACTGTGAGGACACACATAATTTGAACTTTAAAAACACACCATTTATCTGTGGAGATATCACAGATATAAGCGGGTCTGAAATATTGGATAAAATTGGATTAAAAAAAGGAGAATTAACTTTAGTTTCTGGAGGCCCACCTTGTCAAGGGTTTTCAACGGTCAATGGTAAATCAAGATTTCTAACAAACCCTAAGAACAAATTATTTGTGCAATTTGTACGAATAATAGACGAACTATCTCCAACCTGGTTCATTATGGAAAATGTTACAGGGCTTTTGAGTATGGACTCGGGCAGAGTAAAAAAGGCTATTTTCAAAGCTTTCAAAGAAATAGGCTACAGTATAGATGCCAGAGTTTTGAACGCGGCTGACTACGGAGTACCTCAATATAGAAAAAGAGCAATTTTTATTGGCAATAAAGCAGGTTTTAAAAATGAATTTCCTGAACCAACTCACGGTAATTCCGATTTACAATTAGGCTTTTTTGACAATCAAAAACTCAAACCTTATGTTACAGTTGGTGAAGCTTTAAAAGGCATTACAAAAAAATCCAAATTAAATAATCACATTTTGCCAACGCATGCTGAAATAGTTCTTAAACGAATGAGTTTTGTCCCGGAAGGGGGAAACCAAAAAGATATACCAAAAGAGTACAAACCACCTCAGAAATTTTTGAACACTTACGGTCGTCTCCACAGAGAAAAACCATCAAATACCGTGCATACTAGGTTTGATGTTGCTTCGACTGGATCTCTTTATCATCCTACCGAAAACCGAGCATTAACAGTACGTGAAGGTGCGCGCCTTCAGTCCTTTCCTGATACTTATATTTTTTCTGGAAAAAAGGGTTCACAATACAGGCAAGTAGGTAATGCCGTACCTCCATTACTAGCCAAAGCTTTAGGAGAACAGATACTATCTGTTATGAAAAGAAATACAAAAAAATGACAAAAATTCAAATTACACCAGATATGTTTGATATTGCTTTTAGTCTCTCAAAACTAAGACAGGGCAACTTCACAAATCAGTTTACAACTAAAAAATTAAAAGAGCTTTTAAGTGATGATCGAGTTTTAGCACAAAATGTAGAGGGTGTTGTTGGCTATATTGGTGATATGTGTGCTGGGATTATGCTGGGATTAGATCCACATAATATTATGCGGAATATGGTTTTAGACACTGACTTACTCACCCATAGAGACGAATGTGATATAGTTTTTAACGGCCATCGTATAGATGTAAAAACTGAATTTTATCCGCCAAATAAATTTAATTCTGTTATTAATAGGACAATAACTAAAAATGAAACCTATGGATGCAGATTAATTAATGACAAACAATTTAGGGATAACTCACATGGCATAGATATTTATCTTTATGGTACAATGGATAATATTGATCCCAGGAAAGCTAATTATTGGTATGGGATAGGTTGGATTTCTACAGATAGAATCAAAGAAATAGCTCCTAAACCTAGTTCATTTTCACCAGCCGGTGCAAAATTATGGACCCCCGCACATTGTATTCCTAATGAAGATTTATCGGATATAAATTCTCTCATCTCTTCAAAAAAAGGAGCCTATAAGTACTATGATAATCACATTCTAAATCCAAAATTTAGTGAATTAGATACTAGAAGACTTAATTATATTTTCAAAAACTCAGGTTTATGACAAAAATTATTGAGACTTCTGTAGCTGATCATATCATTGTTGGCCGTGTAGAACCATTTATTTATGCTTTTTCTACAAAAGATGCTCCCAAAGCTCTGAAAGTAGGTGACACCTATAGACATGTTTCTAAAAGGCTTGAAGAATGGCGTGGTAAATTTTCTGACCTTAAAAAAGAGTATGAACATTCAGCTCTACTGGATGATGATAGAATTTTTAGGGACTTTGCTGTTCACACATATTTACTAGACGAAAAAAAAAGGATGCGGCTAAGCCCACAAGATATAGATAACCCATACTATTCGCGTGAGTTTTTTAAAAATGCAACCAAAATGGATTTGGACGAAGCTATTGCTAGTATTAAGGAAAGTGCCTCTAAAAATGATGGGAGATATAAATTTTACACTTCTGATCGTTTGCCAGAAACTTTCACTTATGAAAGAGGCTCTAGCAAATATGCTCCCCGACCAAATCAAGAAAAAACAATTTCCGCATTTGGAGATGCTGTAAAAAAAGGACATACTAATCTTTTAATGTATGCAGTAATGCGATTCGGTAAATCCTTTACTGCAATGTGCTGCGCAATACATGATGAGATGGATAGCAAAATTGTAGTTATTCTCTCGGCTAAGGCAGATGTTCAATCAGAATGGAAGCAAACAGTAGAAACACACGAAAAATTTCTTGAATTTGATTTTTTAAACAAGGCCGATTTAGACAAAAGTAATTCCATTATTACGAAGAAACTTGCAGAAGATAAACGTCTAGTAATTTTCCTAACGCTACAGGATTTACAAGGCGATAATTTGAAAGAACGACACGCAGAGTTGTTTAGTAAAAAACTAGACCTACTCATAATAGATGAAACACATTATGGAGCCAGAGCAGAAGAATATGGCAAAGTGCTAAAGAATTTAGGTTTAAAAAAGAATGAAATAGATAAAGAGCTGAAAGATGAAGACGATTCAGAAACAGATAATACTTCGGCCCTAAAGGTCTTT
Source organism: uncultured Flavobacteriales bacterium (assembly GCA_938092255.1). Taxonomy (GTDB): domain Bacteria; phylum Bacteroidota; class Bacteroidia; order Flavobacteriales_D; family Crocinitomicaceae; genus UBA952. Next base: position 9,840 of record CALKHF010000087.1, on the reverse strand, counting down.
GATGCCAAAGTAAGTCTTCACTTATCTGGTACTCCTTATAGAATTTTGATGGGAGATGAATTTACAGAGGATCAAATTATTGCATTTTATCAATTTGTAGATATTGTTGAAGATCAAAAAAAATGGGACAATGACGAGGAAAATTTAGATAAGAAAGAATGGGATAATCCTTATTATGGATTTCCTGAGATGATTCGATTTGCATTTCACCCTAATAAGTCAACTAGGCACAGAATGAAAGAACTTAGGAAAAATGGCAAAACATATGCTTTTTCTGAATTATTCCGCCCTAATTCTATAACAAAAGCAAAAGATGGTAGTCACAAAGAATTTAAGTACAAAAAAGAAATTCTTGAGTTGTTTCAAGTCATAGATGGTAAAAAAACAGATAGTAGTTTACTAAGCTTTTTAAACTATGATAAAATACAAGAAGGTAAACTTTGCCGTCATATTGTTTGTGTTTTACCCTTTAAAGCCTCATGTGATGCATTAGAAAAATTGATTACAGATAACACGGATAAGTTCTTGAAATTGAATGAATATAAGATTTTAAATATAGCTGGGGTAGATAATGAAGGGCTCTATAAAACTACCAGAAGTGTAAAAAGTATAATTACTAAATGTGAGGATGAAGATAAGAAAACCATAACTTTTACTGTAAACAGAATGCTTACGGGGACAACCGTACCAGAATGGGATACTATGTTTTATTTCAAGGACACCGCTTCCCCTCAAGAATACGATCAATCCATTTTTCGATTACAGAATCAATATATTAAATCATATATAGATGATGATGAAGAGGTTATTAAATACAATATGAAGCCTCAGACTTTATTGGTTGACTTTGATCCCAACCGTCTTTTTCAGATGCAGGTTCAAAAATCTCTTTTTTATAACATTAATGTAGCTGAAAAAGGCAATGAAATGTTGGAAGAAAGAATAAAAAAAGAGCTTGAAATTTCCCCTATAATCAGCTTGAATAAAAATAAGTTGGTCAAAATAAAACCTACTAATATTATTGATGCTGTTAGAAATTATTCACGAGATAGAAGTATTCTAGAGGAAGCTAGTGATGTTCCATTCGATAGCAAACTAATGGATAATGAAAAACTAAAGGCATTAATTGAAAGTATCAACCCTATCGATGCAAAAAAAGGACTGGAGATTAACCCTGCAGAAGGCGATGGAACTGAAATGGACACAGGCAATTCTTCAGAAGCGGAGCGCGATAAAAAAGATGACTCTACAAATAATAAGAATAATAGTGATGAAGAAGATGATATTAGGTTAATCGAAAAACAATTAGCGGCCTACCGCTTACGCATCCTGTTCTATGCTTTTTTAACTAAATCTGAAGTCAATTCCATTGCTAAAATCATCGAAAGCATAAATGAAATTGATGATAATAAGCGCATTCTAAAAAATGTTGGTATTTACACTAAAGATCTTGAAACTATGCTTCAGGCTTCTTCAGAATTCGTGCTTAATCAGTTTGAATATAAAATTAAAAATATAAATGATTTAGGTCGCGACAAATCACTTATTCCAGTAGAAAGAGCTGCAATGGCTATGAAAAAATTTGCTAGAGTTTCTGTCTCAGAGGTGGTTATGCCTGCCAGAGTTGCTGATGATTTGGTTGAACTTATCCCAGTTGATAAGGTTAACGAGAGCTTTGTAATCTTAGATTTAGCTTCAAAGCAAGGTGAACTTGCTGTTGCTGTTTATAAAGCTTATAGTAAGACACTGCCGAATTTAATGAATAACATATATTCGGTTACTACATCTTCTCTCGCATACGAATTAACAAGAAAAGTATACGAGTCTTTGGGATTACCTCTAAAAAATATATTAGATATCAATTCTTTTGATCTGATTGCCAAAGATAACAATGAGATTATGGCATCGCTTAAAGAACTTAAGCCTGATATTATAGTCTCGGGACCACCATATCAAAAAACAGATGGTGGCGGTAGGAAAGGTTCCGGTTCTGGGTCAGCGATTTATCATAATTTTTTCGAAATAGCCAAAGAATTAAATCCAGCATTTATTGCAATGATTCTTAAATCCAGTTGGTACTCAGGCGGAAAAGGAATAGGATTGCCAGAGTTTAGAAAATCTTTTATTGATGATAAACGCATCGCAATACTGCATGATTACCCTGATCCAACAATATATTTTGAAAGTCCAGTGAGCTTACGTGGTGGTGTTTGTACTTTTCTTTGGGATGCAGAGCATAATGACAATTGTCATGTATTCAATCATATTAACAAAGATATTTATGATTCAAAAAGACCGCTTAGAACCAACAGCCACGATATTCTAATAAGATATAATTTGGGAATAGAAATTCTAAAAAAGATTGTTATAACCGAAGAAGAAATGATAATAAACGGAGCGTTTTCAAGAAATGCTTTTAAACTAGCTTCAAACAATAAAGATGTAAAGTCTAGAAATGGCGTAGGAAATCATAAAGTTTATTTGGCAAAGGGTAATATTGGTTATATCGCAAAAAACAAAATACCAGAATATAATGACAAGAAATCTATAATTAACAAATGGAAAGTTCTAGTAGCAAAAGCAAGTCCAGGTTATGATGAACTACCCCATTCTATTATAAGTAATCCAATTATTTCAGAGCCCGGTTCATTATGTACAGACACTCATTTACTAGTAAGAGTTGTCAAGAATAAGCGTGAAGCTGAAAATTTAGTTGCTTACATGAAAACAAAGTTTTTCCGTTTCATGATGCTGTTAATGAAAAATAGTCATAATATGAATCAAGAAATTTTTCGTTTTGTCCCAGTACAAGATTTAAGTAAAAAGTGGACTGACGTTAAACTGTATAAGAAATACAATCTCCAGCAATCTGAAATTAAATTTATAAATAGTGTTATTAAAGAAAGGAATTAATCAGATTAAGTTATTATAGGATTAATTAAAACATTCATGCACATTTAAATTTTCCTAGGTGCATTTGAACCAGCCCTTTCTCGCCGAAAATGAAAAACGAATTAATAAAATGAAGATGAAAAAAGATTTTATAAATAAAAAAAATTAGATATAAAAATCAATAGCATATAATGGATAAATTCAAAATATCAGGTGATTTCAATAATGTCGATTGGATAGAACTCAGAGAAAATTCAGAAATAATAAAGGCACTAACGCAAACAGATAACAAAGTATTACCTCCAAAATGGAAAAAGGCAATAGAGGTATTTGAAAATCGTATACAAACGAGGTTTCTTAACCCAATTGAGAAAATAAAATACGAACAACTAGATAAAGGTGAAGGATTTTCAATAACGCTAATAGCAGTTGTATTAATGGAGGCAATGGCGGCCTTCCAATTTGGTAAAAGATATGTGGAACGCAAAGCAAATAAAAGCTATAATTCCATATCACCATCTGAATACACTAGTAGTGCTGGACTCTACAGAGATTTGTTTAAAGACTCTAATCCTTTAAATAGGAATACGAATTCTGAAGTTAGAAAAAGGTTTTATAGTTACATCAGATGTGGATTGGTTCATGAGGCTCGAACTAAGGGACCAGAACTCATTATTTCTAATACATCAGAGAGAAATACGAACTCAGAAAAGTATTATTACAAAGAGGGGGCACACTATATTTTTAACAGAGATATATTTATTGATCGCTTGAAAGAACATTTCAAAAATTACCTAAACAAACTAAATCAACCAAAAGAAATCCAACTCAGAAAGAATTTAGTTTTTAAGATTGATGAAATATGTAATATCAAACACACCTGGTATTTCACTTACGGCTCAAATCTAGATGAAAAACAAATGAATGAGCGGCTCAATAATCTAGGTGATTTTTATTTATTAAAAAAATTATGCAGAATTAAAGATTATCAATTTATTTATAATAAAAAGAGTAAAGACGGCAGTGCCAAAGCAAATATTAAAAAAGATAATGGAAAAGATGTTTATGGTATCGCTTATTTAATTAGAGAGGATACCTTTTACGACTTCATGAAAAAATACGAAAAAGGATATGATGTATGTGAACTTGAAGCACATTACAATCATGATAAATGCTTTGATGTAATAACTGCTGTATCAAACAAAATAACAGATAAATTACCTAATAAGTCTTATTTAGATAAAATTATAAATGGAGCTGAGGAGCAAGGAATTGATCCGGATTATATTAAGAAAAATTTAAGTTTAAATAATCTATGAAAGAAGATTTTATAAATAAAGAAATTTGGATGCTCACCTTTGGAGCTTCTTTTCAAAGGGCTTATGCTTATGTTGATAATGCTTCAAATGACACTAAAGTACTTTTTAAAAACAATACAACAGTTGTTGTAGAAAACATATTGGCGCAATACAAAACCGATAAAGTAACTGACGGGCAACATATAAATAACATCAAAGCGGTAAGCGATAGCAGCAAACAATACTCAGAAATATTTAATGGCGGAAAAATTAATTTTGGCATTGCTCAAAAAATGCTCAACTTATATCTAAAATACCAGTGGTGTTTGGGTAACATTAAAGAGCCCCCTCACTTTCCTGTTGATAGAATTATACAGCAAAAACTAAATGAACAAGCAAAGCTTAAAGGATTGCCTAAATTAGAGCTACTACCCTGGAAACAGTTTAAGGATGAAGCACATTACAGTAAAGTAATTAATCATGCACGCGCTTTAAAAATTACAACGCCTGCAAAATTAGAACTAAAATTATTTCAAAGAAGATAAATTGAAAAAACTAGGATAAGTAGCCTAAACTAAAATTAATGAGTATACGTCAATTTGAAAGCAATCAAGTAAAGGCACCTTTTTTAGGAAAACCACATTATCCTATTTCTGGTCTAGATCAATTAGGCTTAAATTTAACTAGCGAACGTATTTTTGATTTATTACTACCAGGTCTTAATAACGTAACACAACGCGTGCGTTATTATTCTTTTTATTGCTGGTTTTTCGATTGGTACGCTAAAACAATTAGAAACACATCAAGGAGTAAGCAAAATAATTATTTAAGGCGGGCTGAATTTTTATTGGCACTTATTGCAGCTTATAAAAATTTGGGAGGGGTTCCTGGTATTACAAAAGCTCAGGCTATTTTTGAAAGTAGTGATGAAACTATTAATCTTAAATCAGGAACTCAAGAAGAAGCTAATAGTGAAGGTTCATACTGGAAAAACCCTCGTGGCGTACTTGGTCAGTATTATATAAGTTCCATAAAACAAATGGGCATTCTTGGAGATCAAGGTGATAAAGAAGGATTATATATACGTACAGATTTTGAACACCAAACAAAAGTATCAGGGAAACAGTTGGCAGATGCTTTTAGTCAAAACACGTCATCAAATATTCAAATTTTTACTGATGCCATCGAAAACAACTACATCACTAAAAGAGAACTTGAGTTATTGAGTATTGATTATAATATGCTTGATATACCAGATAAAAGTAAAGAACAAGAATTATTATGGAAACTATTCTCTGGAGTGGATAGACCTAAAGAGACTCAAGAAACTTATTTTAGAAAAAAAACAATCAAACTATTACTATCTAACATTACTCAAAATGAAGAAGAAGAAAAATACAATCAGTTAAATGTTCCTTTTTCTATTTATGGCAATGGATGGCAAACTGATTATTCTACCACTGAAAAATTATGGTACTTTTTTATTTTAGAACAGTTTTGGAGTGTTTCTTGCACCGGTTGTTTAGATGCTTTTCTTAAAATATTAGATGAAAAGTCTAGCAATAACTGGATAGATGAAATCGAATTAATTGATCATATAGTTTCAAAAGTTTCAACATTATTTGATTCAAAAGGTGATAATAAAAAGGAGCATTTATTTTTTGGAAAATCCTTTAAGAAAGATTCTGTTGAGGAATTAGTTAATCTATCAAAAAAAGAAAACGATCCATATATCAAAATATTTTTGACGCTTTGTGCTATTCAAAAATTATTTATCGAAAATAAGACTAGTGTAAGCGAACTAATCACAATTTCTAACAATTTCAAAATACATACACCAAGTAGTTTTCTCAATTCATATAACGATTTTGATTTAAAAAATGATTTTACTATAACCCAGTTTGTTGAATTTTTTATTATCAGTTATGTCGTCAATAGACATCATTTTGTTGCTTTAAGGAAGCTAAATGCTACACAAAATAGCGCTAAATTTTATAGAGACGATGGTATGATAAGATTTGTGGATGATTTTCATTATGATTATTCATCACCAAGAATTCACACCCTATTCGATTTCATGCGTGATTTGAATATTATAGATTCTAAAACTACAACTTTGACTTCTAAAGGACTGGAACATCTAAAAAACCTAGAACAATGAAAATAGAACGTTCTAATATTTTAGAGTTAATTGGTACAGGAAAGAATAAATATCACAGTTGTGTTATTACAAGTTATAGTATTGATTTGGCTTTCTTTGAACAGCTTATCTTACCAAGATTAAGAAGTGCAGGGATAACAAATATCAATCTATTTGTTGATGCTGCAATGTTAGAGAAATACTTGTCTACTCACTTAAGTACTAGTTCTATAAAGTTCAAAGCAAATTACAGCATTACACCTGTTCATATTTCAGGAGCCTTTCATCCTAAAATAATTTTTTTAGCAGGAAAAGACAAAGGGTATCTTTCTGTTGGTAGCGGTAATATTACTTCAAGTGGTCTTTTATATAACGATGAAATCTGGTCATCATTTTACACGAGTAATGAAAGAACAAAGACCCAGCCTATTTTTAAATCTGCTTGGAAGTATATTCAAAAGTTATCATCACATTGTTCTGAAATCAATACGACTAAAATTGGTTGGATAAATCAGTATTCTCAATGGATAAATAAACTAGAAAATATTCAAAACGAAACGGAAACAATAAAAGAAATCGTTTACAATCTGTCATATACTCAAAATGAAAATTCTCTATATAAAGATGTTATAAGTAAACTATCCAAAAATCCCACAAGCATTAAAATTATTGCACCATATTACAATCGTTCTGGAGCATTTTTACAGAGATTAATTAATGATTTAATCCCTTTAGAAATACATTGTGTAGTTGATATTACAAATGGTATTCTCCCTGTAGATTTCAAATCAAATAAAAGCCAATTTTCAGACTGGGGTAATGTAATTAAAGAAGGTAATTCAAAAAGTATTCGGCGCCTACATGCAAAAATGATCCAAATAGAATATAAGGATAAGACTATTTTTATTCTAGGTAGTGCCAACGCAACATTAGAAGCTTACGGTGTAAGCAATAGACCCTTTAAAAATGATGAAGTAGTCATTACCATGGAATCAGAAAAACCTAGAGATTTTCTTAAAGAATTGGGTATTAATATCCCCAAAAAGGGAACCTTGAATATACTAAAAGAACGAAATATCAAGAGTCAAGATTTAGAACCATCAAGCCTTTTGATAAAAATAAAACATACTGAAATTAATGATCAAACTTTAAAACTTACATTAAACAAGAGTCTTTTGAAACCTTACCTCTTAAGAACTTTCAATAATTCCAATGAATTCCTTGAGAGCATTGAATTATCATTGAATTCTACTATAATTCAAAATGAATTAACAAAAACCGAAGGTGTATTTAAAGTTGCCTTATTTGATTCAGAAACACTTGAAAGAATTTCAACCTTTGGGTTAGTGCAGCATACGAATGCACTTAAAAAATCTAATCCTGATGATCGCCTAGCTCGCCTACAAAGTTTTGAACATCTAGATATCTTTAATTCCTTAAACTATGAGTTAGTTCTAGATTTTCTAGACCAAGAAAGAGTTTTTAAAGATAGTGCTACTTCTCAATATCCCCTTCAAGCAAGTATAGATATTAAAGAAGATAAAGGCGAAATAATTTCAGAAAACGAATACAATAAAAATGCGAGTCTTCCTATTGATGAACAGGTTACAAGTGAAAACATTACATCTTTAGTTGAAGAGTTTCTAGATGTACTAAAGATAAGAGAGAATCCAGAAGAAATTTCTAGTAATAGCGAAGAAATGGCACTTAAAGCTGGTGATGACGGTATGGACGAAAACACCACGTTACAGCATACTCAAAAAGATACAAGTACAAAAGAAGGTCAGCGTATTACTAATAAAATTGAAAAGACAATCAAATCTGTTTATTCATTGATTCAAACAAGAAATCAAATTGGTATTTCTCAAGATATTCGTTCTTTGAATGCTCTTTTTATAGGATATCATATTCTATTACATTTTTGGAACGAAACTTATTCAGAAGATATAAGTACAATTAAAATTAGTTATGAAAAATTAGAAAATCTCAATAAATTAGAAAAATATTTTAACCTCAAACGTTTAGAATCACAAATTGAATCTGCACCAAATGAAGTGAGTTATTATATAGATTACTCTAAACTTAATAAACTTCAACAATTTATAAAAAACCAAGAAGAGATTAAATTAACTGGAATACCTTCAGAACCCATAACTCACAATCATCGTTTTATTAGTAATAAATACTTAAAATCGTATAATGATGATAATTTGACATTTATTTTTCTTAATGATGCTGTGTCAATTATGTTGTTAGCTATTAAAAACAAAAAACTGATTTTACCTTTAAACCAAAAAGTTAAGTTTCTTGCTCTTACTTATCGTATTTTAAATCTCATAAAATGGAATTCTAAATTTTATTATTATAAAAACCTCCTACTTTTAAACATGTTTGAAATATTTGGGGCTGAAATATTTTTAAAAGAAAATAACATAGAGGATTTAATGGAAATTAGAGATTCTGCTATCTTCGAACGATATAAAGCTTACAAAATGATGCTAGCAGAAGGGGAAATGACATCAGTCCCCATAGGTTCACATCTTATAAATTCAATAATTTATAGTACACAAATGGGGTTTTGTAAGCTCAAAGTGGTTAGAAAAGATAAGAAGATTGATTTAGATTCTCCATTAGGAGAAAATGTCAATTTTGGTAATTATCGGGGATACTTTAAAGTTTTTGTTGGGCAAAATATTAAACTTTTTGAATATTGATGACGCTATGCTTGGACCAAGAAACAAATTAAGTGATACTATCGGTAAACAATTATTAAAACCATTAGAAGAAGAATGTTAGTTTATGACACAACTTATTAAGCACTGTAACGTCTGCAATGTAGATTTTTCTACCATGTATAGGGTACAATATGAAAACCCTAAGGAATGGGTATTTGTGTGTGAAGGTTGCTTACTTAAAGTCAAAGAGAATAACAGTGCTTATAAATACGGTGGCACATGGAAGAAATAGGCCTAAATTTGATGTAGATCAATCAAATCAACCCCAAAATAGTTCGACTTCACTCCCTTTGGCTCCACGGCATTATTCCCTAAAATAAAATTTATTTTAGGGAATAATTTTTTCATTAAATTAGTCCAGAATATTATTCTTAATGACAAAATTCCAATTAAATGATCCCAGTTTAGAATCTCAATGGAGAGCTATAATTTTATTTGGGAAAAATTCTGCTACTTATAAATTTGCTTTTGCAAAGAGTTTACTAGAATTAGTAAATAATGAAACTACTAGAATTAGTCTCAAAGATTTATCTGAGCCTTTCTCCAGAAATATTCTCAAACATTTAAAACAAAACGATAAGCAAGGGAATTCAAAATCAAGCACTTTCTTGAACGGATGTAGATCTTATTTGTGTGATGAATTAGAGCATTCAGAATTATTAAAATTAACTGAGCAAAAAGGTTTTGCTAATGTGGTAGATGCTTTTCAAAATGTTAATGGAGGAGAAATCCCTAATCCTTTTTATCACAAGGATTACATAGGAAGAAAAAAAGA
>CALKHF010000086.1 GCA_938092255.1 uncultured Flavobacteriales bacterium | reverse complement strand
CAACAGCGTATTCCCCTTTTCCACATCCAAGCTCCAGTACAATGGGATTGTCATTTTTAAAAATCTCTTTATGCCATTTGCCTTTTTTCTCATAGGTTTCCATGACTGGAGGTTCCAGTACATTTGGGAAACTCTTTATTTCTTCGAAACGTTTAAGCTTGTCTTTCCCCAAAATAATTTCGGGTTAAAGAAATAATCCTTCAGTAAACAATTGCATACCGATTTCCAGTGCCTCATCCATAAGCTGTGTAAGCGCATTCTTAGACTTATTCTTCATGTGGAGTGTAATACGACCTCCGTCTACATCCATTTCCATGTCAACAAAATCAAGCATTTCCAGAATGGATTTGAAATCTCTTATATCTCTTGGTAGATTATCAGTTGGAATTTGATCAATATCTACAAATCCAGAAAAAGGAGTATTTCCTATATGAGAAAGTTTACCGCTCATTTCAGGACCTTTTTTGTTTGGAGCATGATTTTTAGAATAGATGTTTATTTGATCGTTTTGCACATCAATTTTAATATTGTTTTTCTCTGTGTCAGGCAATGGGTTTTCCTCTATTAATTTCTTCAAATTTTCACCTATACTTAGGTAAACACTTAATTCAGGAATAATATCGTCCAAGTCGCTTGGGATATTGTAGAGCATCATTCCTAGATCTCCTCCGATAAAACTTTCGAACCCGTCTTTTCTTAAGGTAGCTTCTAATGCAACGAGTTCTGATGGGATTTGACTTTCAAATTCATTCCCTAGGTTCATGTCCATCAAGGTGTTAATGATACCGTCTGGATACATTTCGTAAATCATTTTTTGATATTCTGCCACATTGATACTCGCTAATATTCCGGCAAAAGGTTTTCCTTGGCCCAGTTTTGAAATGACTGATTTAGAGTTTGAGCCCATAAGGTTTTTAAAGGTTTTCTTCATTTCATCCGAACCATACATATCTAAAGAAAGTGAAATAGCCCCATTTTCAAAAGCCAGATTCATGGAAGATGTCATGTCCAAATCTTCCAACCACTCCATTGAACTTAAAAGATTTGGGCTGAAATCAGGAAGGTCAGCTTCAGAAAGATATTCGCGCAATACTTCAGTTAAATTCCCAAAATCATAAGTCATAGTCACATCTTTCGAGTTTTCAATAACCTCCTTTACTCGAGCATCCGGTTTTCCCTTAAATGATTTAAAGTATTTTTTAAACTTTGAAACGGTGTTTCCATTGGATCTTAAATTTGAATTAAATGAGAATACAAATTTATCTTTGGTCATAGCGATAGCCACACCCGGTTGTTCAATTAATTCAAAATCCCCATGTTTCTTAGAACTCATTTTGGAATCCATTTTTTTCATTTCCTTTAAAATGGATTCACGGTCATTGATGCCACCAAATGCTACGACTTCTACATTAGGCATTGGAGACGCATTCTCAATATTGACGGTATAATAAATCGGCATTGCGGTATTTATGTAAGATTTTATTCTTTCCACTTCATTGATCACATCTTTAGCCATTGCTGATTTTAGCAGACTTGATTTGGAAACCTCGGAATTGTAATAGGCTTTATTGAGCAGTTGGTTTAACTTAATCGAGCCGTACATGGCAGGGTTCTCTTGGCTACTAATAAAGGAAATGGCTTCACTTTGCAGGGAAAGGTCAGTAGCAACTACTTTTGAAGAAGACGCACTTTTCTTTTCTTTTTTTGTTTCTTCAGAACATCCGTAAAACGTTAAAGCAAGCGAAAGAATAAATATTATTTTGTACATGTTTTTTTTTTGATTGTATTCAAATTTAATAAGAATTAATCAATTGTGTTGTGTAAATTTGAATATGCATTTCATTGAACCCTATTTTAATTGGCGCGGCTATTATATCGCATCTGAAGATGAGGCTTCACCTTTTTACAATCGGCAGTATAGTGAATTTGAGTTCGAGAATCGCATTTATAATTACTTGATTCATCCACAATGGGATCACTTTGGGTCACCCACTTTATTTATGAAAGTAATTTATGTTGATTATGATTCCGGTTATGCCTTTATCGAGTTTATTGGTGAGTGGAATGATGCCATTGAAAATGACATCATGATTTTAAAACGCGATATCATAGAACCAATGATTAATTATGGAATCAACAAATTCATTTTGATTGGTGAGAACGTATTGAATTTTCATTCTTCAGATGATTGCTATTACGAAGAATGGTTTGAGGATGTAGAGGAGGGGTGGATTGCAACCATTAATTTTCATGAACATGTAGTAAAAGAATTTGTTGCTGCAAACATCGATCAATATTTTGTTTTTGGTGGAGAGCTAGAGGAAATTGAATGGCGAACATATTTACCCACCAATCTTTTTACAAAAATTGAAAGTCTCGTGAACAAAAGAATAGGATCGACCTATTAACCTGCCAATGATTTCATCATCAGCGTACAAATAATGGCACCAAAAGTTCCTACTGCATATCCCAGCACGGCCAATAATACCCCTACCGGTGCCAAAGACGGACTAAATGCACCTGCTACAATTGGAGCAGAAGCGGCACCTCCAACATTCGCTTGACTACCCACGGCAACATAAAAGAATGGTGCTTTGATGATTTTAGCAACAACAAATAGGAATAAGGCATGGACTGTAATCCAAATCAAGCCAATAGATAATAAGAATTTAAACACCCCCCAATTGGCAATAAGCTCCATGATGTCCATTTTCATTCCTATAGTTGCTACGAGCACATATAGAAATACGCTTCCCATTTTAGAGGCTCCAACACCCTCGAATTCACGAAATTTGGTAAAGGACAAACAAACGCCAAAAACAGTTGACAATACAACCAGCCAGAAAAAACCACTACCGAATTGTTGGAGCAGTCTTGCGGCATCTCGATTGGTCATTTCTTCAAGCGAATCTGAGATCAAAGGGCCAAGTATATCCGCACCAAGGTGGGCAAATCCGACAAAGAAAAAAGTAATTCCTAGCATATAGACCAAATCGTTGAATGTAGCAACCCTCGTGACGCCAGATTGAAATTTCTCCATTTTTGATTTTAGGTTTTCAATGGCACTATCGTCTGCTTTAAAGAACTTATTTAATTTTTTATTGTACCCAATTCCAAACAACAGTATTGACATAAATAAATTGGCAACAAATACGTCAACAATGATCATAGCCGAAAACATTTGATCACTAGCACTGTATATTTCTTTCATGGCGGCCTGATTTGCTCCACCACCAATCCATGACCCGGCAACGGTTGAAAGGCCACGCCATATTTCGTCATTCAAGACGTCTGGAGATATTAATGATACAATCCATAAAGCAAAAGGCCCACCAAGTATGATGCCTGCAGTTGCAGCAAAAAACATGATTATTGCTTTGGATCCTAGTCTCTTGATAGCCGGAATATCGATGCTTAAACACAAAAGAATTAAACTGGCAGGCAATAAATATCGGGAAGCTATAAAGTATAATTCTGATTCCTCTGAGGAAATGATTCCGAATGAGTTTAATCCCGCAGGGATAAAATAGCAAAGTAAGAGCGCGGGTACCACTTTGTAAAATTTCTTGAAATAGCTACGCTGACTGTTTGCCGTTCTAAAAACAAGGAAAAGTGCAATCATTAATAATCCCAATACCACGGCATCATTTGAAAACCATGGGGGAGAAGGTTTAACTTTTAAGGTTTTACTTAAAGACTTTTCACCTTTCTTTTTAAGTGTAATGGTATGGTCTCCTCTTTCTAATTTCCTTAAATAAATATCGCGATTTGATATCAGGCCAGTGTTTTTACCATCAAAATGAATGTGATAGTCGTAAAGGGAATCAAAGGTTATTTTTAAATCTGGATGTTCTGATGCATAATACAACTCCTCCAATTCACTAAATGAAACTGAATGTATAGACGTATCAATGTTTTTATTGGTAACCATCTCAACAGTTGTCTGAGAATCATATTGAAACGCAGTAAATAAAATAATGAATAATGTAAATATTGTTTTCATTTTTCGAATGTATTAAAAACAAAAAAGGCTGCCAATAGCAGCCTTTTGAATAGTAAATTAAATTAGTTGATGCCGTGCATCCATTTTTTGATCGGCTTTCCAATAATAAACAGTAGAAGTCCACAAGCAATGGCAATAAATCCAAGTAATTCGAAAACGCTTAGACCCTTTTGTAATGATTCGCTTTTGATGGCATTTATTACGGCAATTCCTGGCGTGTTTTTAGATAATTTTGCTAAATCACTTTCAGAAATGGTGGCGGAGTCTACTGCTTTATCCTTGTAGGAAATAAATTCAACTTTTGCCGCTTTAAGCATTTTCTCTTTTTTCGTTCCCTTATAATTATTGGCTTCTGCCAATGCTTCTTTAATGTAAACTGTAGACTTGGCGTACTCTTTATCACTTTTGGTATTTAATTCTGCAATGAAAGTGGAATCAGTAAGTACCTCTTCAACAGAACCTTCCTCAAGCTTTTCTTTGTACTTATCGGTAATTAATAATGCTTTGATGTCTTTATCCATCTTAGCATTTTTGAATGATTCGCTTTCAACGATGGTTTTTTCATTTACCGTTGTGAGTTTTGCAATGTGCTTACCACCCTGATGAGCTAATGAAGACGAAAGCAACCATATACCCATTAGGAAACCAACCATGTGACGTGGCGAAAGCTTTGTTACCAGTGACAATCCAACAGGTGACAAGGTAAGCTCACCAATCGTATGTAATAGATATAAGAATACCATAAATATAGCTGGAATCATTCCTGCGCTTGCAGATCCTCCTCCTACGTTTAGGGCTAAAAATCCTAGGCCTAAAAGCACCAATCCAAAACCAAATTTGTATGGAGCTGCTGGCTCTCTATTCATGTTTGATAGCTTAATCCACAACCACGAAAAGATGGGGGCAAATATCATGATAAAGAAAGGGTTGAAGGATTGAAAAAAGGTGGTTTTTATTTCAAATCCAAATAAAGTACGATCTACATTACGTGCTGTAAATAAACTTAATGCCGAACCCGCTAATTCAAAGAAGGTCCAAAATACAGTTGTAAAAAATAATAAGACTGCAATAACCCAAATTCTTTGTTTAGCGACCTTTTCCATTTTACTGGCTTCATAAAGAAGGTATCCGATGACCATGGTTGCTAGAATTACTAAGATCAAGTCTACAATATCATTGTATACTATTAACGTAGAGGCCAATGCAATCATTATTACAGTCGCAATAACTGGAAATAATTTATTTGATATACCTGGTATAATGGGTTTTTCCATTACCACATCTGGGCCCATTCCTACTTCATTGTAAACACCTTGTTTTTGTCCCCAAAGGAATACAAGATAACCAACAGCCATACCCACACCAGCTGCGAGGAAACCATATTGCCAACCTTCGTTCTCACCTATAGCACCGCAGGTTAATGGAGCAAGAAATGCCCCCATATTAATTCCCATATAAAATAAGGTGAAAGCTCCATCTCTTCTTTTGTCTCCCTCTTCGTAAAATCTTCCGATCATACTTGAAATGTTTGGCTTGAAAAAACCATTACCAACAACCAATACCGCGAGTCCTATATAAAACATGGTTTCATTTTCATTGCCTCCAAGGAATAGGGTGAATTGACCAATGGCCATTAAGATCGCTCCCCAGACAATGGCTTTTCTGAATCCAACCAGTTTATCAGCGAAGAATCCCCCAACAAGAGGTGTGAGGTAAACTAAGGCACCATATGCACCATAGATTCCATAGGCTTTTGCGTCATCAAACGCAAAACCTCCATCCATGATGTCTGCAGTCATGTATAAAATCAGCAGCGCACGCATACCGTAGTAGCTAAAACGCTCCCATAGTTCAACCATAAATAGGGTGAATAAAGCTTTTGGATGTATTTTTCGGTTTGAAAAGATTACAAAACCTACCCAAGCTGCAACTCCTACCCAAGCCCATAACATTAATTGATAATCTGGATTCATTATTTATTTTTTAAGTTTAAGGGTCGAATTTACTAAAAAAATGTCGCTTAACATACAATTCTGTGAATTGTTCAAGTCAAAGGAGATTGTGAAATAAAATACTGATATTTGTGAATCGTGTAAATTTCTTTTCAAACATAGAATGTATACTGAAAACTATAATATAAAACAAAACCTAATGAAAAAATCTATTTTATTTTTAATGTCTGTGGTCGCAACGAGTACCATATTTGCTCAATCATTTTCTGATGATTTTGAATCCTATTCTGTGGGTTCATACTTGGGGAGTAGCTCACCTGATTGGACCACATGGAGTGGAACAGAGGGAGGTGCAGAAGATGTAACCATAACCAATAACAACGCAAGTAGTGGCAATCAATCCATATATTTTTCATCGACTGCAGCCAATGGTGGACCGGCTGATGTTGTATTGCCTTTTGATCAGGTGTATAACTCTGGAAACTTTTCCTTTGAAGCTAATTTTTTCGTTGAAGCGGGTAAGGGAGCATACTTTAATTTACAAGGAACACTTGTTGTTGCTCAGGTATGGGCACTAGATTGCTACATGCTTCAAGATGGAACACTGAAACTTTCTAATCAGGGAACACCATACATAAATGCCAATTATCCAAGTGCCCAATGGTTCAATCTTCGTGTTGAAATGGATTTGACCTCTAATGTTTGGGAGCTTTTTATCGACAACGTTTCACAAGGTTCATTTTCGAACCCAACGGGTCAAATAGGAATTTTAGATTTGTATCCAGTAAATCCTACAGGTCAAGGCGGGAATGGAATTTCAGGTTTTTATGTTGATGATATTAGTTATACCCATATCCCTGCTAATCTACCGAATCTGAATGGTGGTGTTTCATTTATTACTCAAATTAATGGTATAGCTGGTTTAAGTTATGATGTGGCTGCTACGGCTAGGAATCTGGGATCTACAACAATCAATTCTTTTGATTTAACATACAATTACAATGGAGCTGATGTTACAGAGAATATTACAGGATTGAATTTGATGTCTTTAGATACTTACGAGCATACCTTCACTTCGCAACTTACTCCAGTTTTAGGAAATAATGATTTAACAGTTACCATATCAAATGTGAATGGATCAGGAACAGATGATGATGCTTCAGATGATTCCAAGGTGATTAGTATTGATCCTATAGTACCAGCAGCAGGAAAGGTTGTTGTTGGTGAAGAGGCTACTGGAACATGGTGTCAATGGTGTCCAAGAGGAGCAGTCTATATGGATTTATTTCAAGAGACATATGCAGATTATTGGATCGGAATTGCGGTTCACAATGGAGATCCTATGACGGATATCGAGTATGATGCTGGGATGGGAGCTTTAATTGGGGGTTACCCTAGCGCAGTTGTTGATAGAGGTCCAGACGTTGATCCATCTGCAATGAATGCCGATTTTTTAGAAAGATTGCAAACCACACCTGCCGGCACGGTTATAAATGGAGCAACTTGGGATCCAGCCACCAGAATTTTAGAAGTATCTGTAAATACTACATTTTCTCAAAATGCAACAAACAATTATAAAGTGGCATGTGCACTTACTGAAGACGATGTGACAGGAACATCTTCCGGTTACAGTCAATCGAATGCATATGCAGGAGGAGGAAATGGAGTTATGGGAGGGTATGAAGTTTTGCCTAACCCGGTTCCTGCGGCACAAATGGAATACGATCATGTAGCTAGGTCAATTTCTCCATCTTTTGGAGGTTCTTCAGCGAGCTTACCGGCTACAATTAATCCCGGCGAAAGCCATATTTCAAATTTCACGTTTACGCTGCCTGCGGATTGGGATGAGAACAACATGCACATCATAGGACTACTCATAGATCCTTCGGGTCGTATAGATAATGCTAATTCTAACTCAATTTCAGAGGCCGTAGCAAATGGTTTTGAGGCTGGACCTAACCTTGGGTTGGCTGAATCCTTTGATTACAATGTGGATGACAAACTAAAAGTATATCCTAACCCCGCTTCTGATGTTTTAAATGTAGCTATTGTTTCACCAGATGCAGAACTCAATGTTATCGGGATTTATAATCATGCAGGTCAGATCATAAGAGAGTTTGATTTGAATGTGAGCAATGGAGCTTGGAGTTTTGAGATAGATTTAACCCAATATGCAAAGGGTATGTATTCAATTCAATATAAAAACACAAAGAATACAACAATTAAAAAATTCGTAGTGCAATAGTTCTATTTGAATAATCTTTAAAAGCCACTTCGGTGGCTTTTTTTATGCTACAATTTTAATAATTTGCTTCACTTGATCTGCAGTGTCTTTTACTTCGCTTAATGTTTTTCCTGTAATAGTGACATGACCCATTTTTCTAAAAGGTTTGGTTATTTCTTTGCCATAAAGGTGAGGGTAAACATTAGGGTGGTTTAATAAATCGGACAAGCCTTCGTAAATCGCTATGCCCGTATGCCCTTTCTCACCGAGAAGATTAATCATGGCACCTGGTTGAATTAATGTAGTACTTCCTAAAGGCAATCCCACAATCGCTCTTAAGTGTTGAGCAAATTGTGATGTATCACAACATTCTATAGTGTGATGTCCACTGTTATGAGGTCTAGGCGCAATTTCATTCACTAGAATGTCACCTGATTTTGTAAGGAACATCTCGACGGCAAGTAGCCCAACCATATCGAGTTTTTCAATCACATCAGCTGCGATTTCTTTGGCTTTTCTTTCAGTTTCAATTGATATTTCTGCTGGAGAGAATAAAAACTCAACGAGATGAGCTTCCGGGTTGAATTCACATTCAACAGATGGAAATGTGCTTATTTGTCCTTTGCTATTTCTTGCGACTATAATTGAAATTTCTTTTTCAAAATCAATAAGATCTTCAATAAGATGGGAATGTTCAAATGAATTATGGACACTTTCTAATACCTGTACACCTCTACCATCGTAACCACCTGTTCTTAACTTTTGAATAACAGGGTATTTGATTTCGGCATTCATGAGATCTTGTTTGGATTCAAACAAATGAAAAGAAGAGGTCGGGATTACATTTTTTTTATAAAATTCTTTTTGTGTCCCTTTATCCTTGATGATTTTTAAAACCCGTGGTTGAGGGTATACCTGAATACCTCTGTTTTCTAGCTCCTCTAATGCTTCAATATTGACATTCTCGATTTCAACAGTGATTAAGCTTTTGTCCTTTCCAAATTCAACAACGGCATCATAATCTGTTAAAGAAGCACAGGTGAAAGTTTGGGCGATTGACGAACAAGGTGCATTTTTATCCGGATCCATGATATGGATATGAAGATTTAAGTTGATGGCTTCTTGAATTAGCATTCTACCAAGCTGTCCTCCCCCTAAAACTCCAATTTTAAATTCTTTACTGTTCCAGTTTTCATTCATAAAACAAAGATACAGCTATCCTAGTTATTTTTTCATCTTAGTCGTTAAAATCGTACATTTGCATCATATAATGAGTAAAGAAATACATCTTATTGATAAAGATTTTGTGCCCTACATTAGTGAGGAGAAAATACTCGCACGTGTAAAAGATTTGGGCAATCAGATTAGAGCAGATTACGGAACCAATAATGTATTGTTCTTATCGGTGTTGAATGGTGCATTCATGTTTACCTCAGATTTAATGAAAAGCATGGATGGAGAGGTTGAACTCTCTTTTATAAAACTTTCTTCCTATGAAGGCACCTCAACTTCGGGTAAAGTACATGAGCTTATCGGTTTAAATCAAAATATTCAAGGTCGACATATCGTGATTTTGGAGGACATTGTTGACACAGGTTTGACAGTTCAGCGTGTCATTACGATGTTGAAAATGCAACACCCCTTATCGATAGAGGTATGCACTTTGTTGTATAAACCAGAAGCATTTAAAGGGGATGCTGCTCCAAAATATTTCGGTTTCAAAATTCCTAATAAATTTGTAGTTGGATATGGTTTAGATTATGACCAACTTGGAAGAAATTTTAATGAAATTTATCAACTAAAGGATTAATAATATGTTGAATATTGTATTGTTTGGACCTCCCGGAGCGGGTAAAGGCACTCAATCTGAAAGGTTAATTGAGAAGTATGATCTTGTCCATTTGTCAACAGGAGATATTTTTAGAGCAAATATTAAAGGGGAAACAGAATTGGGTCAGCTGGCAAAGAGTTATATGGATAAGGGTCAGCTCGTTCCTGATTCTTTAACCATTGATCTTTTAAAGTCAGAGGTGATTAAACACAACGAACCAAAGGGTTTTATTTTTGATGGTTTTCCCAGAACCAATAATCAAGCAAGCGCATTAGATCAATTACTTGATTCGATGGGTACATCAATAAAAATGATGCTTTCATTAGATGTAGGCGAAGATGAATTAAAAAAGAGATTGCTTAAAAGGGCAGAAGTAAGCGGAAGAGCTGATGATGCGAACCCTTCAATTATTGAGAATAGAATCGCTGTTTATAAAAGGGAAACTGCTCCTGTTAAATCCTATTATGCTGATCAGAATAAGTTTTTTGGAATCGATGGAATGGGATCCGTAGATGACATAACAAAAAGACTTTTTGACTCAATAGACGCAAATTAATAAGTAATGGCCTCCGATAATTTTGTTGATTATGTAAAAATTCATGCCAAATCAGGTAATGGAGGAGGTGGGTCAACTCATTTCAGACGCGAAAAATACATTCCGAAGGGCGGTCCAGATGGGGGAGATGGAGGTAGAGGTGGTCATGTGATCTTACGTGGAAATAAACAGCTTTGGACTTT
Source organism: uncultured Flavobacteriales bacterium (assembly GCA_938092255.1). GTDB lineage: Bacteria > Bacteroidota > Bacteroidia > Flavobacteriales_D > Crocinitomicaceae > UBA952. The sequence continues at coordinate 3,544 of CALKHF010000086.1, read as the reverse complement.
ATTACATCTCAAATTCAAAAAACACATAAAAGCTGAGCATGGTGCTCACGGATCTAGCAATTTAAAAACAGGGTCTCAAGGTAAAGATGTATATATTGATGTTCCCTTGGGAACAATTGTAAGGGATGAAGATACAGATGATGTTTTGTTTGAAATAACAGATGAAGGAGAAGAGAAAATTCTTCAAAAGGGTGGTCGTGGAGGCCTTGGAAACAATCACTTTAAATCCCCAACCAATCAAACTCCAAGACATGCCCAGCCTGGAGAAGAAGGTGCTGAAGGATGGAAAGTTTTAGAACTTAAGATACTGGCTGATGTTGGTTTGGTAGGCTTTCCGAATGCAGGAAAGAGTACATTGTTATCTGTTGTTTCTGCAGCAAAACCTGAAATTGCAGATTATCCTTTTACTACGATCCGACCTAATTTAGGCATTGTTTCCTATCGTGATTATCGTTCTTTTGTCATGGCTGATATTCCAGGAATCATTAAAGGCGCTTCTGAAGGAAAAGGTTTGGGGTATCGGTTTTTAAGACACATCGAGCGAAACTCAGTATTGCTTTACATGATTCCAGCAGATTGTGATCATATTGCCACAGAATATGACATTCTAAAAAATGAACTAGAGGTATATAACCCTGAGTTGATGCATAAGGAAAGTATTTTGGTTATTAGTAAAGCAGACATGTTGGATGAAGAGCTGAAAACGGAGCTCGATGCGGAATTGAAGAATGATCTCAAAGGAGTTCCGTATTTGTTTATTTCATCTGTTGCTCAAACAGGATTATTGGAGTTAAAAGATGCGATTTGGAAATTGATTCATGATGATTGAATCTCTTGAATCATTTGATCGTTCTCTCGTACTTCTGGTAAATGGTGCCCATTCGAGTTCAATGGATCACATCATGTGGTTTTTCTCAGGACCATTCATCATTGTTCCGATTGCACTACTAATACTATGGTCTTTATATGTTTCATATAATCTAAAACAGATCGGTATTGTTTTATTGGGTTTTATAATGGCTATCGCTTTTTCAGATTTGAGTTCCGTTCACCTTTTTAAGGAAGTATTTATGCGTTATCGTCCATCTCATCATTTTGACTTAGTTGGGCATTTGCATTTTCATAAATTTGATGATGGACAGTTTTACCATGGAGGTCTTTATGGATTCGTATCCTCCCATGCTTCCAATTATTTTGCTGTTTTTTCAATCGCATGGATTGTTATGCATGAAAAGTGGGTTAAATATACTTTGCTAATCATAACTCTGATTATCTTGTATAGCCGGGTTTATTTAGGTGTACATTATGTATCAGATGTTATTTGTGGTGCAATTTTAGGTTATATAATCGCCAAAGTTGTTTTACATTTTTTAATTTTAAAACAAATCAGGCACAAATGAACTATTTGTTGGTTTTTATTGGAGGAGGAATTGGAAGTGTAATGCGATTTGGAGTTGGTAAAGCATTTTCAAAATATGTTACGCAATTTCCATTGTCCACATTGATATCCAATCTTGCTGCATGTTTGATTTTTGCATTGGCCATTTATTATGGTGCTAAAGAAGTGAAAAATGAATGGATTACCCCATTCTTAATCATAGGTCTATGTGGAGGGTTTAGTACGTTTAGTACTTTTTCATTTGAAAATTTTCAGCTTTATCAACAAGGAAGTTATGCCTTATTAATTGCAAATGTTTTTATTTCAATTGTTCCTGGCATCCTTTGTTTTTATTTGGTGTCTGATAAACTGTAACCAACTGAATGAAATGCATTGTTTCAGTGTTAATCAATTTAAATTATAATTATGGAATTCGTTAAAAAAATGTTACCAACCGTTTTAATTGGTATTGCTGTTGTTATTACTGGGTATATTCTCGGGACATCTTATTTGTCTAAAGGGAAAGATGATCCTAAAATCTCAGTTACTGGATTGGGTGAAGAATCTTTTGATTCAGACTTGATCACATGGAGGGCTAGTTTTTCGAGAAATGCTTTGGATTTAAAGCAGGCATATGCCGATTTGAATGCCGATGTATTAAAGGTTAAGAAGTTTCTGTCAAATCAGGGCATTAAAGAAAATGAAATCGTTTTTGATGCTGCCGACATCAGTAAAAATTACGACAATCAATATGATGAAAATGGCAATTTTACTGAGCGAATTTTTCGTGGTTATGAATTAAGTCAATCCTTTGAGGTACAGTCTAAATCTGTTGATTTGGTTGAACAAACGTCTAGAGAAGTGTCTAAACTCATTGATGCGGGTATTGAATTGAATTCGTATTCACCACAATATTATTACACGAAACTTGCTGCACTGAAAATTAAAATGATAGAACAAGCTACAAAAGATGCCAAAAATAGGGCAGAGACGATTGCAAATAACGGTGGAGGTTCCCTTGGAGACTTGACCAAAGCAAGTATGGGCGTATTTCAGATTACAGCAGAAAACTCAAGTGACGAATATTCTTGGGGAGGAAGTTTTAATACGAGTTCAAAACGTAAAACGGCAAGTATAACAATGAGATTAAATTACGAGATAGATTAATACCGTTTATCCCAACCACATCAGCACATTGTCTCTCCATATTTCATCGGCCTCTCGCTGAGTTAAAATATCAACCTCGACGGCAAAATCAATGACTCTTCCTGGAAATGAATTGCCAACTCCTTCCATTTCTCCTAATGGATACGGGTCGTCCAAGCCTGCCACGATTTGAGATACTCCAACTCTTCTTTTCAGGAGCTCTAATGTATAGGAGTCATGGACCAATGAATCAAAAAACAAATTCTTATGTCCCAATGAAGCCCTCGGGTTTTCGACATCTTCAAAAAGATCAGGTCGGCCATCAAACCCTTGTAGTCGCCTTCCGTAATTTGCGATTCCAAGCATACAACCATGTGCAAAGCAGGTTCTTATATTCGGGAATTTATTGGGTATGTCATTTAGGGTGAACAAATGAAGAGTGTCGGCACATTGAGCCATCATCCATACCAAATGAAATCTCCAGTATTGGTCTTTAAGATTGACTATTTTTTCTCCATCATACGGATGAATTTCGATAGCCAAGTTGTACTTGTTTGCCAGCTCATAAATCGGGAATACCGATTTGTCAGCAATAGAAGTCCATTCGTTTGACGCGTTGAGAAAATGGGTGGGAAGACAAAGCAATTTGAGCTTTAATTCTGTTACGCATCGCTCTATTTCTTTCAAGGCATCTTCCATGTATAGGGGCTGAACAACAAAACCACTCGTAAATTTATCTGGATGATCCCCCTGAACGGAAGCATTGAAATCGTTCTGCCAAGTAATGGCATCTTTGGTATCCTGCTTTTGCCAACCATTGCAATAAATCTGAGATAAATTTAACATTACACCATGGTCAATATTGTATTTTTCCATCCATTCGAGCTTTTCTTTTAGAAAAAAGCTTGGGTCAGTTATTGGTCGAGACCAATTTCCCTGCCGCATGAATTTTTTGTCATCGTCAATCCAGAATAGTTTTTTATCCTTCATGAACCGAGGGATTTGATGAGGTTCTGGTAA
>CALKHF010000085.1 GCA_938092255.1 uncultured Flavobacteriales bacterium | reverse complement strand
ATGGATGTGGGAGCCGGATTATATTTGTACTCTAAAAATTTGTTTTTTGGTATTGCAGCCGAGCAATTAACCCGAGATATGGTTGAATTTGGTCAGGGGACTGCGAATTTTGACCCTCAATTGCATTATTCGATTCTTGGAGGCTATAAAATTCCGATTAATAATAAGTTTACGTTAACACCAGGTTTTTTAATTAAATATATGACACCAGCACCTGTATCAATCGATGCGAACATTCAACTAGAGTATAAAAACTGGTTGTGGATGACATTGGGTTATAGACATACTGATGCGGTTATAGCCATGGTTGGAATGAACATTAGTAAAAGATTTAAGTTTGGTTATTCATACGATTTTTCAATTTCTCGATTTAACAGCTACAGTTCGGGAGGTCATGAATTAACCTTAGGTTTAATGATAGGAAGATAATAAGAGAGTTATGAAGAGTTGTTTAAACGTTTTATTTGTAATTATTTGTAATGTGAGTTTTTCTCAATTTACAGATATTGAGCCACCACACAGAATAGGTGGAGAAGTCAACACGCAGTATGAGGAAAATTTTCCAATTTTTTCGAGGGAAACCTCAACCCTTTATTTCTCGAGATCGTTTGATTCAAGTTCAATCGGGGGATATAATGACCAAGACATCTGGAAAAGTGAACGATTGGAGGATAAAGATTATAGCAAAGGAGGCGAATTGCACGCCCTCAACAATAAATTTAATAACTGTATCGTAGGTTTTAATGCTGATGAATCCAGGGTGTATTTGCTCGGAGCATATCACGGTAAAAAGGATCTTAAGAAAGGTATAGCATATGCCGATAGAAAAGGAAAGGGCTGGGGAGCTCCTCATGATTTGAAAATTCCTGATTTGGATATTGAAGGTAGCTTTTATGGCTTTCACATTAATAGGGAGTCAAATACGATTATTATTTCATATGAAGGTCCTGACTCCAAGGGAAAGGAGGACCTTTATTTTTCTCAATTAATTGATGATAAATGGACAGCTCCAGCATCTATGGGGTCAAGTGTGAATTCTACAGGATTTGAAATTTCTCCATTTTTATCAGATAATGACGATACACTTTATTTTGCATCTAATGGTTTTGGTGGTTATGGCGATGCAGATATATTTTATTCCCTAAGAACAGGTGAAGCATGGGATTCCTGGTCAGCTCCTGTAAATTTAGGAGAAGTCATTAACACACCGAAATTCGATGCTTATTTTACCATTTTTGATCATTTCTTTTATTGGTCAAGCAATAGGGATGCAGAAATGAGTGATATTTATTATTCTTCATTTAAGCCTATACCACCATTATATGCTTCTGCCACAGGTACAGATGTTACCATATTTGAAGGGTCTGATGGGACCATCGATTTAACCCCTTCTGGTGGAGTTCCTCCGTATTCATACAAGTGGTCTAACGGTAGTGACATTGAAGACCCTAAAGACTTGGTAAAGGGGGTTTATACAGTTGTGGTAACCGATGCAGCCAATCAAACCGTAGATATAGAGGTTCCAATTAATCAGCCAGATCCGGTGGTGCAGATTGTTGAAGTTGTAAAAGAACCTATTGAAACAATTATTTATTTTGATTTGAATTCTAGTTTCCATAATTCAAAGAACAAGTCCACATTGAACGAATTTGTTGGTGAGTTCTCGAACAAAGAGGGTGTAAAACTATCAGTAGTTTCTCATTGTGACCGAAGAGATACAAAATCATATAATATTTGGTTATCAAAGAAAAGAATGGAGAGAACCATTGATTATTTAGTGAAAAATGGCTTTACTAAAGAGCTAATAACGGGAGATTATAAAGGGGAAGATGAGCCTGATGTCATTTGTGATAATTGCACAGAAGATCAATTCACCAAAAATAGAAGAACTGTTGTTCAGGTAATCGAATAAACCTGAAATCATGTTAATTTCAATTAAATTTTACGCTCTCCCAATTGTAATATATTACCTTTGATATAGATATTGTCAATAGTATATTGATTGTTTAAAATAGGTAAAATGGAAATTCTCACACTTACTTTTCAATTAGGGGTTTTTTTTGCAATATATGGGTTCCTTTGGTTTTTTGTTGACATGGGGTTTATGCTTCTAAATGCAGGCAAATCAAGAAGTATAGGTGAAACGTATTTCTTTAAAGGGATACAGTATGTGTTTTTAGTGAATGTCATATTTCTTTTCTCTATTGATATGAACAGTGGCGGTATTGCAGTAGCTAGTTTGTATCCGATAGTATTTATTTTACTTCTATATTTTATTGGGAAATTTCAAAAAAATCAAAAGAATGTAATGATGCTGTCGAGAATGGGCATTGGCTCTTCCTCAAGTAAATTTAATCCCAAGTATGAAATTCTTGTTATCGTCCTGTCACTTTTGGCTTTTATTGGATTCGTTTTGAGACCTGATGTTGCTAATAATTCAGTGGCCTTTTGGTTCAAGGATAGTATACTTGATATTGAATCGACGCCAATAATTGGCTGGGTTTTTAAAATTATTGGTTTCTTCTTCCTTGTTGGTTTATTAGTAAAAACAATAAATGCATTTCAGTATATTTCTGAAGCTATATATACAAGTGGCCATAAAAAGGATTCTGATTATGACGATTATGAAGAAATAAGTTGATAAAAGATTTAAATGGATAATACCTTTGACAAATCACTTGTTTTATCAAGACAAACAGCAATCGATGACTTGTTTAATGGAGGTAAACGGGTAAGAAATTCTGTATTCACAATTATTCATCAAAAAACACCACTTATAGAAGTTCCCTTTCAAGTTTTGATTTCTGTACCAAAACGCAAAATTAAAAAGGCTGTCAATCGAAACTATTTAAAAAGGTGTATACGGGAGGTTATTCGTAAAAGAAAATCACTTTTATCTCAACCAAATAATTCTTCGGCGTCATCGGTGCTTTATGCAGTAGTGTATAATTCAACTGAAAAATTAGATTTTAGTGATCTAGAAAAACACCTGATTCATTTGTTAAATAAAATCCAAGATTCAAAATGATAAAATTTTATTTTTTTCTGATTACCAGCTTCTTTATTGTTTCGTCAAATCATGTTTTAGGTCAGTCTAGAGAATTCGAGATATTAAAAAACTTGGAACTTATTGATCAGGTACATGAGCATCTAGAATTGTATTTTGTTGATGAGCCTCAAACGGGAAAAATCTCCAAAGTAGCTATTGATGCGATGCTTAAGGAGCTTGATCCGTATACTGTTTTTTACCATGAGTCGAATATGGAAGATTACAGATTAATGACTACCGGAGAATATGGTGGAATAGGTGCTTTGATTCGTTCCATTAAAGGATCTACATACATAGTCGAACCTTATGAAGGTAAGCCGGCTCAAAAGAGTGGGATAAAAGCAGGCGACAAAATAATTTCTATTGAAGGAGTTAAGATGAATTCCAAGACCTCTGAGGAGGTTTCAACAGCCTTAAAGGGGCCTAAAGGTTCCTCAATAAAAATCGAAGTGGAAAGAGGGAATAATGTCAAAATGTTTAATGTTGAACGCGAACAAATTAAGATACCGGATGTCCCATATTCAGGAATGATTGATGACGAGATTGCTTATGTGAAACTTTCAAGTTTTTCTCAAACTGCATTTCAAAGCGTTCAGGCTGAATACCAGAAGTTACAGCGTGAGGGCATGAAATATGCCATATTGGATTTGAGAAATAATGGGGGAGGACTACTCTTTGAAGCTGTTAAAATTGTGAATTTATTTGTTCCAAAGGGAGAGTTGGTGGTTTACACTAAAGGCAGGGTTGAAAAAGAAAATAGAGAATTTAAAACAAGAGAAGATCCTTTATTTTTTGACATTCCTTTGGTTGTATTAATTAATGAAAATAGTGCATCAGCGAGTGAAATAGTTGCAGGAAGTCTCCAAGATATGGATAGAGCTGTAATTATTGGACAGCAGAGTTTTGGGAAAGGTTTGGTACAGAGAACCTATGATTTAAAATATGGTTCAAAATTAAAGGTAACTATATCGAAGTATTACACCCCCTCCGGTCGCTGTGTTCAAAGGCTTGAATATTACGATCGAAATAGGGATAACGCTCCAAAAGAAATCTCTGACTCATTAATACGCACATTTAAAACTAAAAACGGTAGAGACGTTATTGATGGAAGAGGAATTGTTCCAGATGTACAATTAATAAGAAAAGTTTATAGTGAGCTTACAAGTGAGATCATTTTCAATGACCTTATTTTTGAATTTGTGAATCAATATGTTTCAGGGATTGATTCAATTTCTGCACCTGAAGAATATGAGCTAGATGAGGGTGTTTATAGTGATTTTATTTCTTTTGTTGAATCCCGAACAGATTTCGAATATTCTACAAGTGTGGAAAAGAAGCTATTAGAAATAAAAGAGACCCTTGAAAAAGATAGTGTGTACAGTAATGTTCAATCAGACTTTTTAATCCTTCAAAATAAGTTAAAAGGAGATTTAATTAAGGATTTAGAACGCTACAAAACAGAAATAGCACCATTAATTGAGAATGAAATAGTGACAAGATTTTATTTTCAAAAAGGCAAAACAGTTCATTCATTTTCGTTCAGTGATGCCATTAAAGAATCTCGAAGAATATTAAAAAGTCCTTCGGAATACGCAAAGCTACTTAATCAATAGACAATAATATTCGTGCAAATTAAAAGGTCCATACTATTTCATCATTATGTGCACCTATTCGTGCTGTGCCTTTTTTCTGTCGGCATTGTCTGCAGTAAGTTTCTTATGTCAATGTCAATATTAATAGGGTTGCTCAATCTCATTGTGGAGGCTAATTTTAAAGAGTATTTTGAGAATTTAAAGAAAAATAAATTTTTTATTCTTCTGACTGTTTTCTTTCTTTTTCATGCAATTGCATTGATTTGGAGTGATAATCTAGACTATGGTCTTAATGATTTAAGGAGAAAATTGTCGCTATTAGCGGTGCCGATAATTGTACTTTCCAAGCCAATAAGTTTAAGTAAGAGTTATAAATTAATTTCATTCTGTTTTGTCTCTGCATTGCTTGTCACCAGTATAATTAATGTGATTTCTTACTTTTATTTTTCTGATTATTTTTCTTTTAATGAGATACGAGAAATGTCACGTTTTAATTCGCATATACGTTATGGGATTATGATTGCTTTTGGAATACCTGTTCTGCTTGAGATGAATAATTCTAAAAGAGGTTATTATTTGATTATTCCTTTAATATTTTGGTTGTTGTTTTACACCTATATAAGTCAAGTTTTAACCGGTTTAATTTCTTTAATAACTATAGTATTTGCTTATATTTTGTTTCGACTCATTGTTGAGAGGAAAATTAAATCTTTATTGTTTTTGATTCTGACAAGTATTATTGGTATTGGATTTTTGCTTAATGCAATGTTAGCAGAACCAGATTATGATACCTCAAATAAAGCTGACTTTATCACGATGAAGACTGAATGGGAGAAAAAATCTGACATGTCTTTTGAGGGCTTGGACAGAAGAGATCAAAATCTCAAATATACCTTATCTCGCTTTTTAGATTCAAAACAATTAGCCAAAAACGGAAGAGGTGTGAGGTCTTTAACGCTTGAAGAAATTAAGGCCGTTGAAAACGGAATGGCCAATGTTTCTGAAATGCAAATAGGATTTTGGGGAAGAGTTGAAGGATTGAAATATCAAATTCATCATTCAAATGATCCAAATGGACATTCATTGTTACAGCGCATCGAGGCCTGGAAAGCAGGGTTAGATATCTTTAAGGAACATCCGCTCATTGGAGTAGGAACAGGCGATGTAGATGATGCATTTACGAATAAGTACAAAGAAAATAAATCAAAGCTTCTGCCTGTTAACCAGATTAGAGCACACAATTCGTACTTAACTAGCTTATTAACTTTTGGTGTTTTGGGCCTGGTGTTGTTCATTACCATTCTTTTGGCGTACATTAAAATGCAGTTAAATTACAGACAAGTCATGGGGTTTGTTTTTATGGTTTTAATGATGGTAACTTTCATATTTGAAGACACGTTAGAAACGCAAACAGGTATTACTTTATTTAGTTTCTTCGCTGCATTGTATTCCATTCAACTGCCTTCCGTTAAGAATGATTGATTTATTTTTTTAATTTCGTTTTAATTATGTCAATAGAGGTAAAAAATGTATTTAAGTATTTTGGAGAACAAGCTGCGGTAAAGGACATTTCTTTTTCCGTAAAAAAAGGGGAAATTGTTGGTTTCTTGGGTCCTAATGGGGCAGGTAAGAGCACAACAATGAGAATGATTACAGGTTTCCTTCCAGTTTCTGCGGGAGAAATTTATGTAGCCGGTTTAAAAGTTGGAATTGATAATCTAAAAGCGCAACAGAAGATAGGTTATCTCCCTGAGAACAATCCTTTGTATGTAGATATGTACGTCAAAGAATACCTTGAATTTGTTGGCAGAATATACAAAGTCCCCAATTTAAAAAACAGAATCAAAGATATGATTGATGCTGTTGGTTTAGAAGTTGAACAGAATAAAAAAATAGGAGCCTTATCTAAGGGATATCGACAAAGAGTCGGTTTGGCTCAAGCGATTATTCATGATCCAGAGGTACTGATTTTAGATGAACCTACTTCTGGATTAGATCCAAATCAATTGGTTGAAATTCGGGAGCTGATTAAAACCATTGGTAAAGAAAAAACATTGATGCTATCTACTCACATCATGCAAGAGGCAGAAGCAATTTGTGATAAAATTGTAATTATTTCAAAAGGAGAAATAGTTACAAATAAAACAACAACGGAATTACAGGAAGATGCCTCCGGAGAGTTCCTATTTGTTGAATTTCAGCAGGAAATAAGTAAATCACAATTAAAGAAGATTAAAGGAGTCACTCATGTTGAGGATTATGAAAAAGGGTTTTTGTTGAAAGCAACATCAATGGACGAGCTTAAAATTAATGTATCCCAGTTTGCCCAAGAAAACAACATAATATTGATGACTTTAAAATCCGAAAGTAAATCACTAGAAGAAATATTTAAGGACCTAACTGTATAAGATGAATTTTATTGAAGAATTGAGATGGAGAGGAATGATTCACGATATCATGCCTGGAACTGAGGATGCCTTATTGGAAAAGAGTTCTTCTGGATATATTGGTTTTGACCCAACATCTGACTCATTACATATAGGCAGCTTGGTACAGATTATGACTCTTGTTCATTTTCAGAGAGCAGGGCATAAGCCGATAGCTTTGATTGGTGGGGCAACTGGAATGGTCGGGGATCCATCAGGAAAATCACAAGAAAGAAACCTTTTAGATAAAGAGACTATTGAAATTAATATTAAGGGGGTTGAAAACCAGCTAAAGAAATTCTTGAAATTTGAAGGTGATAATGCTGCGGAGGTGGTGAATAACGGAGATTGGTTTGAATCAATGCATTTCCTTGATTTTATTCGTGATGTTGGAAAACATATTTCTGTCAATTACATGATGGCCAAGGATTCGGTAAAGTCAAGGTTGGATACTGGAATGTCCTTTACGGAATTTACTTACCAGCTCGTTCAGGGGTATGATTTTTATTATTTGAATCAACACAAAAATTGTGTTGTACAACTTGGGGGCTCTGATCAATGGGGAAACATTGTAACAGGTACGGAGCTTATACGAAGAAAAGCTGGAAATACTGCTTTTGCAGTGACGACTCCGTTAATAAAAAAAGCGGATGGTTCTAAATTTGGAAAAACGGAAAGTGGAAATATTTGGCTTGACAGCAACAAGACTTCTCCTTATGCCTTTTATCAGTATTGGTTAAATGTTTCTGATGAGGACGCCTCTAATTTCATAAAAATATTCACCTTGTTTTCTGAGGAAGAGATTGCATCTTTTCAATCGACTCACAATCAAGCTCCACATCAGCGGTTTTTACAGAAAAAAATAGCAGAGGACATTACCAATAGAGTACATGGTGAGCAAGCCCTTGAACAAGCCACTAATGCTTCAAAAATATTATTTGGAAAGTCTACCAAAGAAGATTTGATGTCTTTATCAGATCAAGATTTCTTGGCTGTTTTTAGTGGAGTTCCGCAAGGAAATATTCAATCAGAAGATATTAAAAACGGAATTTCAATAATTGATGCTTTGGTGTTAAAATCAGGGTTTTTAAAATCAAATGGAGAAGCAAGAAGGGAGCTTAAGGCAAATTCGATATCAGTAAATAAAGAAAAGGTCAAGGACCAATATTCATTGCATGAATCAGATTTAATCAATCAGAAATACATTCTCCTAGGTAAAGGAAAAAAAACAAACTTTATCTTGCGTTTAGAAACTTGATGAAAAGATTCTAAAGATCAAATAATCAACATCGCATCTCCATACGAGTAGAAGCGATATTTCTCTTTTATTGCTTCTTTATATGCTTTTTGCATCATTTCGTGACCACAAAATGCCGAAATCATCATTAATAAAGTAGAAAGTGGTGTGTGAAAATTTGTTACCAAGCAATTGGCAATTTTAAATTCATAGGGAGGAAATATAAATTTATTGGTCCATCCATCATAAGGTTTTAAAAATCCATCTGTTGAAACGGCGGTTTCAATAGTTCTCATGGAAGTTGTTCCGATGGCACAAACTTTTTTCTTATTTCTTTTAGCATTATTAACGGTATCTGCAGCTTTTTGATCAATTGATGCTTGTTCAGAGTCCATTTTATGTTTGGTAAGGTCTTCAACCTCAACAGCTCTGAAGGTCCCAAGACCAACATGTAAAGTGATTTCGGCCATGTCGACACCTTTCAGTTCAAGTCGTTTAAGTAATTGTCTTGAAAAGTGAAGTCCAGCAGTTGGAGCAGCAACAGCTCCTTCTACTTTAGCAAATATCGTCTGATAACGTTCTTCATCAGTTTTTTCAACGTCTCTTTTTATATATTTTGGAAGAGGTGTTTCTCCAAGCTGGGTTATTTTAGCTTTGAAGTCTTCATAAGGCCCATCAAAGAGGAAACGTAAAGTTCTACCTCTAGATGTCGTATTGTCAATGACTTCAGCAACTAAAGAATCATCTTCACCGAAATAAAGCTTATTTCCAATTCTGATTTTTCTTGCAGGATCAACCAAAACATCCCAAAGCAGGCTCTCTCTATTGAGTTCACGGAGAAGAAATACTTCTATTTTAGCTCCTGTTTTTTCCTTATTTCCATACATTCTAGCAGGAAATACACGAGTATTATTCATGATCATTACATCTCCTTCATCAAAATATGTGATGAGGTCTTTGAATAACTTGTGTTCAATTTTACCCGAATCTTTGTGAACCACCATTAACCTGGATTCGTCACGATTTTCACTTGGATATTTTGCAATTAATTCTTCTGGAAGTTCATAGTTGAATTCCGATAATTTCATCTTACTCATATAGAAAAAAATTTGATTTTACAGTCAAAGTGAGCAAAGATACAATATGAAACACCCGTTTGTCAAGTATTTACCCATATTTCTGTTTTAAAATTGAAAATAGACGAATGGTTTAAATGTATCAGAAAATGCTTGATATATGATAATCAGCATTATAGCCACTAAAATTGATTGAATAATCATAGGAAAACTGGTGAATTTCCTTTCACCAAAATCTTTAAGCTTTGATGGCAGCCAGTGTAAAATATATCCGAAAATCATAACATATAAAGCCGTATCAAATCCAAGCATTAAAGTGTTAAAGGTATCAGTATTCAGGTCAAAATGATACCAGATTTGATTCAGCATATTGACCGGAGCCCCATCATCTTCGAGTCTAAACCAGATTCGTGTGAATGTAATAAAATTGAATGTGATTAAGATCCTCCAAAATCGTGTCATTAGAGTAGAGGAATTTTCATAGGGACTGATTTTCCTCCAATGGTTGTAAAAAATTAGCGCAGCACCATTCATGGCTCCCCAGATTACGAAATTTTCACTCGCGCCATGCCAAAGCCCGCCTATAACCATTGTAATAAGAAGGTTTAGATCTCTGTGTACATATTTTTTAAAACCAGGAAAAATTAAGGATATTCCTATATAGGCAATTAATAAACCCAAATAAATAAATAGAAGCCAATACCATTGGGTAATAAATATCATGAAAATCAAAATGACCATTGTAGCAATATAGGTTCCGATACCACCACTTCTATTTCCTCCTAACGGGATGTACAGGTAGTCTCTAAGCCATGAGCCTAAAGACTTATGCCACCTTCTCCAAAAGTCGGCCACACTTATTGCGTTATAGGGAGAATTGAAGTTTTCCAACAATCTGAATCCCATAAGTCGTGAAACGCCTATAGCAATATCAGTATACCCAGAAAAGTCACCATAAATTTGTAACGAATAGCCCCACATGGCGAGAATGCTTATAAAACCAGGAAAAGCTTCCGGGGCATCGACGACCTTATCGATGAAGTGAATGGCAATATAATCTGCCAACACAATTTTTTTAATAAATCCTTTAACAATTTGTATTATAGACCAACTAAAGTCTGTATGATTTAATTTATAGGGTTGGCTGATCTGTGGTATAAAATCTCTTGCTCGAACAATTGGACCGGCCACAAGTTGGGGAAAAAAACTAACAAAAAAAGCATAATCGAAGAAGTTTTTAACTGGAGAAACTTCTTTCCTGTATATATCAACGACATAGCTGATGCTCTGAAATGTAAAAAAGGAAACTCCTACAGGAAGAACAATGTAGTCGACAAAAGACCCTTCACCAAAAACACTATTTCCCATTTGCGCGAAGACGTTGAAAACTTCATGTTTCGTATGAAACATTTTATTAAAAGATTCTGTGAAAAAATAAGCGTATTTAAAGTAACCCAGGGTAAGTACATTAAACAAGACCGAAAGCGTCACGAACCCTTTCTTTTTGATTTGGGAATTGGTATTCCAAACTCCTTTTCCAATAAAATAATTGATAACGATACTTGAAAAGAGCAACAGTACGAGTAGACCGGATGTTTTAAAATAAAAGAATAAACTAGCTACAAATAGAAAAATACTTCTTGTGAGTTTGTATTTGTGGATGTAGCTAAATATTGCAAGCACCAAAAGAAAAAAGATCCAAAAATCAAGCTGAGTAAATATCAGTGGATGATTTTCGTCAAAAGTAAAGAGATCATCAAATCTTGTCATTTCCCTGATTTATCAATTTGCTTTAAACACTCCCTTAAGTTCAGATATTTCAAAAAGGCATCAATATATAATTCGCCTTTTAGATGATATCCTTCTTTTGTAAAATGAATATAATCTTCTCTCATTAATCCTTCCTCTCTCCATATATTAGATGAACCTAACCCTCCCATAAAACCATATAAATCCCAAACTCCACATTGATATTCTTTTGCAAGTTCAATGATGACTTCTCTCTGTCTCGCTGTGTTTTTATTTGGGTAACGTTTTTTGTAGTAACAATCATTTGGCACCGTTAATAAAATCGCACAATTTGGATTGGCTTCTAAAACGAGATCCATCATTTTCTTGAGGTTTTTGCGATAAACTTCAGGTTTAAAATCATTGTAGGGTACAAATCCATCATTAGTCCCAACCGAAAATGCAAAATAGTCTGGGGGCGATAGTTTTAGGTCCCTGAGGAAGTTGTCATTGTCTAAATAAGTATAAAGGCCAGCACCATTTATGCCTATTGAATTGTATGAAATCCCCGGTAAGTCATTGAGTAACTCAAATCCGTATAGATCCAACCGAAAAGTTTTTTTTGAGACCCTAGCAAGCTGCATATCGATTGATTCAATAGGGTCTGTAAATCTAATTTCAGTATATCCTTTGTCTGCACAACGTCTTACAGATTGAATGAGTATTTCATCATTTCCAAAATTAAATTCATAAGGTATAAGACCGTTATTGTGATAAATCCTCATTGCATTAATAGGAGGTGTTACTCTGCTTTTTTTGTGTTTAAATTTTAATTCAATCAAAGAGTCAGAACAAGAAATAGCGGCACCAGTAATTCCATAGTGTATGAATTTTGGTCTATGAATCACACTTCGGAAGCCATCCCAATTGTTTGTTGATGTGAATCGATAATTACTGGGATTATTTGTTTTTGCTAAATTAAATGGAAATACGAGGCCCCTTTCACCTGTTAATCCTGGCCAGTTCGATTGAATAAAATTTCTAAAATCATGTGTGTAAATGTCTGCTTGGATATGTGATCCTCCGATATGATAAAATTGCATTTTACGGTCCTTGAAAAGGATCATGGAATCTAAATTCTGCATGAGTAAATTCCAATTTGGAATAGAATCAGATGGGAACTGAAAGAAATTCTTATCAAAATTGATGAATTTAAATTGATTTATGGCATTGGTGTCAATACAAATAGTATTTGGGAGAACAGTTTCTTTTTCAATCTCTATTACTTGACCAAAGTATATGTTTGGAAGCATCAAAAGACAAAACACAAAAAGCTTATTCCTTAATATCATCAACTTTCTTATTTATTGATATTTTGTTGTTTTCCCATTGTTTATAGGCTGAAATTAAAGCATTGTAAAATAATTGAGATGCCTTACTTGCACCTTTGTTTGAGAAATGCACATAATCCTTACCCGCAAGTCCATTTTTAACCCAAGCAAACATTGAGTTTCTACCACCCATGGCATCATATAAATCCCAATAAGAAGCTCCAGCGATCAAGCTTTGCTTTTTCATTTGTTCAACACAATAGGGTAAGAATTTGTATGTTGAATATATTCCTTCTTTGTATTGTGCCATATCACTTGGGCCAATAACAATGATTGCCGCATTTTTTGAACAGCTTTTTACATACTCTATTTGTTTTTTAAATCTGTAGGCATAATTTCTCACCGCGCTACTGTCTTTAAAATAGGGTACTGAGTTTCCTCCAAATTGTAAAATAATAAGTTGAGTATTCAGTGTATTATGCATAAATGACATTGATCCGAAATCTACGGCTCCAAAACTTGTACCGGAAGAACCCCTCATCGCGATATTTGACATTTGAACACCGATATCTCCTTCCAGAGAAACTGCATTAATAATGGGACTATCAGTTGATTTAAATACAATTTTAAGATTTTTAGGAGTGCTCGAAAAATTCCATTTAAAAACATGGGGTTGACCATCTGAAATAAGAGAGTCTTTGGATAAAAGTTGTTCATTATTGTAGATTTCAATTGAGCAATGTGAGTTACAAGAGTTGTAATAGACGGACAGGTCATTAAATACTTTACAACGTGAATAAGCTACGGGTGATGGATTTATAGTAATCCATGCCTCGGTTGGAATTCCTTTTCGAGCACTCGAGCTGTCAATTTCAAATATTGCAGAGGAAAGCATAATACCGTATTTATTATTGTGCAGCTTGTCTTTTCCAAATAAAATTTTTCTTTTAAAATTAGATGAGTATTGTTGTTTAAATGAAATCGTATTGTATGCATTTATGGTAGGAATTAATCCAGGTCCAGCACCTCCGAATTGGGTTTGTAATCGCTGTCGAATAAATGCGGTCATTCTGTCTCCTTCAATTTGAGAATCACCGTAATGGCAGATATTTATTTTTTTGTTCTTTTTAGAAGCACTTGATAGCTCTGAAAAGAAGGAAAATAAACTTGCTTTTGAAATCCCGTTCATGTGAATTTTTGTCTTGCTTTTAACCGCTAAAACAGTATCCTTTGTTGGAAGACCTAAGGAAATGGAGTCTGAATTTACCGTTTTCAAGAAATCCTGATCTAAATTGTCGTTGATATTTATACCATTTAAAAAATCAAGATTTTTATGTTCTTGTTTAACGGGGTTCAATAAATGTTCCCATGTCATAAATGAAATATTTATTCCGAAAACATTAAATCCATCTTTGGGGGTAAAGTAAACTAAGGGCAGAAGAATAACTGCTGTTAACAACAGAAAAAAAAGTACATGTATTGGTCTATATTCCTTCATGGGATGAACCTTTACTAACAAATATAATTTTTTTCTATACAGTTTTTAATGAAAGACAATTTACTTATTAATGAAACCTCTTTATACCTGGAAAAGCACACAAAAAACTTAGTTAGGACCTTGAATATAATTGGTTGTCATAATTCAATTTCAATCGAGCAAGAATTTAAAAAGGTTTTTACTTTTGTACAACGCAATGGTTGTCTTTCGAAACAGGTTCATTTGAAGGACTGTTTCAATTGTAAATCATTCTGTTTAGTTTTTTCTTCCAATAGCTTTTTCTACAGCATCTACAATGTTTGAAGTACCCAATCCATATTTATCTAAAAGATCCATTGGTTTTCCACTTTCCCCAAAAGAGTCGTTCACCGCAACAAATTCGTGTGGGCAAGGATGGTTTTTTGATAAAACTTGTGCAACCGCTTCACCTAAGCCTCCGTTCGCCATATGCTCTTCGGCTGTAACAATGCATCCTGTTTTCGAAACTGAGTCAAGAATGGCGGAAACGTCTAAAGGTTTTATGGTATGCATATTGAGCAGCTCAACGGATATTCCTTTTTCAGTAAGAACCTTGGCTGCTTCGATGGATTTCCAAACCATGTGGCCACAGGCGACAATCGTAACATCTGTTCCTGTATAAACTTCTTGTGCTTTACCAATTTTAAAAGGAGCATTTGGTTTTACGAAAATGGGCATTACTGGGCGTCCAAACCTCAGATACACGGGTCCGTCGTGTTTAGCGATTGCCTTTGTTGCTTGTTTTGTTTGATTGAAGTCTGCGGGAACAACAACAGTCATATTGGGCAACATTCTCATCATACCAATGTCTTCAAGAATTTGATGTGTCGCCCCATCTTCACCTAGCGTTAATCCAGCATGTGAAGCACATATTTTGACATTTTTTTTGGAATAGGCAATAGATTGTCTTATCTGATCATATACCCGACCAGTAGAAAAGTTCGCAAAAGTTCCAGTGAAAGGTATTTTTCCTCCAATCGTCATTCCTGCAGCAAGGCTGATCATATTGGCTTCGGCGATACCTACCTGAAAAAAGCGATTAGGAAAAGCATCTTGAAAGGCATTCATTTTTAAGGAACCTGTTAAGTCTGCGCATAGGGCAACGACATTCTCGTTTTCTGCTCCCAGTTCTGCAAGGCCTTCTCCGAAACCTGATCTCGTGTCTTTATTTCCTAATATTTCCATAATTAAAGGGTTAAATAGATTGTGTTATTTGATTTAATAGTAAAACTTTTTTCTGTGGTGTAGGAGGAAGAGTATTGATGTTTTCCTCTGTAAATGATTTTGTATTTGCCGGGCTGGAGGTTCCATTTTTGTTTGGTCGACGCTTTATTAAGGTTGCAAACCCACTCGTAATCTTCGCTACCTCTTGAAACAAAAATTTGTCCAGTTACAGGAGTTTTTAATCGCAAGTCAAGTGTTCCAGCTGCCGGAATATCGATGGTTGTGGTTAGTTTGTCTTTTATTTCAATCTCTTTATAAGTTCTCGGAAGAGTGAAGACTTCAAGGTTGTATTTTCCAACCAAATACTTTTCTGTACTCTTTATTTGTTGATGATTGATTGTTTTTTGATTGTCTTTAAGTGAAATACGGGCGGTGAAATTAACATTGTAGGCACTATATTTAGAAGTTAGGTTTAAGAATCCCTGGGCAGCATCTACTTGAATAGTGTTGTGAGCATGTTCATGAATTTTTACATTCTTTTTAACGATCTCTGGAAGCGTTTTGACTAGAATATCGTAGGTCATGAGTGGATCCCAAACTAGAGTGTCAGGATTCTTATACCTGTTTAAGGTATGAGTTAGTGTATGAATTAAATTATCAGTTCCTGACTCATAAATCAACATAGTTACATCTGTTTCTGTCGGCTTAAGGTTTTCGTCATTTAGATTCACCTGAACGGTTGTATTTAAAAGAGCTTTATCTATAATGGTTTTTAATACAGTCTGGAAACTGTTTTTATCTTCCGCCTCGGTATATGCCCCAATACAATTGAATTGCTCTAAATAGGAAAGGTCCATACCAATCCCAATAACAAAAGGAGTCACTTTTACTTCTTTTTCCTTAAGCTTTTTCGCAACAGTGCATGGGTCATTATCGCAAGACTCTAACCCATCAGTAATAAGAATAATGAAATTCCTACTTCTTTCATCTGGAAAATCTCCGGCAGCAGCCTCGAGAGAACGTGCAATTGGAGTAGCTCCTTTTGCATTAATGGTTTTTATTTTCTGCCGAATTGCTTCGGTATTGTTTGAGCCAAAAGGCACTTCTAGTTTTGTGTCATTGCAGTCTTGATAGGTGCTGGTAACATTTGATTGATGACCATAAACCCTAAGTGCAATTTCTAAATTAGGGATGCCATTTAAGTCTTTTACTGATTGATTAAGAATTTCTTTTGCGGACTCCATTCGTGTTTGCTCATCCCACTTTAGATTCATGCTATTCGAAGCATCGAGAATAAAAAGTATTCTGGTTTTTTCTTGGCTTAAGGCCAAGAAGTGTAGAGCAACAAATAAAGTAAGAATTGTTTTTTTCACTAATAATCTCCTAATGTTTCTGTCAGCTGATTTAATGCGGACTGAAGCTGTTCTTCATTTGGTGCAACTCCATGCCATTTGTGTGAACCCATCATGAAGTCTACACCCTGCCCCATTTCTGTTTTCATTAAAACCAAAATAGGCTTTCCTTTGCCTAACTCGGCCTTCACAGTTGTGAATGTTTCTTTTATGTTATCAAAGTCATGACCGTCCATTTCATATACCTCCCATCCAAAAGCTTGCCATTTTTGTCTTAGGTCGCCTAAAGACAGTACGTCATCGACATCTCCATCGATCTGCCTTCCGTTATAATCAATAGTTGCGACAATATTGTCAATTCCTTTAGCAGCAGCATACATTGCAGCTTCCCATATTTGCCCTTCTTGTAATTCCCCATCTCCGTGAAGGCTATAGATGATACTTGGGTCATTATTGAGTTTTTTTGTTTCAGCTGTTCCAAGAGCAACAGAAAGTCCTTGGCCCAATGAACCTGATGCCATTCTAATTCCTGGAAGATTTTTGTCTGTTGACGGGTGACCCTGGAGTCGTGATGATATTTTTCTGAAGGTAGAAAGCTCTGAAATCGGAAAATATCCTGACCTTGCTAAAACACTATACCAAACGGGAGAAATGTGCCCGTTTGACAAAAAGAAAACATCTTCATTTTTAGCATTCATGTCAAATGCTTTTGAATTGTGCGTCATACAGTCAAAATAAAGGAAAGTCAGGAAATCTGCACAGCCCAAAGATCCTCCTGGATGACCTGATTTTACAGATGAAACCATCCTAACGATGTCACGTCTGACTTGGGTTGAAACCTCTATTAATTCTTGCTTGTTCATAATTTTTTTCTTTTCATTAGTATTGCTAACTTTACAAAGCTAATTTTAAAAACCATTGGTATAGTAAATATCTTTTAACAAATGACGCAACTTTTCAACTAAAAAATTGGTCAATTATAACGGAGGTATATTGGTTTTTAATTGAAGTTGGTTATAAACGAATGCAAATAACATAAGTAATCTTATGAAAAATATATTTTCACTATTCTTTTTTTTCTCTTTCTCGACAATTTGTTTTTCCCAAACCAATGATGTTGCTTTATTAAATTCTTATTCTAAAGAAGAGTTGACTCAACTTAAAAATGCTGAGCCCGAAAAATACGATATTCTGGTTTATGCCCTTGATCATGGAACATATGTTTCAGAATATAATTTAGAGAAGCATGGTCCGTTGAAGTTAAAAGAAATTCCAAACATTGATAAGATTCCATCTTTTACTGATTTAAATGTGAAAATCGAATCATTCAATCAATATTTTTATGCTCCAAAGCTGAATAAGATGGTGGTCGTCAAATCTGAATGGGTTCTGAATTTTGAGAAATCGAAAGAGAAATGAGATTAATTAATATATTCTTCTTTCTAATTGTGCTTGGAATTTCTAAAGTTGAGGCACAAACAGTAAACATGGGAGATTCTGATTTTCCAGAAAATAGTCCAGCTGATTGTAATGTTTTTGGAACTGCTGGTCAAAACTTTGCTGATCCTGGAGGTGAAGCGGGTAATTACCCAGCAAACTACAATGACACGATGGTTTTTTGTCCCGACTTGACTACTGGGACTAAAATGTCTATTCAATTTGGTATTAATGCGGGATCTGTTTTTGATATTGACGGATCAGATTCAATTTACGTTTATGATGGACCCTCGACAGCATCACCACTGCTCGGTGTTCACAATAGTATCACCGATCCAAATGGTTTTACTTACCAGGCCTCATGGAACAATCCAAGTGGTTGTTTGACTGTCGTATTTATATCAGATGGAGCAAATGAAGGTGAAGGTTGGTTTGGTAACGTACAATGTGGCAACCAGTATCAACCATTTGAAGCACACATGCAAGCTTTTGTAAATGGCCAGGGTTCTGATGCAATAAACCCGGTAGATACAGGTTTTGTAGATGTTTGTTTTGGTGACAGTATTTTATTCGTGGCAACTCCGATATTTCCATATTCTCAGCAGACAACGGGATTTGGATATTCCCAAGACATCAATTCAGACATTGATTTTCAATGGGATGTTACTGATGGAAATACTTACCCTAATAATGATTCGATATGGATAACTCCACCATCTCAATCTGGTTTCTTGGTGGACCTCAAAATTACAGATCAATTTCCTCAGAATGAACGTGTAAGAAGTAAAATCAGAGTTTCTCTAACACCGAGTTTTGTTGGAACAGGGCCATTACAAGACTCCGTTTGTTTGGGTGAAAACACCACGTTGATTGGTGGTGTAACACCACAAGATACAGTAGGTGTTGATATTCCTCCTGGAACCTTTCAACTTGGAGGTAATTTTGCTGGATTAACGTATTTACCTGATGGTTCTGGTCAACAGTATCAGGCCCCCATTACAATTAGTGGTTTTCCTAGTGGATCCACCGTTCAAAGTGCACAAGATTTAAATCAGGTTTGTTTAACCATGGAGCATTCATATGCCGGGGATTTGGAGATTTGGCTACAGTGCCCCAATGGCACTACAGTAGCACTCGTTAATTCATACAGTCCAGGAGCCATTCCTGGAGGAACGTCGGGTACAAATACATATTTGGGGGATCCTATAGATGATTTTGGAGGTGGAGGACCTGGAGAAGGGTGGGAATATTGTTTTAGTTCTGTCTTCAATGATATTGGTCCAATGACTCAAAATTGGGGAAATACAATTCCTGCACCCAATTTTGGGAATAACGGTCAATCTGTGGATCCAAGTAATACATATCAACCAGAAAGCTCTTTTGAAGATTTTGCTGGCTGTCCAGTAAATGGAAATTGGACGATTTTCGTTCAAGATAATCTCTCCGTCGACGATGGTTATATTTTTGAATGGGGATTGTTTTTCGATGGGTCTTACTTTCCGGGATTAGGATCATACCAAACTTCTGCAGATACGAGTTGGTGGAATAATGACCCCACTATTATTTCAACTCAAAATGATACTTTAATTGTTGTGCAACCTAACACAGTGGGATCTTATTCTTATGTTTTTAATGTAATGGATAATTATGGCTGTCCATACGATACGACAGTTTCTTTTACAGTAGTTCAAGGTCCAGAGATTTTCGCAGATACGATTGCTTGTAATTTGGAATTTCAAGTTTCTGAAACGGTTTCTTTTAGTGGTGGAGTTTGGAGCTCTATAGATACCACGATAAGTTTTTCAAATGAAAACATAATAAATCCGCTAATAACTAGTTCCATGGCAGGTGATTATCAAGTAATATTTACTGATAATGAATGCAATGTCACGGATACCGCAAATATTTCTTTTCCGCCCTATTTATATTTAACGATGCCTGACACTGTAGTTTGTGAGAATTCGGGATATGAGATAATTCCGGAGGTAACCACAAGTCCATACAATGATGGTTATCAATCTCAAATAAGTTATTTGTGGAGTGATGAGACAACAAACCCAACATTAGTTTCAGATCAAGCTTGGTCTTATGTTTTAGAGGTATCAAACCAGTGTGATACTGTACTTGGGAATTTCTCTATTTTGCCTTTGCCAGATATTGTAAATGATACTGCAATCTGTAATTATACATATCAAGTTTCTGGCCTCAGTGCTCCTAACGGAGGGTCTTGGTCAAGTACAAGTCCAGAGATAAGTATTAGTGGAGACTTAGTTAATCCAACAGTTACAACGAGTCTTGGTGGTGTTTATGATTTAACCTTTACTGACCCAATTTGTCTATTTGATCAATTGATTTATGTTGATTTCCCTCCGAATTACACTGTTGTTGCGACTGACACCAGTTTATGTAGTGGTTCTATGGCACAGCTTGAGGCCTTTGCTGTATCAGATCCTGTTCAAGAGGGATACAATTCTAATATCTCATATGATTGGTCAAATGGGGAAAACGGAAATGTTATTGAAGCTAATACAGAAGGAGATTATACGGTTACCTTAAATCACATCTGTGGTACTTCTGAAGATGTTGCAACACTTAATTATTATTTCTGTGATTTGAATGCGCCGAACGTCATTGTATTATCATCAGAGGTTGGAAACAATGAGTTTTTTGTCAACTACAATGGGATTCAAGAGTTTCAATGCGTTATTTTAAATCGTTGGGGCAATAAGGTTTTTGAGTATTTTGACCCTGCAGGCTCATGGCCGGGAACCAATATGAATGACAAAATTCTTGATGAGGGAACCTACTTTTATAAAATCAACGCCGTTTTTGAAGGAGGAAATGAAGTTCAAAAGCATGGTTTTGTTATGCTCATGCATTAATTAATCTTATAACTTTATAGTCTAATATAAAGTTATGAGTACAATATCATTTCAGGAAGAAATACAGCAAGGAATACCCCGTCAGCTTCCCCCAAAAAAGGATTACGACGAATCCATTAATCATGCACCTAAAAGAAAGCAAATTTTATCGCCAGATGAAAAGAAGTTGGCTTTAAAAAACGCTTTGCGGTATTTTCCAAAAGAACAACATAAAGAATTGATTGGAGAATTTTTAGAGGAGTTGGATTTATTTGGTCGAATCTACATGTATCGGTATCGCCCGGAAAATGAAATATATGCCCGGCCTATAGACAAATATCCTGGAAAATGTGAGCAAGCAAAGGCGATTATGCTAATGATTCAAAACAATCTTCATCATGATGTAGCTCAACATCCGCATGAATTAATAACATACGGTGGAAATGGTTCGGTATTTCAAAATTGGATTCAATATAGATTAACTATGAAGTATTTGTCAGAAATGACAGACGAACAGACCTTGGTTATGAATTCAGGTCATCCTCAGGGGTTGTTTCCATCTCATAAAAATGCACCTCGTGTAGTTGTTTCAAATGGCATGGTAATTCCCAACTATTCCAGTCAGGATCATTGGGAGAAGTTTAATGCCCTAGGTGTAACCCAATACGGACAAATGACCGCAGGGTCTTATATGTATATTGGCCCCCAGGGAATCGTTCATGGCACTACAATTACGGTATTAAATGCAATAAGAAAGATTGCAAAAAATAGAGAGGATTATAAGGGGAAACTTTTTGTGACAGCGGGTCTAGGGGGTATGTCCGGGGCTCAACCGAAAGCAGGAAATATAGCCGGTGTAATCTCAGTTACAGCAGAGGTGAATCCGAAAGCAGCAAAGACGAGACACAATCAGGGTTGGGTAGACGAAATTATTGATAATCTTGATGAACTCTGTGATAGGGTAAAAAAAGCCAAAAAAAATCTTGAAGTCGTTTCATTGGCTTACATTGGAAACATCGTGGATGTCTGGGAAAAATTTTGTCAAGAGGAAATATATGTTGATTTAGGCTCCGATCAAACATCATTACACAATCCATGGGCGGGGGGCTACTATCCTGTAGGACTCACTTTTGATGAATCAAATGAAATGATGTCGGAAGCTCCGGATATCTTTAAGGAAAAAGTCAAAGAGAGCCTTTTAAGACATGCAGAAGCCATTAAAATAAATACTGATAAAGGCACATATTTTTTTGATTATGGCAATGCCTTTTTATTGGAAGCTTCCCGTGCTGGTGCAGACATCCTGGCTTCAAATAAAGAGGACTTTATCTATCCGTCTTATGTTCAGGATATTTTAGGACCCTTGTGTTTTGATTTTGGTTTTGGGCCATTTCGATGGGTTTGTGCCTCAGGTAAAGATAGTGATCTTGAAAAGACAGATGCTATTGCATGTGAAGTACTTGAGAAGATGAGATTAAATAGTCCCGATGAGATTAGCCAACAAATGGCCGACAATATTCAATGGATTAAGGGCGCAGGAAAAAACAAGATGGTTGTTGGTTCCAAAGCAAGAATTTTATATGCTGATGCTGAAGGAAGAATGAAAATTGCAGAGGCCTTTAATCTTGCCATTCGAAATAAAGAGATTGGTCCAGTCATTTTAGGTAGAGATCATCATGATGTTTCGGGCACAGATTCACCATACAGAGAGACTTCCAATATTTATGATGGTTCAAGATATACGGCAGATATGGCGATTCAAAACGTTATTGGTGATTCGTTCCGCGGTGCTACGTGGGTCTCTATTCACAATGGGGGTGGAGTAGGCTGGGGGGAAGTGATAAATGGAGGATTTGGGATGCTATTAGATGGTAGTGAAGCTGCTGACAGAAACCTCAACATGATGCTTCATTGGGATGTCAATAACGGGATAGCTAGAAGGAGTTGGGCTCGCAATAAAAATGCAAATTTCGCTATTTTGAGAGCAATGGAAAAAGAACCCTTATTGAAAGTAACTGTACCCAATGAGGTCGATATGGAATTGCTGGAAAATCTAAATTGATAAAATGAAAATGGTCTTTGATAAAGCAATTATTTGGTGGGTTGTTCTCATTTGTATTGTTTTTGGACCCTTGTTGTTTTTATTGGGCTTTGGTGTTTCGGATGACTTGTCTCTTGTGGGGCATCTATCTCCAAATTTCTGGAATGACTTAAGATATAGTTTGTCTAGACCTGGACATTTGTCTAGACCCATTTATGGCTTTATTCAAACTGCGACACTGCACCTATTTAATGAGCACTATATATTCTATAATATTGTTCGAATTTCACTTTGGTTTGCTATCGTTTTTCAAGCTAGAAAAGTATTTTACTCCTATTTTAAGGGCAGTTCGATATGGATCTTTCTTTTTTTTATTTCTTTTCCTATTTTTTCAAGCGCGCATCTATTTAATTTTTTTCAGATGGGTTATTTACTTTCTATACTTTTCTATTTATTAGCTCTGGGATTTTTGAAAGATGAGAATGGCGGTTTTACCCGAAAAAAGTATACACCTTTTCTTGCATTTGGTGTACTTGCCATGTTTTCCTGTGAAGTAGTATTCCCTCTATTTATTTTCCCCATTGTATACAGTTATCATAGGAATTGGAAAGAGATTTTTTATTCAAGATTATTAAGGTGGAGTATTTTGGTATTTGTCATTTATTTCGTGTACAAGTTTTTAATTGGACCTATTTATCAAAGTGAACCTGATATCTATGGGTTTGCCCCGTCATTAAATTCTGTTTTGCAGTCCTTATACTATTTTCTTGTTCTTCTCTTGGAAATACCTTTGCTTCTATTTGAGGTTATCCCATTTTTTTATTCTGAACCGCTTTTATGGTTGAGTATTCTCGTTGTTCCATTTATTTATGTAATCAAGGCTCAATTAGAATTTGAAATAAATAGAAGATTAATTTCTTCAATGTTGTTCACGCTGAGTTCTTGTAGTTTCATATTTTTTGCATCAAATTATCCTGCCGTCTCTTTTGGTTTTTACAATAAAATGATGCTACCTGCTCATATCTGTTATTCCATATTAATCGCTTCATTTTGTTTGTTCTTACTTAAAACACGATTTTATGTTTTTTCTTTCATTATTGCTGTGCTGTGGTTTGCGTCTATGGAAATGCAAACGATCAATTCGGTCCGTTCATGGGATTTAAGAGAGTATAAATTAAAACAATATGTAAACCTTTTAAATAAAGAGGACATGGGGGACTCTTATGTTTTTGTTGAATCCCCCTATTTTCTTAATTCAAACTATAATAATGAACATGTTTTTTCTTTAAATGATGATTTTCAAGGAGGGTTGACGCTTTATGGCTATAACGGAAACTCCAAAATGGTGTACCCATTTTGTTTAGAAATGATAGAGCGCCCAGATTACTGGAGTAACCATAATCTGTATGCGGTTATTAATGGCAAGAAGGTCAAGAAGTTTCGGGTAGTTCAAGAAGGAAAGGTTTTAAATGGCTACTTTGATTTGAGCTCATTAAAAAAGAGAACATTTCAGTCAAATAAAGAATGCTTTAGATCAAAAATTCGTAATTACTTAATTCAAAAAATGAAAGGAAAATAATGAGAAATACCATTTTACCCTTACTTTTTTTGTTATCCATTTCTGTCTTTAGAGCTCAGAAAGATATAGATTCACTTCGATTGAACGATATAAGGATCATTGCTTCGCACAATAGTTATAAGAAAAGACCGCATCCCAAAGTATTGAAATTTTTAAGCAAGTTTCAAGACAAATTAGGAGATCAAAACAATCCAAAGTTCATTGATTATGGTCATCTGCCTTTTGAAGAACAATTTACTGATTATGGCATTAGAGGAGTTGAGTTGGATGTCAACTATGACCCTAAAGGTGGTCATTATAGAAGAAGAAGAGTCAATTTGTTCCTTTTTGGTCAAAAGCAAAGAATAAAAGACCGTTCAATGAAAAAGCCAGGATTTAAGTTACTGCATATTTCAGATGTCGATTTTGAAACAAATTATTTCACCCTTATTGATGGCTTAAAAGCGATTAAGGATTGGAGTGAAAAAAATGAAAATCATATACCCATTTTTATCAATATCGAGGCGAAAGGGTCTCACCCAGCGGATGAATCAAAAACATTACGGTTTTTAGGGTTCAAAAAGTGCATTCCTTTTGACACAACTGCATATCACAAATTAGAATCTGAAATAGCATCTGTATTTGATCAAAATCAAATTTACAAACCCTCTGATTTTAAGGCGGGACATTCAAGCATCAACGAACGCGTTGAAAACGTGGGTTGGCCTTTATTATCTGAATCTCGAGGAAAGGTTATTTTTATATTAGAGGGGAACAATCAACATTTATATCGATCATTTAATCAACCTTTGATGTTTTATTATGGTGAACCAAATGATGTAAACACGGCATTCCTATTGCGGAATCATTCGCAAGGGATAGAAAGTAGTATTAGTGAGCATTCGGGTAAGTTCATTATCCGTACCAGAAGTGATGCTGGGACCGTTCAATCAAGAGATAATGACTATTTGATGTGGGAATCTGCCCTTAATTCAAACGCACAAATCATTTCCACTGACTATTACAAGCCAGATATAAGATGGAGTAGCTATAAAGTAGGATTTTCTAACGTTTACAGGCGACGGAACTAGATCAATTTCTTATTCCTAGGGACATGAGTTTTCTATTGTCAATTACATTTGCTTTTTCGTACAGACCATTGATTATATAATTTCGATAATTTGGCACATTGGGTTGTTGATCTTCTTTTATCATTTCCCAATTCAGTTCTTCTTTTCTCACTTTGAAGCTATTTAAAGTGGGAGCCTTGTAAACCGAATCAACAGCAATAACATATACTCCAGTAGCACCTTTTATGGGTTTAGTTGTTTCATTTTCTTTGGGGCCATTTGAAGAAAATAAAGCACCTATTACTTCGGCGTCGATATTATTCGTGTTTTTAAATGACACCTCTGCTGGTTTAACATTTTCTGCCCCAGAAAGTTCTTCCAAAGTTTTTCCTGCGAAACTTTTTACTATAACTTCATTCTTTTTAGCAGAAAGGAAATCATTCTTAATCTCTTTTTTTATTTCTTCATAAGAAGGAGCACCTTTTTTTCTAGTTGAATACAACATGCCAATTAAGTAAGTGTTTTTATCTCGCACAGGCTTTCCAACAAGCGAACCCACCTTGGAGCCTTGTTCATAAGCAGTTTGTATCAATTTATTGGAAGCTGTTTCTGACAATTTATCTTTAGGTATTACAGGAGCGTTGTCAAATAGATTTGCAACTTGTGGACGATAATCCCCTTGCATCACGACGGTATCAAAATAGGCTCGAATATCTTCTTGATTCGTCAGTTTACTGATTTTTCTGTAGAGCTTACTTAATACAGTACTTGCTTCTTTTTCTTTCAAAGACATCGTTTCTTCAGAGGGTTTAAATTCCTTGTATATAGTCGCTACTTTAGGCAGATAATAGTCATCCCTTTCAAGAATTTCTACGATGTGAAAGCCTCTGTCCGTCTCAAAAAGCTTTATTGAACCAACTGCTGAATTGGTACAAAATGTTGATATCTCTTCTCCGTAAAAAAGTGTTCTGTTTTGTTCTGGATAATTCAAGAACAATTCTGTCAAGTTATTATATTCTCCAATTGGGTCAGCAGAATTACTTTTCAATGCATTAAAAGTGGAGTCTTTATCAGCAGAATTCTTTAATTGATTAAGGTATGAATTTGCTCTTTTCTCAACATCAGAACTGTCTTCACCAACGTTTGTTTTTACTAGAATATGTCTTGCTTTGATTCTTGTTGGTGTTTTCCCGATGACCTTGGACAGAGCATAATAATTAAGTCCTTTGGTTTTGGATTTCATTTTTTCTCCACAGGCATAAGGTCCAACTATTTGGCCTATATCGGCAGATTGAAATATAGAGT
>CALKHF010000084.1 GCA_938092255.1 uncultured Flavobacteriales bacterium | reverse complement strand
TTCTCCATTAGTTCAAATTTACACATATTGAATGTCGCCCTTCATTATAGATTGATTAGAAATTAACAAAGGAATTAACAATTCTAAATTTAGTGCTGATTATTTACTAAAAATCTTATTTTTGTTATATGACGCCAAAAGGAAAAATGATAATTATTGGGGGGGGGGTCGATAAGGGAAGTTTCACCGAACAGGAATTCACAGATCAAGTCGAAAACAATCTAAACTTTTTTGAACAGGGGATCTTAAGACGTTTGTTAAACGAATCGTCAAACGGCTTGAATTCTCGAATTGAAGTTGTGCCTACAGCCTCTAAAATCCCAAAAATAGTCGGTGATGAATATGCCAAAGCTTTCCGCTTTTTAGGAGCAGAAAACGTTGGTGTTTTAAATATTACCAGTCGAAAAGAATGTGAAAATTCAGGAGTCATTGATCGAGTAAAAAAAGCAAATATTGTTTTTTTTACGGGAGGGGACCAGCTTCGGTTAACTTCAATTATTGGAGGGACATCCCTTCATGAAACCCTTCTACATAAGTATTTAAATGAACCTTTCTTGTATGCCGGAACATCGGCGGGGGCGGCTTGTGTCTCCAAGCAAATGATCTATCAGGGGTCTAGCTCTGAAGCTCTACACAAAGGTGAGATAAAGATAACAAGTGGCTTGGGTTTTATTGACTACGTTACAATAGATACACATTTCGTTAAACGAGGTCGTATTGGTAGATTATTTCAAGCGATCGTATCGAACCCAAAAACATTGGGCCTGGGATTAGGGGAAGATACTGGCTTGTTAATAAAAAACGGGCACACTATGGAGGCCATCGGTTCGGGGTTGGTTATATTGGTTGATGGCCGAAAAATAACCGATACAAATATCACGGATGTATCTTTGGGGGATCCTATTTCAATTAATAACCTTGTTGTTCATGTTATGAGTAAGGGTGATACTTATCAACTTAATAATCACTCTTTTTCAATCTATAAAAAAGCAAATTTATCAGCATGAAAATCATTATTCATGGTGGGTTTTTCAGTGAATCATCCCAGTCCGATGATACCAAACTCAAAAAACAAAATGCCTTAAAAGATATTATCGAAAAAGGCTACGAATTTCTTCAAACACATAGTGCTTTAGAAACGGTGATTTATACAACCTGTTTACTTGAAGACTGCCCTCTTTTTAATGCGGGTATCGGTTCACAAATTCAAGCAGATGGCAAAATCCGCATGAGTGCGGCAATAATGAATGGTTCTGATTGTAAATTCAGTGGCGTAATCAACATTGAAAAGGTGCAAAACCCTGTTCTTGTTGCGGAAAAGCTTTTGAAAGAAGAAGACCGTGTGTTAAGCGGGCAAGGAGCAAAACAATACGCCAATTCTCAGGGGTTTGAGTCCTTTTCTACAGAGACTGAAGAAAGAAAAAAAGAATACAATATGAAGCTCAAGTCTTCAAAGACAGGAACCGTTGGCTGTGTTGTATTAGACAGGGAAGGCAAACTAGCTGTAGCTACTTCAACCGGAGGCAAAGGCTTTGAAATCCCGGGAAGGGTTTCAGACTCGGCAACGATTGCCGGAAATTATGCAAATAAGGACTGTGCTGTTAGCTGTACAGGTGTGGGAGAGGATATCATAAACGGAGCTCTTGCATGCAAAATAGTTACTCGTGTAACTGATGGTCAAAGTATACAGTCTGCTTTTAAAAACACATTCACGGAGCTTAATGAAATTGATGGATTTGCTGGAGCGATAGGCATTGACTCTAAAGGAAATATGTTTTGGCAGGAGAGTCATCCAAAAATCGTATTCGCTGCCTATGATGGAGGCGAAATAGCCTTATTTGAATAGAATTCCGACTCAATTAACTGGTTTTTTCTAGAAAACACACCTAATAAAACCCAAAATAATGGAGCTACTGTGATTATGCTAATGTTAAATAACGATTGGAGAAAGTAAACCATGATACACATGGCCAAAATAGTTGAAGAATTAAACTTAAAAATGATTCGCCTTTTTTTCCAAAATAATGTAGCTAAAAACACAACAAAAATAATTGCAGCTGGTATTCCCGAAACGGCAGCAATATGTAGGATTTCACTATGGGCCTTATCAACAGTTTTACCTGTTCTTTTTCTATAGGCCATAAATTCCTTGTTTTCTGTTGTGAAAAAATGCTCTTTAAGGTTTTCGGGACCGGTTCCTAAAATTGGATTTTCTTGAATAGCATCTATTGTCATTTTCCATATTTGAACCCGACCAGACCCGGCACCATCCTCCATTGATATCTGTTCATCAATACTCATAGCTCTTCCCATTATTAGATTGTGTCCTGTAAAGTTCATTGTAAGTGCAACAAGAATGAAAGAAAATATTAATGTTAGGTAGGACATAATAACGCTCTTTTTTAAAAGAAAAAGAGAAAATAATATGATGGTCAAAAATGCCAACCAGCATCCCCTTGTATTACATGCTAAAAGCCCCCCAAAAAAAAGCACGCACAAAAATAATGTTTGAGGCCGTCTGTCCATAATGTATAACCCACAAGAAAGGGTAAGTAGTGTCACCACGTACGAGCCAAAAAAGTTCTGATTACCGATGGTTGAATAACAACCCTTGCGAAAATTTAAATAATGAACCAATGGATCAATGCCATAAAATTGAAGAATCGAATATGAAGCAACTACGCCCTGAACTGATAAATAAAAAAATAAGTTTTTCTTACTAATTAAAAAGTGATTTCTAGCAGCGATAAAAATGACTGCATAAAAAAATAAAGTAATAAAGCCTTCAAATCTCCCTGCTGTTTCAGAGACCCCTGAAAGAGCTAAAAGAGGC
>CALKHF010000083.1 GCA_938092255.1 uncultured Flavobacteriales bacterium | reverse complement strand
CATTAAAAATGCTTTTGTTAGCTGTGGAATCAAAAATATTGAAGAAAGAAAAATCTCAGAAGGATGCACAGGCGGAAGTGGAAATAGTGTATCTGCCTATGTAAAAAAAGAACAACTTTTTAAGGGCTACCAATACAGATGCAGTACTTTTTTTGATGGAGATTTGGACGGTGATTTGAATTGTTTTCTAATGACCATCAAACAAGATATTACCCCTGTTTTTTTTAGTACCGATTAATTCAAACGAGACCGCGTCCGCAATAAAAACATCCAAAGCACTCCGAAAAGAATGGTAGCAAATAACAAATGGCTTGTCCTCACCAATCCCGGCATATCCACATGGGCAAGAAGAACTCCTGAAAGCAATTCTATGGAAAGAATAACAAAGGCAATTCGAATGGGCAGATATTTGTTTTTTTGCTCGTTGATATAAAACACTACCGCCAAAAGCACCAACACAAGCCAAGAAAAGCTTCGATGGATATAAAAAGTGAGACCCGTATTTTCAGTCCAATCTTCTTGTGCCACTCCCTCTTTGATCAAAAGATCTATTGATTCTCTCACCTGAGTACCCAAAAACATTTGATAAAAAGTGATAATGAAAATAAACCATACCATCCATTTCACCGATTTGGAGAGTTCATATTTATTGAAAATTTCTGACTTATTCTTGATCACAACAATTACGTAAATCTGAATGGCAATAATAACGAGAGCCAATAACATGTGGATAGTAATGGTCCATGGAACCAGGTTGGTTGCAACCACAATCGACCCAAACCAAGCCTGAAAAGCCATGAGGATTAAATTGAAACCACACACCCAAATCAGTTTTGATTTTCGATAGGCAAATAACAACCAAAAGAATGCGGCAAGCATAAAATTACCTGCAAAAAAACCAAAAAGACGATTTACATACTCGATCCATGTTTTTTGTGCATTAAAAGACTCTTCTTCATATACAGATGGGTCGGTTCTTAATTTTTCTGCAGAATCTTCCATTCCCATAGATTCTAGCATTCCCGAGAATTTCTTGACTTTCTTTGAACGTTTGTCTAAATAGGCCTCTTGATAATCTTCAGGTAAATCGCTTACCTCGGTTGGCGGAATCCATTCTCCAAAGCAACGTGGCCAGTCAGGACATCCCATTCCACTTCCAGTAATCCGAACAAAACTACCGGCTATAACCACCAAATAAATTAGAATTAAAGTGGCCCAATTAAAATACAGAAAACGACTGGAATAGTTCATCGCTACAAAATTACCGAAACATATCATTTTTAACGACTCGAAAGACTAAATGTTTATGTTCTGTACACAAAGTTGTTAGATATACGAAAGATAGAATTATCTTTGTGTTTTAGTAGAATATCATGAATTACACACCACTAACAGCCATTTCTCCAATAGATGGCAGATACCATTCAAAAACCAAAGCCATACAGCCTTATTATTCGGAGTACGGACTGATTCGATACCGAGTACTTGTGGAGGTAGAATATTTTATTGCTTTAACGTCAATTCCTTTGCCGTCATTAGCTGATTTCCCTTCTAACCGGGTTGAACCTCTACGCGATTTGTATAAGAATTTTTCTGAGGAAGACGCTTTATGGATTAAGGAAACGGAGAAAACAACCAATCACGATGTAAAAGCAGTGGAATACTTTCTTAAAGAAAAGATGACACAAATGGGATTAGAAAGGTACTTGGAGTTCATTCATTTTGGCCTTACCTCTCAAGACATCAATAACACGGCAATTCCTCTTTCTTTAAAAGATGGTATTGAGCAGGTGTACACTCCCATGCTTGATGAATTGATGGGAAAAATAAAAGAGCTCGAAAACAAATGGAAAGACATCCCTATGCTTGCCAGAACACACGGTCAAGCGGCCTCTCCTACCCGATTGGGTAAAGAGCTAAAGGTTTTTCGTGAACGACTGGAAATTCAAAAGAACACCCTCATCAATATTCCATTTTCAGCCAAATTTGGTGGTGCTACCGGGAATTTCAATGCCCATCATGTAGCCTATCCAGAAATTGATTGGGTGAGCTTTTCGAATCAATTTGTAAATGAAACACTTGGACTTCATAGAAGCCAAACCACAACCCAAATTGAGCATTACGACCATACAGCAGGACTTTTTGATGCTTTAAAACGAATAAATACGATACTTCTGGATCTTGATCGAGATATATGGACTTATGTTTCTATGGATTATTTCAAGCAGAAGCTAAAAGAAGGTGAAATTGGATCTTCCGCCATGCCTCACAAGGTAAATCCTATTGACTTCGAAAATTCGGAAGGAAACTTAGGAATTGCTAATGCTATTTTTGAGCACTTAGCGAGTAAACTTCCTCTCTCAAGGCTTCAGAGAGACTTAACGGACTCCACTGTACTCAGAACCATAGGAGTTCCTCTAGCGCATACATTAATTGCATTTCAATCCACGTTAAAGGGATTGGATAAGTTGGTTTTGAATGAAGCTGCGATCTCTCAAGACCTTGAAAGCAATTGGGCGGTTGTTGCAGAAGCCATTCAAACTGTTCTCAGACGAGAAGGTTTTGAAAAACCGTACGAAGCACTTAAAGGATTGACAAGAACGCATGATAAAGTAACTCAAGCATCAGTTCACGAGTTCATTGAAAGCCTCACTATTTCAAAAGATTTAAAAGAAGAATTGAAAAACATCAACCCTTCTAACTATCTTGGCATACAAATGGCAGAGTAACCTATAAAAGTATGTTTCGATTTCTTCTGATATTTATGCTATTTCTTGGATGTTCCACTTTTGGTCATGCTCAAGATGATCCTTGGAAATCTAATGTGCAAAATTTTGATTTGTACTGGGGAGAACTTGAAAGGTCATCAGGTTCATTATTAGATATTTTACCCAGGAAAAGCACAGCATTTTACACATTGAGATGGTCCGGGGGAAGAAACATTGGAAGCTACCGAATTACAAATCATGAAGATTTTAGGCTAAAGGACCAAGCCAGAATAAAACAAGTTGCCCAAACGGGAATTGCGAATTTCGAGACTGCCAAGCTCATCGAAGATCAACTCTATGTTTTTCTTTCCGACAAAGCAAATGGAGAAATGCTTCTTTATGCACAACCCTATGATGAGGATCTGAACATCTATCTGGAGTCAAAATTAATTGCTTCATATACCAATAACAGAATTGGAGCCAAACCTAATTTTAGCATTAAATGTTCCGAAAACAAAAAGTACTTTGCAGTCTTTTGGCAAACCCAAGGTAGAAATAAATCACAGGATGGCTACGGATATATGATTCTAGATGCCAATTTACAAACTCTTCAAAATGGATCATATTTTTTGCCGTTCGACGGAAATATGAGTACCATAAATCAGCATCATATTACGGATAATGGAGATTATTTTATTAGTGTAACCGAACACAATACGCCGAATGACAAGATGTTTAATCGATCCTTTGAAAATTTTAAAGCCATTCATGTTTACAAAATAAAAAACAATGAACTGAATGAATTTTCATTGGACCTAAATCGAAAAAGAGTTGACGACATGGAAATGTCCTCAATAAAAAACATTTTCACCTTATCTGGCATATATGGATCTGGGAGAAATGGAAAAATAGACGGTGTTTTTGTTTTGAGATACGACACTCAACAAGATTCAGTTTTATTCAAAGGATTGGTGCCTTTTGATCCTAATTTAATTGATCAAAACTGGGTGCCCTCAAATGCGCGCAGGTCTAGATTCACAAATCGAACTATCGCTCAGACATCTTATCGTTTTAAAACGAGAGATTTCTTTAGTTTAAACGATGGAACCATCTGTGGGTCATTGGAGAAATACTATATTTCTGAAAGAACAAATTACGACAGTAGAACAGGCCTGTCAACTACGGTTTATCAGTATTATTACGATGATATTTACGCCTTCAAAATCGGTAAAGAAGGAAAATTTGACTGGCAAAAGAAAATTCCGAAATCTCAGATATCTACAAATGATGGAGGGCCTTTTTCATCGTACAGTTCATTTACTGATAATAAAAACATGTACTTTATTTTTAATGATAATCTGAAAAATTACGACGATTTCGGCCATTATTCTCGAGGCAGTAATTCTTGTTATACTTTCAACCTTTCTAGAAGAAAGAATACCGCAGCCATCTGCACCATAAATATGGACAATGGGCTGATTGAACGAAAAACATTATTCACTAGAAGAGATTTAAATTCTATCGTTGTTCCGAAAATGTTTAAACTTGACAGACCGAATAAAGAGCTATTGCTTTACGCATTAATGAGTGGGAAAGAAAAATTTGGAATATTAAACTACAGTCAAAAATAACATGAAATTGATTTTCAAATTAAGCCTTTTTGCATTATTAATCTTCTCATGTACACATTCTAAAAAGGAAGCTCAACCTGAAAAACCAACACCAGTTAATAACCATTCTTTTTCAAATATTGAGGAGATTCACACAACACACCTTCACCTTGATTTAACTGTTGACTTCACGACTAAAAAACTGAGTGGAGTAGCTAGACATAAAATGGAAAATCAGGGGACGAATCAAGCTATTTTTGACGTAAAAGGTTTGAAAATTCATAAAGTTACTACCGGTGATTCAGAAAATGAGAAGTCCAGAGATTTCAAAATTGGCCCGGGTATAAAAAATACCATATTGGGTCAACCCTTGATTGTGAATATTGATAAAAACACCTCTTTTGTTAATATCTATTATGAAACCACTGAAGAATCTGAAGCATTAGACTGGTTAGACTCCGCCCTCACCAGCTCAAAGAACAAACCCTTTTTATATACACAAGGTCAGGCGATTCTGACTCGAACTTGGATTCCAATTCAAGATGCTCCATCAAATAGAATCACATACAGTGCAGATTTAAAAGTTCCATCAGATCTTCTCGCTGTTATGAGTG
This sequence comes from uncultured Flavobacteriales bacterium, assembly GCA_938092255.1. Lineage (GTDB taxonomy): Bacteria > Bacteroidota > Bacteroidia > Flavobacteriales_D > Crocinitomicaceae > UBA952. Next base: position 15,505 of record CALKHF010000083.1, on the reverse strand, counting down.
CTTCCAATCCAAAAGAAAAAAACACCGAAGGAAATTATCATTTTGATATGAAACAACCGATACCATGCTACCTGATTGCTCTTGCCGTTGGTGACTTAGTCTATGGTGATTTAGGAAATCAAACAGGTGTGTATTGTGAGCCAGAACTTTTAGATGCAAGCAAGTATGAATTTGAAGATTTACCAAACATGATGAAAGCTGCTGAAAAGCTTTATGGTAAATATGCCTGGGAACAGTATGACCTTCTTATTCTCCCCTATTCCTTTCCATTCGGGGGTATGGAAAATCCGAGATTGACTTTTGCTAATCCTACTCTTCTTGCAGGAGACAGAAGTTTGGTCTCAGTAATTGCTCATGAGTTGGCACATTCATGGTCTGGAAACCTAGTAACAAACGAGACCTGGAATGACTTCTGGCTGAATGAAGGGTTTACTGTATATTTTGAAAATAGAATTATGGAAGAAATTATCGGTAAAAGAGGAGCTGATAATTTGGCACTTATTGAATTTTTTGAACTTCGAGAAGAGCTCGAAAGGATAGAAAATAGCGGACACCCTGAAGATGCTCATCTCTTCCTTGATCTTGATGGTAGAGATCCGGATGATGGCATGACCGATGTTGCTTATGTAAAAGGTGCTTTTTTTCTTAAAACATTAGAAAGCAAGGTTGGAAGGGATAAAATGGATGTCTTTTTAACAAGCTACTTTAATCATTTTAAGTTTACGTCTGTTAATACCCAAAAATTTGTCAGCTATCTCGAAAAAGAATTATTGCAGAAGTACAACATTGATTTCAATTATGAAGAGTGGATCTATCAACCTGGAATACCTAAAAGTTGTATTGATCTAAAATCAGACGGCTTTGAATCCGTAAAAGAAATGTCTTCAGCTTTTGTAAATGATGAAATCGCTGAAAAATGGGAGAATCTACCTTTTAATAAAAGAAGTGATTATTCAGTTCAAGAGTGGCTTACCTTTATTAGGCACCTGCCTTCTGACATCGATAATGAAAAGATGAAAATACTTGACAAAAATTTAGCATTTTCGGAATGGACAAATGCTGAAATTCAATTTGAGTGGTTTATGAAATCAATTTCTTCAAATTATTCGCCCGCATATCCTTATCTAAAATCATTTTTGGAAAAAATTGGAAGAAGGAAATTCATCTTGCCACTATATGAAGCATTGTATAAGAATGAAAATACACGAAAAAAAGGACTGGATTGGTTCAATGAATTCAAAAAAAATTATCACGCCGTGTCAAGCAATTCTATCGCCAAGGCTCTAAAACTGTAAAATCAATTGGCTACTTCACTCATGAATCGAATGCGCATGAGTCTCAGTTCTTCTTCAGTATACAAGCCATCAAATTCTTTGTAAGCCTCTATGATATCATCGGTTTCAGCTTCGTTGAAATATTCAAAAACCTCATCCTGACTTTCTTGATCGAGCACATCATTAATGTAATAATTAAGATTTACGCGCGTTCCAGAGGAAACCACTGTTTCTATTTCAAGAAGTAAATCCTCAAATGATTTTCCTTGGGATTTTGCGATATCCTCCAAAGATAATTTTCGATCAATATTCTGTATAAGCTGTACCTTGAGTTGAGACTTATTCACCAAGGATTTGACCATAATATCTTGTGGTCTTTCAATGTCCTTTCGATCAACATAATCTGTAATTAAGGCAATAAAGGGCTCACCATAACGATCTGCCTTACCATTTCCGACACCTTGAATATTGGTGAGATCTTCCTTTGAAATGGGATACTGAAAACACATATCCTTGAGTGAAGGCTCTTGAAAAATAACAAAAGGAGGGATATTTCTCTCCTTTGAAATTGATTTTCTTAAATCAATTAACATCTGATACAATTCATTGTCAAAAACGGCCTCTTTTGTATTGGATTGAATGATTGAATCGTCATCATCTGTATTTGAGAAGTCGTGTTCTTTTAAAAGAATAAATGATGTTGGGTTTTCAATAAAGTCTCGCCCGTCATCTGTGATACTCAAAACTCCAAAAGATTCAATGTCCTTACTTAGTAAACCAAAAACAGTTGCCTGCCTTAATACGGCATTCCAAAAATGCTCGTCTTTTTCCTTTCCAATACCAAATTCAGGCAACAGATCATGCTTATAAGACTTCATGTCGGCAGTATTTGAACCTGACATGAAAGAACATATATGTTTCGCTTTTTGGGTCTCATCGAGGGCTGAAACGGCATTTAAGAGCATTTTCACATAATGTTTGCCTTCTATCTTTTCTCTAGGATTTTTGCAATTGTCGCATTTTTCATTGCAATTCTTCTCATCGAATTTTTCACCAAAATAATGCAGAATAAATTTCCTTCTACAAACGGAAGTTTCAGAATAAGATACGATTTCATTCAATAATTGTCTACCAATATCTTGTTCCGTAACGGGTTTGCCTTGAAGAAACTTCTCAAGCTTTTCGATATCCTTATAGCTATAAAAAGCAAGACATTCACCTACACCTCCATCTCGACCTGCCCTACCCGTTTCTTGATAATAGCTTTCAAGAGATTTTGAAATATCATGATGAATTACATATCGCACATCCGGTTTATCTATTCCCATTCCAAAAGCAATTGTGGCAACAATAACCTCTGCTTCTTCCATTAAAAACATGTCTTGATGTCTAGCCCGAACAGAGGTTTCTAAACCAGCATGATAAGGTAAAGCATTGATTCCATTAATTTGCAATAATTTGGCCACTTCCTCGACTTTCTTTCGGCTTAAGCAATAAATAATACCACTTTCGCCCATCCTTTGCTTTATGTATTTTATGATTTGCTTTTCGACCTCTCTTTTGGGTCGAATTTCATAAAATAAATTATCTCTGTTAAAAGATGATTTAAATACAATGGCATCCAGCATATTGAGGTTCTTCTGAATATCATGCTGAACTTTGGGAGTAGCTGTCGCTGTAAGCGCAATAATTGGGACTTTAGATATTTCCTCGAAAATTTGTCTCAACCTACGGTATTCTGGCCTAAAATCATGCCCCCATTCTGAAATACAATGGGCCTCGTCAATTGCAAAAAAAGAGATGTTCACTGATGTTAGGAATTCAATATTTTCTTTTTTGGTAAGGGATTCAGGTGCCACATATAGCATTTTTGTTTTTCCTTCCCTTATATCGGTTTTAACCTGCTGAATTTCAGTTTTACTTAAAGAAGAATTCATAAAATGGGCCACACTCTCGTCGTTCGAAAGGTTGCGAATGGCATCCACTTGATTTTTCATTAAGGCGATCAACGGTGAGACTATTATTGAAACACCTGGCAATAAAAAAGAAGGGAGTTGGTAGCAAAGAGACTTACCGCCACCTGTTGGCATTATCACAAAGGTGTTGTTTCCCATTAATAAATTATTAATGATCTCTTCTTGGCTGCCTTTGAAATGATCAAATCCAAAATACTGCCTTAGCGCACCTTTCAAATCAACGGATTCTGTAGTTAATCGATCACTCAAACCTCATTCATTTATAAAATCATAAGTCATATATTAAATATACAAATTATTCTTAGTAATGAAATATGAAATGAAAATCAGTTTACAAAGGAGGATTAAGTGCTATCACCTCTTTAACTTCAGGAATATGTTGTTTGAGTAATGTTTCTATTCCTCCCTTAAGTGTTGCCGTTGACGATGGGCATCCTGCACAAGATCCTTTCATCAAAACAGTTACTTGGCCTTCTTTATATCCAACATAATCAATAGCGCCACCATCATTTTCCACTGCAGGACGAACATATTCATCGAGTAGAGAAGCAATTTTGTGATCAAATTCACTTTTATCAAAATTTAATTCATTGATATCGATATTTGCAATCGAGGGCTCTTCGAATTCCTGACTCTTTAATAATATTTCCTTTGATTCAGATATCCACTCACGAATAAATTCGCGAAGTTGCATGGTAATAAAGTCCCAAGAAACATTATCAGTCTTTGTAATGGTTACAAAATTAGAAGCCATAAATACCCCATCAACAAAAGGCAATTGAAACAACTCTTCTGCCAGTGGAGAAAAGCCAATGGTGTCTTTTTTTGATGTAAAATTGGCCGATTCACCAGAAGGCAAAATATATTTATTGGCAACAAATTTCATTGTTGACGGATTCGGTGTGATTTCGGAATATATTGTTACTGGAACTTTCATTGGCATAAAATTAATAGTAAATCAACAAAGGACTCTTATTTATCAATAAAAATCTAATGCCTTGCTTGATGTTTTTGGCTCAAAAGATCCAAAACCGTTTTAACTGGAGTAAATATTTCAATAGGAACCTCTACAAAAAGTGTATTCCATTTATACATTGCTCCGTTCCATAAACCAGGAAGTTCGATAAATGCAATCTCCTGGCCCTCGTAACTTTTGTTTACAACAAAGTAATTTTCATCATTGCAATATTTTTTCAAATCATGCTTCTTCCCATCAAAATCATATAAATCCAATGCCATCATTACAGGGTTAAAATGACTACTCTCGGCAAGTATCTTTTGCTGGCTGTCCTCCTTTGAAATTTGCACAGCCTCAATAATTTGTTTGGTGATATTGCCTTCCTTGTCTTTGACAAAAAAAGGACCTCCACCAGCTTTTCCCTCATTTTGAACCATACCACAAATTCTCAATGGGCGATTGATTAGATCTCGTATGCTTTTTTCATCATCATTGATATTCAACTGAATGGATGTATACAATTGATAGACTTTATTAAATTCTAATAAGCCATGTAATGAGGGATTTATATAAAGACCCTTCAATTCTTCTTTGACCTTCAATAATAAACCACAAAGTGTTTTCCATACCTCAAGAGACGGAGTTGAAGAATGAAGGTGTTGTACGTTGTCTACGTTTTTAACCAATATAATTTGTTGTTCTAATTCATTTAAATTTTCAATAAGGGCTCCATGTCCAGCCGGACGCTTCAAAAATTGACCATTCTTTAATTTTACAGGTTTTAATACATCATCAAAAGCAAAGGAGTCGGTTGAAGGATTTTGATATGAAAAATCGACTTTAAATTCTTCATTAAAAGATGTTCTTAACCCCTCTAAAGAAGACAAAAATTCATGTTTAAATGATTCCTGAATGGTAAAATGGTAGCGGACATCATTCGTTCCAAGCTTTACTCCTTGAATGATGTGCTCTTGAAAACCGTTTAAAACCCGTCCATCAACATGATGAAATGGAATTAAAGCCTTTGGTGATTTGGAATACCCTTTTCCTTTTTTACCTATAATTAGCTCTACCAACTTCCGTGAACTTAAAACTCCACTTTTCCAATCAGAATGAGCTTTTCTTAAATGATCATCATAAAAAGCAAATTTGTCCATATTATTTAAAAAATTTAGGACTTTGGTCTCTTTTTCGAAAATTTTATCTGGAACGGAGGAAGCCAAAAAATCAAACATTCTAGAACCCGAACCCGATGCTGGGATGAAAAAAACAAGCTCATTTTCCTTTTGAACAAAGAACTCAATCAAATCGAATTTTTCCTCAGCACTAAACGAAATTATACCATCATGTAAAATACATGGAGCAATTATTTCTATTTTTGGACTTCCCAATTGAATCTGACTTTTTTGAGAATCGATTTGATGATTTAGGTCCGTTGTTGGCATAAAATAGTAAAATATGAATATCGTCTTCGAATATATCAAATATCGCCTTAATGCAAAATATTTACATGGGATTCATTCACCTTTTGTTTATAAACTCATGAAGGATGGCATGAATATTCAAATAAAAAAAGACCAACAAACTGAAATTCAAAATTTAATTTCAACAATCAAAACGAGCACCGAAGAAATTCAGGTCAAAGACTATGGGGCAAAATCTAAAAAACTCAAAAGTAAACGAACGGTAAATCAAATTTTCAGGACCAGCTCCTCTTATGGAAAAAATGCACTTTTGTTGTACCGAATAAGTAACCATTTCAAACCCAAATCAATCTTAGAACTAGGTACATCTCTAGGAGTTGGATCTCTTCATCTTCATCTTGGACAACCCTCTGCCCAAATCACTTCTGTAGAAGGGTGTCCTGAAACATTCAAGCTTGCACGACAAAGTCTTCAAAGCAAACCCATTGAGCTCATAAACAAGACATTTTATGACTACATTAAAGATCTGAAAACAGAATCATTTGATGTAATATTTATTGATGGACATCACGATGGAGAAGCATTAAAATATTATTTAGAACTCTTGGATAAACGCATTCACGATGACACGATTATAGTCCTAGACGATATTCGATGGAGTCATTCTATGTTAAATGCATGGAATTCCCTTAAAAAGAATGAAAAATACCATTTGAGTATGGACTTTTTTAGAATGGGCATTCTCATTAAACGTCCTCAACAAGAAAAAGAAGATTTCATTTTAAAACTTAAAAGGTAACAAACAAATCATCTAGCAATTCCAGATTATCTCCTATGGGCTCAATAACAAACAAGTTCTCATTGTCACCGGACCTTTCCATTCCAGAAACAGACATAGCGGTTGGAGCCGGTGCAGACATACTTGCCTCATCCATAAATACAACCTCTTCAACATTTTCATCTCTTTCCGCAAGCATTAAATCACTTGACATTATCTCAGATTCCATTGAAGCGTCTTCCCGAACTGGAATTTCAGCAATCGAGGCTTCAAGCTCACTAGATTCCTTCAGGACATTGTCGGTTTTATGTTCTGAAAGCTCAGCGTTATCTTCTTTTGCATTCTTATCTTGATTTTCGACATTCTGAGAAAAAAGGACAGGTTGATTCTTGTCGATTGAAAGTCTACTAAAAGAATAATAAATGGTGCCGACAAAGACCAATAGAAATGCAATTTGAACTCCTGGCTTTGTATGGATTGGTGTTATTGGTGGAAATAAAAATTTTAATACTCTAAAACCTCCTTCAGCACCATGAACCTCCTGGAATTCCTGATTTAGCTGAGTTTTAACGGAGTCAGAACTCATTCGAAAAGATTCATTCGCAAGTGTTTCCATACCCGCATACAAATGCTTTACATTTTCGAACTCTTCCTCATTCGAGCATAATTCTGAAATAAAGGTTTTCTCCTCATGATTGAGTTCATGAAAATTTGATTTCTTAAAAATGTCTATCAATCTATCTTCCATAATTATTGATTATATATTGGATTAAATTCTTTTAATTCATTTGCAAGTGTTTTTGTGGCATAAAACAGTCTTGACTTCACTGTTCCTTCATTTATTTGGAGTGTCTCTGCGATCTCTTTCATAGAGAATCCCTCAAAATGCCTAAGAGCAAAAACGCTTTTGTGCTTTTCATCCATGGCATTAAGTGCTTCGTAGAATGAATCACTAAAACCACTTTCATGCACCTTTTTTAGGGTGTCAGAATCGGAATGAATCGACTTTGTCGGCTCAAAATCATTGGACACATGTTTTCGAACAGACATTCTTTTGTATTCATTTTTACACATATTACAGGCCACTGAAAAAACCCAGGTTCTGAATGATCTGTTTACATCAAAATAATCAGGCTTTCTAATAATCTTTGCAAAAAGATCGTGTACCATATCCTCGCACTTTTCCTTATCTCTTGCAAGCATTTTCATAAAATATCCGAACAACACGTCCGAATATCTATGGTAGATTTCATCAAAAGCCCTTTGGTTTCCCTTAGACAGCATTGTCATCAGCTCTTCATCAGAGAGCTGTTTTACTTGCTTTTGAAAAATTCTCATTCTAGTGCTTCTTGTCTATTTTTCCTTTCTTGCCTTTTTGCCCCTCAATACTTTTCATGTAATGATTGGTCTGATTCGAATCATGGTAGTCTTTAAGGATTTTTTCTGTAGGACGATAATTTTTTGAATAATTTCTGCTTTCGATAGAATTGTATTCAGTTAGGTTCTTTTTATTGAATTGTGTATTCCATAATTCATCTAAATCTGAGGCACATAAAGGTTTTTGAGTACCTGTTCTAAGAACAAGCCCATAAGGAACAAGCTGATTGGCCAATGGCTTTAAATATTCTATTGGAAAAGTCATAGATATTGAAATTCCTTTATTCATGTTTAATCTACATAACTCAACAAAAAACTGGACGTCAATGATTTCTCTATTTGGAACAACCACTCCTTCAGCCTGGATTAATGCTCTATACGCATTGCTTTTCATAAGATCTAATGAGACAATACAAATTGAACCAAACTCATTCCCTTTTATAAATTGATTGTACAAGGTGCCATAAGAATCATTGGTTCCATGAGTGAACAAGACATCATTCCCTTTTGCTGATTTCAATACATCTTCAGTATATGAAACCGTTTCTTTACTAATGACCCCGCCCTTCACTAGTTTTACAAGTCCAATTCCAGCAGCAGATTGATCTCCTGTAGCAATAGAGTTCGCAACCATTAATTTCTGCACTTCTTGATTCGTCCCATCGATAGCTTGAGCACGATAAAGAGATTCTTGTCGTGTCACATCATAATTACCTGAAACGTAATTGAACAAGTGATATTCAAAGGAGTCATCGTCAATCTCTTTGAGTCGTTCAACTTCCCTATCCATAATCTGTTGACTTTGAATTGATGGAGAGCGACTATTGCTCTGATATTTCACTTTATTTGATTCTGTCTCCAATACCTGCTTGGACTGGATTTGAAATGAACTCGAAAAGCGTTTTTTTTCTCTACTTCTTCTAGGTATATTATCCTTATAATCACTTCTCGATTCACTCTTCTTTTGAATAGCCACACTATCTAATTCTAGGTTTGGAGTCGTTTTTTGAATTTCCTCTTCCTCTAAAACCTCTTGATTTGAATATGTAGCGTTTGAATTTGTATTCTCTGGTGGTTGTCCAAATCCATTAATAGCAAACGAAAGCACAATAAAAAATAAAATAAACTTCATAATCATAATGTTATCTAAAGCCTGATACAACCAAAATTTACATTGGTTCATTATTTAAAGAATTAATTGGTTTAAATTCATCAAAAAATGAGTTTAAAACAAATATTCCAACAGAAATATCGTTATTTGCCTATGCGAAAACAAGTTTCTTTTTTCTTATTGATTTTCCTTATTGGGATATTGATGTTCAGTAGTGGTTGTAAGAAAAACAATTTTACGAGTACTGGACATCTTGAATTTTCATTAGACACTTTGGTTTTCGATACTGTTTTTACGACTATCGGATCGACTACTGAGCAATTCAAAATATACAACAACAATTCTAAAACCATAATCATTGATGAAGTTCAATTGATGGGTGGAACAAATTCTCCTTTTAGAATCAATTTGGATGGGGTATCTAATTTCAACCATGAAGACATAGAACTTGAGGGCAATGATAGTTTATTCATTTTTGTCGAAGTTAGTCTAGATATAAATAACCAAAACACACCAATGGTTATCGAAGATTCGATAAGGTTTAAAACCAATGGGCTTGATCAATATGTTAAGTTAGCCGTATGGGGTCAAGATGCCTATTTTTATTATAATGATACCGTTCAAGGTTCTTGGACTTCAGAAAAACCACATGTCATATACGGTTATGCATTAGTAGATTCTGCGCAATCTTTAAATATTGAAGCTGGCACCAATGTTCATTTACACAAAAATGCATTGCTGTATATTAACAAAGGAAGTTTAAACATCAATGGTTTCTTAGATGCCGAAGTGGTTTTTCAAGGAGACCGGCTTGAATCCGTTTATGACGATGTTCCTGGTCAATACTACGGCATCTATTTTAATCAAGCCAAAGCATCATTTATTGACTATGCAATAATCAAAAACGGCACTGCCGGAATCCATGTTTTCTCGAGTGGAACAGAACCATTGAGCTATGCACTTACGATAAGAAATTCAAAATTATTTAACCATGCAAGATATGGTCTGTTTTTATATGACGGTGCTTCCGTTAAAGGTGAAAACATTATTTCTAGTAGAAATGGATTTCATTCCTTGTTGGTTCTAAATGAATCTAAATTCAATTTCAATCATTGTGATTTTTTGGGCTTCGGCTCAGCCCAATCACCTGCCATAGGCATAAGAAACTATCTCTACGACCCAAATGAATCAGCAAGTATTTCAGAAGGTGTTATTTACAATAGTATTATTTGTGGAAATTTAGAGACCGAAATAGTCTTGGATACCATTATTGATTTTCCTGGTCAACTTAATCTAGATTTTCAAAATTGTTTTATTCAATCCGAAGAAGAATATATGGATGCTTTTTATCAAAACAATATTTGGAGAATAGAATTGGATAATTTAACCGACCCGGAATTTAATTCGATTTCAGATATGGATTACGGGTTTTCAGCCAACTCAATTTTGAATGCGAATGGATTTGCTACTTCTGTAACCACAGATATCTTAGGGAATTTTCGAAATAACCCACCTGATATTGGAGCTATAGAACAGAATTAAATAAAAAAAGGCGCCCCATGGACGCCTTAAATTCTAATTAGTTTGAGTCTAAACGCTGGCGTTCATGTTGTCTAAAACACCCATTACACTTCGTACCGCCTCAACTGATTCAGCCAAAAGCTCTTTTTCTTGGTCGTTTAATTTAAGCTCAATTATTTTTTCAATTCCATTTTTTCCTAAAACAACAGGAACACCTAAATAAATATCATTTAGGTTATATTCGCCTTGAAGCCAAGCGCAAACTGGAAATATTCTTTTCTGATCTCGTACAATTGCTTCGACCATTTGGGCAGCAGAAGCTCCAGGAGCATACCACGCTGAAGTACCTAACAATTTAACAATTTCCCCACCACCGAACTTGGTTCGTTCGATAATTTCGTTTAATTTATCTTCTTCAATAAGCTCTGTTACGGGAATGCCTCCAACGGTCGTATATCTTGGAAGTGGCACCATTGTGTCTCCATGACCTCCCATTAATACCGCCTGAATATCCTTCGGAGAAACATTTAATTCAGAAGCTAAAAAAGCCCTATACCTTGCCGTATCCAGGACACCTGCCATACCAAACACCTTACTTGAATCAAAATTTGCACTTAAATATGCGCAATACGTCATTACATCCAAAGGATTTGAAACTACAATGATTTTCGCATTTGGAGAATACTTTACAATGTTCTCAGTTACGGATTTAACGATCCCGGCATTTGTAGCAATTAAATCATCTCTAGACATTCCTGGTTTTCTTGGAAGTCCTGATGTAATTACTACAACTTCAGAGTCTTTTGTCATTTCGTAATTACTTGTTGACCCAATGGTTCTCGAATCGTATAAGTTTACAGGAGAGGTCTGCCAAATATCTAACGCTTTTCCCTCTGCAAAACCCTCTTTAATGTCAAGTAAAACGATTTCATTGGCGATTTCTCTCTGTGCTAAAACATCCGCACATGTTGCGCCAACATTTCCTGCACCTACTACAGTTACTTTCATCTATATTCTAATTAAATTACAGTTATATCCACGAAATTAACACATTTAATACAATTTCGTTTTATTTCCTCTATTAATAATTTACTTTTGAAGGCAACTCGGATAAAAACGATGCGTTATAAAGCTAAATAACATTGAAAGACATTGAAAAATTAAAGGAAATTGTGAATGGTTGTCTAAACGATGACAGACGTTCCCAAGAAGCTTTGTTTAAAATGTTTTACGGTAAAATGCTCGCGGTTTGTTCAAGGTATATTTCAGATCCTGATACAGCTCAAGAGGTTTTACAACAAGGTTTTATAAAGGTCTTTGATAAATTGGAAGTTTTTGATTTCAAAGGGTCTTTTGAAGGTTGGGTAAGACGAATTATAGTTAATACGGCTATTGATTCCATACGAAAAGCCAAAAGAGCACCACTATTGAAAGATAAAGACACGGACTTCAAAATGGATTCTACGGATGAATTAGAAGAAAGTGAAGCTTTGGAGCTTACTGAGTTAAAAGCCAGTATTGCCCTTAAAGCAATTGAAAAACTATCACCTGGATACCGAACAGTATTTAATTTGTTTGTGATTGAAGATTATTCACACAAGGAAATTGCCGAGATACTAAATATCAGTGAAGGAACTTCCAAATCAAATTTATCTAAGGCTAAATTGAATTTAAAGAAAATATTAACTGAAGAATTCAGTAATTTAGAAGAATAATGAAAAAGATTGAAGAATTATTTAAATCTGCGTTAAAGGACCATGAACTTCCATACAGCGAAAGCGCATGGAATGACATGAATAAAAAATTAGATGCACGTAGTGGCGGAGCCTCTGGGAATTTAAAATGGATCCTTGGTGCTGCCGGTGCAGTAGTTGTAACTGTGTGTGTAATGTTATACACGGATAACAATACCGATGTTAAAGATCAGTCCAATAATCAAATTGCCAGCACTGACCTGAAATTAAATGAAAAGACAGATAGTAATGAATCTAATGAATTAGCTTCAGAAAGACCGTCTGAAACCGAGAAATCGAATGAGAAATCGAATGAGAAATTGAATGAGAAATTGAATACTAAAGAAGTTGAATCACCGAATGAATCAAATCAGGAAGAAGTTGTTCAGATTGTAGAATGTTGTGATGAAAAAGTTGAAAAGCTTATTACACCAGTTTATAGAGAAACCTCTACATTGCCTGACTCAGTAGTTGATATGATTAATCTAATGAAAGCTGTCGCTGAACTTGAAGAAAGTACCGATGGTGTTATTTTTGATTGGTATGTAGAACCTAATGTATGTCAAAACACAATTTGGAATTATTCAAATGATAACAATAAAGTAAGTATTTGGCTTAAAACACCATCTAATAACTTGATCGAAATTCATTCCGGTGGAAAACATAGTGAAACGCTATCTGAACTTGGTGATTATCAAATAGGCATTATGAATGAGTCTGATGAATTTGTGTCTTATTCAAACATGAATGTACTTGAAGTAAAAACAGTTCAAATAATTTCCGACGAAGCCTTGAGCTATGAAAATGGTCTTCCTGAATTACATGTAGAAGTTTATCCTGAAGAAATAAACAATTGGACCTTTACTTTAAACGATAATTTCGCGTCCAAAAACCAATATTCTGAGTCATTTAACCTCTTCAACAAGGGAAATCATGTTATTGGTGTGAGAACTTTGGATGCAAATGGTTGCAATGCTAGTTCGAGTTTTACATTCAATGTGGAAGATGATTACAACCTACTCGCTGTAAATGCGTTTACACCAAGTAGTATTGACTCTAGAAATCGATTTTTTATACCATTTGCATTGACACAAAGGGATACACCGTTCACCATGATTATTATTGATCCGGCGGACGGGGCAGTTGTATTTGAAACCTCAAATTCAGACATGCCTTGGGATGGTACCGACAGAAATACGGGTAAAATGGTTGACGAAAATAAATCCTATGTTTGGAAAGTAATTTTAGAGCATCCTGAAAGCAACGAAAAACCAGAATATCTGGGAACTGTTGTTCGCCTATAAATAAGAAAATCAAATTCCTTTTAAAGGGTTAAGTATTATCATTATTTTTGTTTAGTAAATAGCGATATATTGAAATTTCTAAATTCAAGATTAAGACCAAAACGTTTTGTTTATTTCCCTCGTTACTATGATGAAAGAAAGGAGAAATTAGACTTAAAACGAAAATTATACGCAGACGAAAATCTGAGCGAAGATGATCGGGTTTCTCTTATGCGAGAAAAGCTTAGAGAAAAGCGCAGCAATCAACAAATAAATCAAAATCAACTTTACAGTAAGAATACGCGGTCCTTACTGCTTATATTTATTGTTTTTATTCTTGGTTATTTCATCATGAATGGTCTCGATGATATCGAACATGTCATATTCAAAATGATGGATTGATATGAATGTAATCAACTTACTTTCTGAACATATTTCAAATCAAATTGCAGCTGGGGAGGTCATTCAACGGCCTGCTTCAGTGGTAAAAGAGCTTTTAGAAAATGCGATAGATGCGGGAGCTACAGAGGTAAATGTTTATATTAAAGATGCTGGAAGAACAAATATTGTTATTCAAGACAATGGCAAAGGAATGACAGCAGATGATGCCATTCTATCTTTCAAAAGACATTCTACAAGCAAATTAAATAAGGTAGAGGATCTTTTCAAAATGAAAACAAAAGGTTTTAGAGGTGAAGCATTGGCATCAATAGGAGCGATTTCTCAGGTAACAATGAAGACCAAACATGAAGAATCAAAAGGCAATGGCTTTCATATTGAATACGCTGGAGGAAAACTTATTCAAAAAGAAGAGTGCGTTTGTGAAAAAGGAACCACTATAGAAGTCAAAAATATTTTCTTTAATGTACCCGCAAGAAGAAGCTTTTTAAAATCTGACTCCGTAGAATTTACTCACATTAGACATGAATTTGAAAGGATTTCCATGGCTCACAATGAAGTAAAGCTAACGTTAAATCAAAATGACACCGAGGTTTACAATTTACCCAAAAGCAACGTACGTAAACGAATCACAGACGTTTTGGGGAGAAACAGTAACGAAAAACTCGTGCCCATTATAGAAGAAACTGATATTATTTCGATCACTGGTTTTGTCGGGAAACCTGAAACATCTAAAAAATCAAGGGGCGAACAGTATTTCTTTGTAAACAATCGCTTTTTCAAACATGCGTACTTCCACCATGCGATTGCAAAAGCTTTTGACCAACTTATTCCTGAAAAAACACACCCAAGCTATTTCGTTTTTTTTGAAATTGACCCTTCTAAGATTGACATCAATATTCACCCCACAAAAACAGAAATAAATTTTGAAGAAAGTAAATTCATTTACTCCATCCTACTTTCAAGTGTAAAACAAGCTTTGGGAAAATATAATATTACTCCAACAATCGATTTTGATGTTGATCAAAGTTTTGACTTGCCACATTCAAAAAGAAATTCTGAACCAAAGGAGCCAGAAATTAAAATAAACCCTAGCTACAACCCTTTCTCTTCTTTTGAAAAAAAGAATACTATTCACGATAATAAAAGCACTGCGTTAAACATGCAAGGCTTTGGACAAAAACATTCAGCAAAAGACTGGGAGAACTTTTATGAGATTGAAGATGAATCAGAAAAAAAAACAAATCAATTAATTGAACAAGACCCTCAATATTTTAAGCAAGAGTTTTTAATAAGGGAAAGATACATCATCACAAATTCAAAATCTGGAATACTAATTATTGATTCAAATAGGGCTAGGCAACGGATGATTTATGATGAAATGATGAATCAATTTGTTTCTTCACCACTGGATTCACAAAAACTATTATTCGCCCTAGAAATTGAAATGAATAAAGATGAAGTCGATTCTTGGAAGAATTCTGAAAGTCTGCTGAAACAGCTTGGTTTTAACTATAAGTCCGACAATGTTAAAATCATTTTTGAAAACCTCCCTGCATGTTTAGATGAAAATGACTCTAAAAACTGTATTGAAAATATTACAAAAGTGATCATGGGAGAAGATGCAGAAAAAGGCGAATTGGCTCATGAAATTGTTTTAAATGTTATAAA
>CALKHF010000082.1 GCA_938092255.1 uncultured Flavobacteriales bacterium | reverse complement strand
AAACGGATACAATATCTTCGGTAATTCGTTCTCCACGTCTTTCATCAAAAACAAAGTTTTTACCGACAAATTTGTTTTCTATTCCATCATTCTTGGTATCATTCGCATATTTAATGATGCCTCCTTCCAATTGGTGAACATTTTTAAATCCTTTGTGCTTGAAATAAGCCGATGCTTTTTCACATCGTATCCCTCCGGTACAATACATGACAATATTTTTATCCTTCTTGCCTTTTAGTATCGTTTCTTCGATGTGGGGTAAAGAGTCTCTAAACGTGTCGACATCTGGGCGAATGGCGCCTTTAAAATAGCCAACCTCTGATTCATAATGATTTCTAAAATCGATCAGAAGGGTGTCGGGCGAATCAGTCAATTCATTAAACTCTTTTGCGTTTAAATGTCTGCCCTTATTAGTTACATCAAAAGTTTCGTCATTTAAACCATCAGCGAGAATTTTATTTCTCACTTTTATTTTAAGCTTTAGAAAGGGAAATTCAGCCTCAGCATCGTCTACAGCGTAATTTAGTCGTATTCCATTTAGGAAATCTATTTCGTATAAATTTTCACGAAACTCAATTAATGATTTTGTAGGTACTGCGATTTGTGCATTAATGCCTTCAGTTGCGACATAGGTTCTCCCAACAACTTCTAGTTTTGACCACATCAAAAAAAGGTGATCTCGAAATAATTGAGGGTTACCGATTTTGGCATATTGATAGAAGGAAATAGTAACGTATCGATGTCCGATATCGCGAAGTTGTGCTTCAAGTTCCTCCTTATTTAATTTGTTCCACAGTTGCATGCCATGTTGATTAAATAATTATTAGACGACAAATTTAGACACTTAATTTCAGACTAAAAAATTCGAGATTATTCAGTTTTTATGAATCGAAATATTTTGTCATCTATTTTTATGCAGTAAGCTGCACCAGGTAAATGAGATACATTTATTGTTTGTTTTGACTTTTCGATATAACCGGACTGAATCACCTTACCGCATAGTTCTACAAGAGTATATGCTTGAATTGATTGATTAATATTTTCAATGTTGAGAACGTCGGTAACTGGGTTAGGGTAAAATGAAATGCTTAAAGAAGCATTCTCGCTTGACAAACCTAAATTTAATTCTGATAATGGAAATCTAAACACACCTTGAGTATTCGTTGCTGCAACAATGTAATTGTCATTTATTTCCAAATCGAAAATGGTTTCATCTAGTAAACCACTATTCAATTCCATCCAGCTATCTCCATTATCTGTTGAATAAAAGATACCAGAACCAAAAGATCCGGCAAGAATCAATTGATCATTACTTGCGAACCCTCTGTAGGATCCAGTAGCAAGTCCTCCTCCCAAAAGTTCCCAGCTATTCCCGAAATCTGTTGATCTAAATACTCCTGTTCCTATTTGTCCACCTGCAAATAAGGTATTGCCTTTACTCTCAATTGCCCTGAAATTGGTTGAGCTAAGCCCATTATTGATACTTGTCCATGAATCACCAAAATCTATACTTTTAAAGATTCCGTTTCCATTGGTTCCAACGAATAGGGTGTCAGCAATATTAGTCACACACCTACTGTCCTCTCCATCCATTCCAGCCGATTCCCAATTTTCACCCTGATCATTGGTTTTAAAAACACCATTTGGGGTTCCTACAAAAAGAGAATTGCCTAATGAAATCATTCCATGGCATAAAAGAGAGGGAAGGCCACTGCTTTTTGAAATCCAGCTTGTACCATAGTCATCACTTCTAAATACACCTTGGCTTGTGCAGGTATATATATAGTCATTGTCAGAAGTATACCCTCTAGTTGGTCCAAAGTCGTCATTTCCCGAGTTGGCAAAAACATATGATGCTGATTCATCAATGGAAAGGTAAGAACCAGTTGCTCCTCCAGCAAAATCATGATTATTGACACTCATCAGTGCTTGAATATTTAAGTCTTCAGTTCCTAAGGACTGCTCCCATTGAGAAAAAACGAAATTTGACGAATAAAAAATCGTCAAGAATAATAGAGATGTTCTTTTCATTTATAATTTTTTGTTGTTTGATGCTTTAAAACACAAAAGGTTTAAAAGAAAGGTGTAAATTAAAATTAAACAGCCACATTGTGCGTGCGAAGAGCATCATTCAGTGAAGTCTTAAGATCCGTTGAGGCTTTTCGTTGTCCAATGATCAAAGCACATGGAACTTGAAAGTCACCTGCAGGGAAGGTTTTGGTGTATGAGCCGGGAATTACAACACTTCGCTCAGGAACATAGCCTCTAATCTCTTTGGGTTCGTTTTCTGTTACGTCAATAATTTTCGTTGATTTAGTGAGTACAACATTTGCACCAAGTACAGCTTCTTTTCCGACTCGAACACCTTCGACTACAATACATCGCGAGCCAATAAATGCTCCATCTTCAATGATTACAGGAGCAGCCTGTAATGGTTCTAATACACCACCAATTCCAACTCCACCACTCAAATGAACGTCTTTTCCTATTTGTGCACAGCTTCCAACGGTTGCCCAAGTATCTACCATGGTTCCAGAATCTACATATGCCCCAATATTTATATACGATGGCATCATGATGACTCCAGAGGCTACATAAGCGCCATATCGTGCTATGGCATGGGGTACGACTCTTACGCCTAGTTCTTTGTAATTGGTTTTGAGTGCCATTTTATCGTGAAACTCAAATGGACCTACCTCTATGGTTTCCATTTGGCGAATGGGGAAATACATGACCACTGCTTTTTTGACCCATTCATTTACTATCCAATTATCTCCATTTGGTTCTGCAACTCGAATGCTTCCTTTGTCTATTCCTTCAATTACTTCTTCGATGACTTTTACGGTAGATGGTTCCTTTAAAAGTTCACGATTCAACCAGGCTTTTTCAATAATTTCCTTCATTGTGATGATTTAAGAGGTAAGTATTTTTTCTTCTTTGGGTACCCTAAATAAAAAGAAAAGTCCTAAAACAAAGAAGCCTGCAATCGAAATCACAGAGTAACGAATATCGTCAAAGTAGTATTCTGTAAAAGCAAAAAATGCAGTTCCTAAAACGATTCCTACTTTTTCAGAAACATCATAAAAAGAGAAGTAGCTCGCATGATCTGTGGTTTCAGGTAGATATTTGGAATAGGTAGATCTGGCTATGGATTGAATTCCGCCCATGACAAGGCCTACAAAAGAGGCTAGAATGTAAAACTCGACAGGTGTTTTTATGAAATAAGCCCCCAAGCACAAAATAATCCAAATAAAAACGGATATTTTTAGCGTCGAGATGTTGCCAATTTTTATTGAAACATTAGACATGAGCTTTGCTCCAATTGCTGCCAATATTTGAATGAGAAGGATTGCAATAATTAATCCTGTTGTTCCCTCTCCCTTTGGCCATTCAATGGCCTTGCTAGCAAATATTGTTGCAAGAAGCATTACAGTCTGTACACCTGAGTTAAAAAAGAAAAAAGCATATAAGTACTTTTTGAGACGTGTGGTTTTCATGAATTCCTTGTAAACAATCTTTAGCTCTCTATAACCTTTCCAAATGTAGTCGGCTTCCGGTTTTTTTCTGAAAGGGTTGTTTGGTAAAATTCGGTAGGTGTACTGAGCAAAACCAATCCACCATAGACCGACTAATATAAAACAATATTTAGTGAGGTGTGGACCAACTCCCATAATTAATCCAAGACATATAAGCAGTAAAATGATACTTCCAATGTAACCCATTATAAAGCCACGGGCTGAAATATCGTCTTGGTCCTCTAATGGCGCAATTTCAGGCAAAAAGGCATTGTAAAAGACCAGGCTGCACCAAAATCCTATTGAAGCAAACATGACCGGAATCATGCTCATTTCCATGTAGTGCGCATCGAAGAAAAACAAACTCATGCAAAACAGAGATCCCAAGTAACAAAAGAATTGTAGAAATCGTTTTTTATTTCCGGTATAATCAGCAATTCCAGAGAGAATAGGGGAAATAATACTTACCAATAAAAAGGAAATTGAAATGACCATTGAATAAATGACAC
This sequence comes from uncultured Flavobacteriales bacterium, assembly GCA_938092255.1. Taxonomy (GTDB): domain Bacteria; phylum Bacteroidota; class Bacteroidia; order Flavobacteriales_D; family Crocinitomicaceae; genus UBA952. The sequence continues at coordinate 18,878 of CALKHF010000082.1, read as the reverse complement.
TTGGAGAAACATCGTATCCAAAAAAAGGAACGGTGACGTCATAAGCATCAATACTATCCATGGGTTGGCCTATTTGCTCTGCATAAACGCTCTTGGTTTGTGCTTCGTAAAATATTGGGAATATGGCTGTAGAGATCACAAGACTATAAACGGAGTTTGCCCAGTCGTACATGACCCAACCTTTAATTATCTTTTTGTCTCCTTTTTTTAACACCTGCTAAAAGTAAAAAATATAGTTGATTGAAAACATTTATTCTTTTCCTGCAACATAATCAAGGAGATATTCAAAATCAGGCATGAGACTACCTTCCAGATTGGTTTGACTTGCTCTTTCGATAATTCGATCTGTATCATCTCCAATCATTGCCGGAAGTACATGTTTTATTAATTCACTACCAAAATCTTCAGAAGCATCTTTAGGTAACTCACAGGGCAGATTATCTACCGCCATAACAGCAATTATACCGTCCTTTTTATAATTTGATTCTTCATTCCCAGACTCTGGATCGTAGCCATAAATGGGCTTAGCTACTTTTGAGGGTCTCAGGGTTGATGCAATAGGGTCAGCAATATCACAGGATATGTCAGCAATCACTGAAATTCGATTCGATTCAGAGGCCAAATCTGCTTTAGTAAGTATTTTCGGAGAGTTACTGTTCCAATAGTGACAGGGAATGTACATATCAGTAAGGGGCACATATTTTTGAAAACCTTGCTTGAAAAGCTCGGGTTTTGTATAAAACTCTTTTCGAATAAATTCTCCACCATCTGTTTTATCAAAATAGTTTTCAACCTCCAAATGGGTGTATACAGGTTGATTATATGTTGAATTAATGTATTCATTCGGTTTTACCTCTCTGATAGGAAGAAGATTCATGATTTCTCTTGCACCATGTCCAACTCGACCAAAACCTGTAAGAACCATTCGGAAATTGGAAGGCAATGATACTTTTTTCAGTTCTTCCTCAACTTCTTTGCGGTCTGCGCAAAGGTTTGCTGGTTTTAAGTCGTATAAATCATGTTTAAGACCAAAAGTCCTGAATCCATTGTAACACCCAACAATACCAGCATATCGACCGAATCCAATTAAACGTACATTTCGTTTGTCTTTAATTACTTCATAGTCGATCAGTCGTATTTTCTTTTTTAATATTTCCTGAAGTAAATTCCGGTTGTAAGATTGCTTTTTAAAGGTATGGGAGAAAAACATGTATGATTTATTCGGAATCAAATCTTCAAGGTTTACTTCCTTGACACCGATAATCAAATCACAATGTTCGAGAGAATCAACCAATTCAATTCCTTCATTCTCGTATTCCTCGTCGGAGTATGTTCTAATAGGGCTTCTTTGAACACTGATTTGAACACTGCCGTAGCTTTCTTTTATACGTCTACATTGTTTAGGTGTTAGAGCTACTCTATAATCAGGAGGAACTTTCCCTTCTCTAATAATTCCAATTTTCATAGTATGTTTTTAACCTTTATCTTGTCCAATATTGATCTAAAAATTCACGGATGCATCCGTCTCCGCCTTTTTTCTGAAGAATAATATTTGAAATTGATTTTATTTCTATCACTGCATCAGCAGGACAGGCAGAAACACCAATTTTATTCATGATGTCAAAATCGTTGATGTCATCACCAATCATAGCGACTTCTTCAAATGATATCGTTTCTTGATCCATCCAGTTTTTAAGAATGTCTATTTTTGGCTCACGGCCAACATGGCACTTATCTATGCCCAGCATATTTGCCCTTTTTTTAACAATTTTATCTGAAAAACCAGAGGAAATTATTCCAATTTTTAATCCGTTTTTCATGGCTTTCATTATGCCCATCCCATCTTTTGTATTGAACTTTTTTTGTTCATCACCATTGGCTGTATATAACATGCCTCCATCCGTCATAACACCGTCTACATCTAAAATGAGAAGCTTTATGTGCTCTAATTTGTTTTGAAGTTCACTCTCGATAATTAGAGATTTAAACAATAAAGACTCTAAGGATACATTATATTCATCACAAATGGCTTCCAAATCAAATAGGCTTAATTCATGAACAGAATCTATTTCAAAATCACCAAGAAACTCTTGAAAGTGAATGCCATGTTTTGAGCATAGGCCTTTAATGTTTTGTTCCAAATTCATATTAAACGATATTATATCCTAGGCTCTGAGCCAATGGCTGAAGCGCATGATGTAGGTTTTTAAATTGATCGTGATTCAATTGTTGAGAGGCATCAGATTTAGCTACTGCTGGGTTTGGGTGAGCCTCAATAATAAGTCCATCTACACCCATAGCCAAGCACGCTTTTGTGAGAGAAGGAACGCCATAAGCGTATCCCATAGCGTGAGAGGGGTCTAATATGATCGGTAAGTTAGAGTATTCTTGAAGCCATGCCACACCACAAAGATCCAGTGTGAATCTTGTTTTGGTTTCAAAGGTTCTGATTCCTCTTTCACACAATATGACATTTGGATTGCCACCTGAAAGAATAAACTCTGCAGCTTGTGTAAATTCTTGAAGACTTGTACCAAAACCTCTTTTGATCATTACTGGTTTTTGTGTTTTTGCACAGGCCCTTAAAATACCTTGATCATACATCGCTTTGGCGCCAATCTGAATGATGTCTGTATGTTCTATTATATCTTCAACTTGTGTAGCATCTCGAACTTCAGATATGATTTTTAATCCATATTCGTTTCTCATTTTTGACAACAGGTGCAGACCTTCTATACCCAACCCTTGAAAAGAATACGGACTTGTCCTTGGCTTGTAACACCCTCCTCTAAGTACAGATAGATTTAATCCTTTAAGCAGTTCTGCTGAAGATTGTATTTGATCTTCTGATTCAACAGAGCATGGTCCGCCAATCAGAACAGTGTTTTTGGTGTCACCACCTATTTTTACCGTGCCTAAATCTATCTCAGTTTTGTTACCATTGTAAGCTTTAGATGAAAGCTGCATATCTGAATCAAAGACCCATTTTTCTTCTACATAATTCTCGAATTGAGTAGGAATCTCTTTAAGCCCAGAACTTGTGATCAGAAGATCACGATGTTCTTGTTTTATATGAAAAGCTTTGAGTTGCTTTGTCATGGCATCAAGTATTTCTGCTGTTGTATTTTTTTTTAGATGAATAATCATATTTCGCCTTTAATGAGGTGTACAAAATTAACAATTCCTACCGCATTGTTTGACTGATCAACTACAGGTAAATACATGATTGGAAATGCACAAGATTTTATCTTTTGAAGAAGCTCCAATACTGTTGCTTTTTCAGATATGCTAATGGGATTCTTGTTGATAAGATCTTCCGGTTTGATTTGTGAGGTATTTTCAATTTTATTTAACAATGCTTTTCGAATATCTGCACTTGAGCTTAGCCCAAAAAGCACATGGTTTGAATTGCAAATCAAAGCAAATCCCATTTTCCCATTTTCTACACATTCCAATATTGATTTTGTTGTGGCATTTTCAATAAATGTATGAGGTGCCTCAAAAAGGGGAGTCATGAAGTCTCCAACGCAATAAGCTGAATCAATTTCTCTTTGAGTTAGATTCATGAGCGAATTGCCAATGCTTGCACCACCAAACAAATAGGATCCCGAAACAGAAAGACTCACACCCATGTTTCTTAAAATAAAAGAAACTTCAGCATTCACACCACCATCTACATGAATTGACTTTCTAGGGTATGTAGATCTAAATTTTCGGATTTTTGAAAAATTAATTCGATCAAACGAACCTCCGCTTTGTCCAGGAATGGTTGCCATTATTAAAATGAAATCCATGTATTCGAAATCACTAAAAACACGCACATCTGTAGAAGTGGTAATGGCCAATCCTTTTTTGCCGGCTATTCTTTCAGGAATATTAAGAGGACCATTTAAGTTCTCAAATTGAAAAGTGATATACTCTACGGGGTTTTCAATCAATAAATCAAAATACGCATCAGGGGTTTCAGTTATGACATGAAGATCAATAGGAGTAGAGCACCATTTTCTAATGTTTTTGATATCGTCAAAAACACTTAAATCATCATTACAGTCGACATGTAAAACTTCTATTTGATGTTCAACTAAATCGTCAATCACTTCCTTAAGAGGTCTTTTCTTATCACTATAAATGGATGCTGATATTTTCATTTTAGGGATTGATTTTATTAGGTATAGTCAGCACATTGAAATATTTATCACATACGGCAATCTGACAAGGGACATTCAAAAAGACCTCTTTGTTTAGCTTGGTTTGTATATCATTGAATCGTTTAATATCTTCAAACGGCATCTTTTGAGATTTGAAACCCTCCCGAACAATAACTTTCAATAGTAATGATTTATTGCCTTTAAGTCTAGATATTTTTAGACTTTGCTTGTCTTTTCCGTTATATTTGTTTTTAATCCAAAAGTCAAGTAATTTGTTGGCAAGGTCCTCATCTTCTTTTTTGTCAAAGTAAATGATGGTATTGTTTTTCTCAACCGCCATTTCTCCATCATTTAAACATGAGGAAAGAATCATTAAGGATAATAAAATAAAGAAATTTAATTGGGCTTTCATTCCATTGTAATGTCTTACCTTATTTCATAAAAGAAGGGTAAGCTACTTCTATCGCACCGCTACAACCTCATACCTTTGCTACGTTCCCGTCCTGGAGGATTCAGAGGGAGCTGGTCGTAGAAGACTTACCCCGGGCAAATATATTAAGAAGTTTCGATAAAGCGTACTTTTTCAGTCTATGAAATGGCATTATTTAACAATACCACCATGGACAAGGTCACAATAAAAAGTTGAGAAGCTGTTTCATCGTTTAGACTACTACCATCGTCATCCTCTGTTGAGACCTCAATGGCAAGAAATTTTGATAAATTTGGTTGGTCAACGAATGAATCAATAATTTCTTCATCTTCATTTTCGAAATACTGGTCCAACATTTCAAAATAGGGTTCTTGATGATCCTCGATGTGTTTTTCTTGGATTTCAGCTGTTTTAAGCGCCTGCTGGCTGAAGCATTCGTTTATTAGACAGAAATAGTATACAAGAAGACCTTCAAGCTGTTCGTTCTCATATTCAGCTGGTGCAGACATTAAATAAGCCAAAAGGGTTTGTTGTTCCAATGCGTATTTTTCAAATACCTTTTCTAAATGGGCATCGTCAAGGTTGTCAATTACAGATATTGCCTTATCGATAGATTCTTGTGAGATGTGTTTCATGCTGCAAAAATAATCAAGATTTGAGTTAAAGCTTTTAGTATTTGTATTTTGTTGATATTTTTGTGTTCGTATGAAAGTAATTATTGACGTTAGGACGAGAGAAGAGTTTGAATCCGGTCACATTGAAGGGTCGAAGAATATACCTGTTCAAGAAATTCTAGAACATGTTGAAGAGATAAAAGCAATAAAATCACCCATTGTATTTTGTTGTGCATCTGGCCAAAGAAGTGGAATGGCTGCTCAATATTTTAAAGAACAAGGTATGGATTGCTCGAATGGAGGAGGGTGGAGAGAGCTTCAGTCTTCTATTTCGTAAATCACGTAGTCTTCATTTTTAAAGATTTTTGTGAAACGCAACTTTTCTTTAAAATTATGTTTGTTGACAATCAAATATTTACACCCTTTAGATTTTATAGAACGAAGTTTTAGCTCGTTATTTAGGTCTTCGTTATTGAGAACGAAACCTTTCCTGTGACTCAAATATAATTCTTGAGGGTTTCCATTTCCGTTTATTGCAACGAGATCATTTTTATCAATCATTTTAGCAGTGATTTTTTCAAGCTCCAATTTATACTTTTCGCTATCTTTTGTGAATAGGTCGTGTTGTTGGTTTGCAATAGATTCAAACAGAAAGAGAACGACAATGGAAAGAGCAATGTACTTGTTATTAATTGTAGCCATGAAGTTCCCAATGAGAATCGCGAATACAGGAACAATAGGAATGATATAATAACCATGAATATAAAATATTGCACCTGACTTTGCCATGTAAAGTCCAAATAGGACACATGCGGAAAGGAGAAATAACAACAATTTATATTGTTTTTTAAAGAAACAGAAGCCAATAGAAAATACAAGTACGGAAAAAGCAATAAAGCTGTGAAAGCTTCCGAAGTAGAATCGCTTGAATGTTTCATGCAAATTTCTCGATAGCTCTGAAATGCCGTTCAGTATACTTGTACCTGAATTGTACCAGCTTCCATAAGTCTCTGCAAGATGTGGATTCCATATAAAATACCACAAATAGGTGATTAATAGTGATGCACAAAGGCCTAGAATTACGTGAATACGTGATTTGTTTAATTGAAAATCATTAATGAGAAATGGGATTCCTGTGATGCACATTACGGCAGATATTTTACTCAGAAACGCCAATGAGATAAATAAGAAAAATAAGATATAGTTGTTTAACTTTCCCTTATTGAGATATTTCCATGCATAATACAACCCTACAAAACCTAGGGACATGCTAAATGTATCGGGCATCATTTTTCTTGAATAGATAAACCATATTGAACCAAGTAAAAATATGCTTGCATAATAAGATGTTTTCTCATTTAATCTCGCTTTGACCACCTTATAGAAAAAATAGATGCCTACACTTGAAATCATTAAGTTAATAAGTCTGCCATACCAATGCTGATAATCAAAAATCAGGGAGGTGAGATAGTGTATGTAATTTAAAAGAGGTAACTCCATACCAATAATTCCCGATACACCATTGGTTTCATCTACTCTTGGAAACCATAAAGTTGAATCAATTTCAAAAAAATTGCGTGCGACCATTAAACCAGTGACCTGACGCCAATTATGCGCAATCTCCAGAGGCGCATTGGTTATTCCAATCAACCTTATAAAGAAAAATACACCAATGATGTATTCAATTTTAACGTAACCGAATTCGTTTTTGAAATTAAAATGCACAGTGTTATTTGGGAAGATTATTCATTATTCTTTATGATGTAATGAAGTACTTTAGTCATAAGATGGATACGGTCTTTTCCATAAACGTTGTGTTTATGCATAGGGTAGGGGAAGAAATCCATTTGAATACCGAGCTCAATAAATTTTTGAACTAAAGCAAGATTGTGTTGCATTACAACCACATCATCTACAGTGCCATGAATTAATAATAGGTCTCCTTTAAGGTTTTCAGCATGTGTAAATAATGAGGACTGTTTATAACCTCTAGGATTTTCTTCTGGACGATCCATATATCTTTCTCCGTACATGATTTCGTAATATTTCCAGTCTGTAACTGGACCTCCAGCGACGCCGACATTGAAAATATCTGGTTTTTTTAGCATGAGTGAACTGGTCATGAATCCACCGTATGACCACCCATGAACGGCAAATCTATTTTGATCCACATAGCTGAGGTTTTTCAGATATTCAACCCCTTTCATTTGATCCTCAATTTCAAGAGTTCCAAGTCTGCGGTGAATTTGAGATTCAAATTCAAATCCTCTATGTGCCGAACCTCTATTGTCCATTGTAAACACGATATAACCTTGATTGGCCATCCAATACATCCATAAACTTGCACCATACATCCATGAATTTGTTACCAATTGCGCATGTGGTCCTCCATAAACATAGATCATTACGGGATATTGTTTTGTGCTGTCAAAATCGAACGGTTTAATTACTCTATAATACAAGTCACTATTGTCGGAAGCTTTTAATATTCCAATTTCTACTTTCCCGATTTTATGGTCCTTTAATTTATTAATGGAGTTATTAATCGTTTTGACGGGACTTCTTTTTGAATTGTATATGATCGATTTATTTGGTGTTGTGCCATTGCTGTAGGAATCCAAATAATATTTTCCATCATCAGAAATGCTGACCCGATGTGTTCCTTCAATTGTTGTTAAAAGAGTTGACTTTTTCTTTTTAACATTAAAATCATAAACCATAGTGTTCATTGGATTTTCTCCTGTAGCCGAATAGTATAAGTGTTTTTTATCATCACTCATGCCAAGGATTTCTTTGACAACAAATTTGTGATTGGTCGCTTGGTATTTTAGGTTTCCTTCAAAATCATAGTAATACAAATTCATATAACCATCCTTTTCAGACATCCAAACAAAAGAATTCTCCTTTTCGCAAGGAAAATAAGCTGGTGTTTCTGGTTCTACCCACCTTTCATTTGTTTCCTCTAGAAGCGTTTTAACAAAGCTACCATCTTCGGTGGTGTATACATTAAGCCACATGTGATTTTGTTCTCTATTCACTTCCGCAATGACTACATATTTTTCATCAGGTGTAAAGGATAAATTTGTAAGGTAATCATCTTCATTTCCTTTGGGCTTAATAAAAACAGTGCTTCTCGTTTTGGTATTAAAAATTCCTATTTGAGGACTTTCAGAAAGCTGACCGGCCATAGGGTATTTTACTTGGATCAATGATCCTGGAGTGTCCTCGTTATTAAGCATTGGATAATCATGAACATTTGATTCATCTTTTTGATAGAAAGCCAAATACCTCCCATTTTTTGACCAAAATAAACCATTTGTAATACCAAATTCACTACGGGCAATTGCCTGACCTGAAACAATATTGGGATCTGAATTTTGAGTCACTGGCACAACCTTGCTATTTGCATCTCTCATCATTACATTGTTATCCACGAGATAGGCCAATTGTTGACTGTTTGATTCATATTTTTGACTTGATGCATTGTCTTCAAGACTGTGTATGCGAACACCAGTTTTATTGGTCACATCAATGGAATAAAAACTTTGATTGTCACTAAGCAGAAGTTCGTTTTTATTGAGCCAGCTTACCGAATAAAAAATTCGAAATTCAGTCTTTAATATCTTATTTACAGTTGATATATCAATAATTTCATCTATTTGGTTTGAATTTGGACTTGACTTGACTAGAACAGATCGGCCTTCTTCCAAGTAGGAATAATTTGAAGTCTCAGGAATCCATTCAAAATTGGCAACTCGATCAGGAGCATATTTTCTGTATTGATTCATTACTGCATCATCTAGATTTAAATCCTTTTGAGAAAAACCCAATACGTATGAAAACATAATGGTTAGGCAGAGAAATGAAAGTTTAAATAATTTCATGTTTATGTATTTCTTTAGATTAAATTAGGGTCCGAATGTTATGAGAGTTTTGGTTATCTCTCCTAACTTTCAGTTGGTCAAAAATAGGAATAAATGTGTGTATCAAGAGCACGCTTTAAAATTGAAAGGAATTAATCTTGTTCTTTCTCTAAAAAAAAAGTATCTTTGCACCCCAATTGTAAAATTAAAATACACATTTATGAAATCTTATGAAACTGTTTTCATTTTAACTCCCGTTTTGTCTGAAGATCAGGCAAAGGAAGCAGTCAAGAAGTTCGAAAGTGAAATCAAATCTTTTGGTGCTAAATTACAGCATTCAGAGAGTTGGGGGCTGAAGAAATTGGCCTACCCAATTCAAAAGAAGTCAACTGGTTTTTATTTTCTATTCGAATTCGAGGCTGAAAACAATGTTGTTGCCGACATGGAATTGTTAATGAAACGCGATGAAAGAGTTTTGCGTTTTTTAACCGTAAAAATGGACGCTGATCATTTATCTTATGCTGAGAGTAGAAGACAAAAATCAAAAAAGGCTGAAAAAGCTGAAGCTTAATAACACTAAAAAATTAAATTATGTCAAACGATATTAGATATCTAACTCCGATTAATATTGATATTAAAAAAGAAAAATATTGTCGGTTCAAGAAAAGTGGAATCAAATTTGTCGATTATAAAGATCCAAATTTCCTCCTCAAATTATTAAACGAACAAGGGAAGTTGTTGCCAAGAAGAATAACTGGTACTTCTGCGAAATATCAATCTAGAGTGAATAAAGCCGTTAAAAGGGCTAGACACCTTGCCATATTGCCATATGTTGGTGATATGTTGAAATAAATCTCAATAAATTTTAAGTTATGGAAGTCATACTAAAAAAGAATGTGAATAAGTTGGGATATGCCAATGAAATAGTGAAAGTAAAACCTGGTTACGGTCGAAATTTTCTTATACCTCAAGGATATGCCATTCTTGCCACGGCAAGTGCTAAAAAAGCCCACGACGAAATATTAAAACAAAAGTCGCACAAAGAAGCCAAATTACAATCAGAGGCTCAGGAAATTGCAGATAAAATTGCAAATCTTGACTTATCGATTAAAACAAAGGCTGGAGATAACGGAAAAATATTTGGATCTATCAATACAATTCAGCTTTCGGAAGTATTAAAGAAAGAAGGATATGAAATTGACCGTAAGTCTTTAAAAATTAAGGACGAGCCGATTAAAGAATTGGGTACATTCCAAGCAGAAGTTAATTTATTTAGAGGCATCACTCAGGTGATTAACTTTAATGTTATCGAAGAATAGATAGTTCTTTGAACGATATTAAAAGCCCTTTGGGGCTTTTTTTATGTCTGAAATTATTTTGGAAAAGTTATACTGAAAACAGTAATTCCCTCCGAGGACTCTATATTTAGATGTCCTTTATGATCAGCGATAATTTTTTTGATAATTCCCAATTTAACATTGATGTTCGGGTTAAGCTTGTCTTCAATAGATTGAATTCTATCAATTTCATAAATAACATCTTTTTCTATAGTAATCCCGTTATGCTGAAATTGTATTTCAACAGATTCATTCTTTTCAAAACTGCTGATTTTTAAATACTTATTGGTCTGATCATCGGTGAAATTCTTGATGGAGAACAGAACAAGATTTTTCCAGAGTTGGAATAGAGTGGTTTCAGATCCGGTAATTTCTAACTCGTTTATTACATCAACAGTTATGTCAATTTCATCAAATTGATATTTGTAAACGGACAATACGGAGTCGATATTGTTTTTGAGGTTGATAATTGATTCAGCTATATCAAATGATTTGCGTGCCACTTTTGTTAATTCTTTGACAACGTCAGCTGCTCTTGAGCTTGTCGTGGATATTGTTTCTGAAAAGCTCACTGATTGTTGAATTTTTGTAATTATTTCAAGCAGTTCAGAAGGGTTGGAGTGGCTAAGAATGAAGTCAATTTCTCTTGTTTTGTAGAGAGGAAAGTTAGCATCTACAAACTTATTTGAAAGATTCGTAATATTGTCTTTGTTAACATATTTTGATTCAAGAAACATTGAGAATTCGAGAATGTTTTTCCTTCTCTCTCTACCGCTAACTATTTTTTTAATTTTATTGCTTTTTGCAAAATCAAGAGCAAATTTTATATCTGCCTCTGTTAATTCGCTTGAAAATTTCAAATCAATAATTTCAAATAACATATCCTTTATAGCACTTGCCCCAGAATTAATAATGCCAAATGGAGTATTCAGTTCATGTGAAATCGAACCCGCCAATTCTGCAAGTAAAGATTCTTTTTCATGTTCATGAAACTTATGAGTTAGTTCATTTAATTGTTTGGTTTTGTTGTGAACTTCGTCCTCTAGTTTTTGATTCATTTCATAGAGTTGTTTCTGTAGTAATTCCTTTTGTTTTTGCTCCTGAATTTTATCCAATCGATTTGCTAGAAGGGTAGAAGTTCTTGTGAGTACCTTGGTTTGCAATTCACTAAAATTATTTTTATTTTTTTTCTCAACGGAAATAATTCCGATTGCTTTTTCGCCAATCTTTAATGGTATCACTAACTCTTTTTTGTTTGTTTCTGAAGAGTTCTTGTGGTCGATTATATAATTTGAATTGCCCATTTTATCCATCAAATCATTTAAATAGTCGCTATTTTGAATATTTGCAATTTGAATCAAATTTCCCGTTTCATCTTGAACGCTTATGGAACACTTGTCAAATTTTAATTCTTCGACAATGATTTTGGCCACATTGTTAATGATCTGAAAAAAATCATTCTCATCGTGAAGAAATTGCGTGATTTTATTAATTGTTATTTGTGTCTGTAAATCAAAGCTTTTCTTTTCTTCAGCTTTTATTTTATCTGTAATATCGCTTATAAAGGCAACTCCTTGGCTATTTCCATTTGTATTGATCTTCGTGAAAGCAACTTCAAAGAATAGATCAGAGTCTACGGCTTTCATTTTGTGTCTTTGAGTATTGTAATTGCTTTTTTCGTCAGAATAAAGGTTCTTGACAAAAGAGAGTATATCTTTCTCTATAACAAATTCTAATAAGTCTTTAATGTTTTGATCTTTTAAAGAGCTTTCTAGTTGGAAAAAATTCAAGGATTTCCTATTGTAATCTATGATTTCTCCATCCCAATTAAAAAACAATATTGAGTCTACGGCATTTTCAATAACTAACCTGTTGTTTTGCTCTTTTAATTGAAGGTCTGAAAGGGTTTTTTCCAATTCACTGGTTCGCTCATCGACAAGACTTTCCAGGTGCGAGATTTCCATTCTAAGCTCAATACTTTGATGTTCTTTGGTGTATTTTTGTTTGTTGAGCTTCTCTTCAATCTCTTTATTTTTTTTGAAGGCTTTCAACGCATTTTTTAAAAGACCTTTTTTTTCACATAACTCTCCGAAAGATTTATAAACCTCTGCCTCAATATCCATTGAAACTTGCAAAAGGGCAGGGGAGTCCAGGTTGCTATTTTCAGTAAAATCAATATCATTTGAGATATTATGTATTTCTTCAATTTGAGAAATGGCTTCTTTTAGCATATTTAATGCTTGATCAACTTTTCCTTCTCGATTTAGACACTTAGAGATGAATAAAGTATTTGTTATTTCAATTCCTTTTGAGTTATTCAGAATGGCATTGTTTTTACTTAATTCAAAGTGAGTTTTTGCCTCCGCAATCTGCTCATTACAAAAGTAAACTTCTCCTAAATTACATGTGACAACAGAATACATGAAGGTATCTTCTCTATTCAATAATTTAAGGCATTCAGAAAAGCGGTCAATGGCTTTGTCGTATTCTTTAAGTTTCGTGTGGCAGTCGCCCGTATTATTAAGCGTTCTAATAATCCAGTCTTCTTCATTAAGCTCCCTACTTAGCTCTAAACATTTATTATTTATCTCTAACCTTTTGGTTTGATTGTCAAGGAAGTCAAGGATAAACCCAAGAGTGTGATAAACGTGTGCTAGATTTTTTTTATCTCCTATTTCCTCAAAGATTTCAACAGCCTTATTCGAGAATTCGTAACCCTCTGGAATTAGTCCCAATAATTGACTAGAAAAAGCCAGATTCCTTAACGATTCTCCTATTCCTTTTGAATAATTGAATGATTCTGCTTTTTTTAATATTTGCTTCGATTTATAAAAACCTTCTTTAGGGTCGTTTTTGCACAGAATTAAGTGCTCAGCATTGAGTTTATCAATTTCTCCCCGAAGCGTTATTTCTTTAATCATTGACTGCCTCTGTTAAAGGTTGAAAATGATCATAAATACGGAGTTTCTATTGCCTTTAAAAATTTAATTTGTGTTTGTGGTATTATTGAAAATGTCAGGCATTAGAATTGATTTCCGGAATTCACAATCTAGTTCGTATAGTTAATCGTTTACAATTTATGTAATATCAGAGAGTCTCAGTTCTTCTGCGTTCAAAGTTTTAAAAAGCGAATTGTTAATAGTGAGCTAATCGTCGTACCTTACTTAAGGTAATACGAGATAAAAATCACCACTGAAATAAAGGCAGCGGGCTCATTTTTTCATGAATTTCAGCCTTGATATTCGCAATTACTTTTTCGTCGGAGTGGTTCATTAAGGTGCGGTCAATGAGTGAGACGATTTGAGGGATGGTTTCATTTTTAATCCCTCTAGATGTTATGGCTGCCGTTCCGATTCTGATTCCAGATGTCACAAAGGGAGATTCAGTATCAAAAGGAACCATGTTTTTATTTACGGTAATATCTACTTTTCCGAGTATTTCTTCCGCATCTTTTCCATTAATATTTTTAGATCGTAAGTCAATAAGCATGCAATGATTGTCAGTGCCCCCTGAAATAATATCATATCCTTTTTCCATTAGTGAATCAGACATGATTTTTGCGTTGGATTTCACTCTTTTCATGTAATCCGAATAATTGGATGACATGGCTTCCTTAAACGCTACAGCTTTTGCCCCAATAACATGTTCCAATGGACCACCTTGGATACCCGGAAAAACAGCAGCATCTAGTAGAGCTCCCATGGATTTAAGGTTTCCGTTTTTCCATCGAAGGTTAAATGGATTTTTAATGTTGTTTCGCATCATTATAACGCCTCCCCGGGGTCCTCTTAAGGTTTTGTGAGTAGTGGTTGTGACGATGTGACAATAATCGAGGGGGTCATTGAGTAATTTGGTTGCTATCAGTCCTGAAGGATGAGAAATGTCCGCTAAAACAAGGGCTCCCACTTCGTCTGCGACTTTTCTAATTTTTTGATAGTCCCAATCTCTCGAGTATGCAGAAGCGCCACAAATAATTAGCTTGGGTCGCTCTTTTTTTGCAGTTCTTTCGAGTTGATCATAATCAATTCGGCCTGACTCTTCGTTAACCCCATAAAAATGAGCTTCGTAGAGTTTTCCTGAAAAATTTACCGGTGATCCATGGGTGAGGTGTCCGCCATGGGACAAGTCAAAACCTAAAATTTTATCGCCTGCATTTAGACAAGCTAAAAAAACGGCAGCATTGGCTTGTGCTCCTGAATGTGGTTGTACATTAGCCCATGTTGCACCAAATAATTTACAAAGACGATCAATGGCTAGTTGTTCAATTTTGTCAACAACTTCACAACCTCCATAATATCTTTTACCCGGGAGACCTTCAGCGTATTTATTGGTAAGAATACTGCCCATGGCGCTAATTACTTCAGGACTTGCATAGTTTTCAGAAGCGATTAATTCAATACCTGTCGTTTGTCTTGATTTTTCTTCCTCGATCAGGTCGAAAATTTCCTTATCTCTCAACGTTTTTTATTTTTTTGGATAATTTATATCAAATATTTTTTGCAGTCCGTCTTTCAATGAAGTTTCAGGTTTATATCCTGTTAATTTAAATAATTTTTTTGAGCTCCCGACGCGTCTTTCAACTTCATAATCATATCGTTTTTTAGGAGCATCGATATACGTAAGCTTCGAATCTGAATTCGTAACGTCCTTTATTTCTGATGCCAATTCTGAAATTGTCCATTCGCATTCATTGGCAATATTAACAATGTGGGATCCTTTAATTCCAATGAGTTTGCAACAAGCATTGATCGTGTCTTCAATGTATGTAAAGTCTCGGGTTTGATCACCACTACCAAAGACGGTAATATCTTCACCATTTTTAGCTTGTTCAAAAAATCGTGGTACAACCATTCTGTTGTCTTGATTCCAGCCATAAACATTAAAAAACCTAATGGAAATAACATTTATGCCTCGCTCTTCGTGGTGAGAAGCGAGATAAATTTCATTATATCTTTTGGCCATCGCGTAGGAAGTTCTTGGGTCGACCATGACTTCCTCGGTAAGTGCATTTTTTACTATTGCTGAATGACTGTAAATCCCACTAGTGGAAGCATACAATATATATTTCACATTGTTTGTTTCTGAGGCTTCAACTACATTTCTTGTTCCAACGACCTCAACATCCATCGTTTCTACTGGATTGTCCGCAACAATGTCAACGCCTAATACGGCTGCGAGGTGAAAGATCACATCACAACCTTTTGAGGCTTCCAGAACCAATTGTCTGCTTCTCACATCGCCTTTAAAAAACTTTATTTTAGAAAAAGTGTCTTTATCGAGCTTATTTCCTCTTAGCAGTGAATCAAGGACAACTACTTCGTGTCCTTTATTTACTAGTAGTCTTGCCAAATTACTGCCAATGAAACCTGCACCACCTGTTATTAAAATTTTCATAATTTAACTCTTGTGTAATGGATACAAATATCTATAATTTTCTGTATAGTACTTGTTAATTATTATATTTTTTAAACTCTATATTTTTTTGACGTCTGAAATGTGATGGTTTAAGCCTATAAGTATTACAGGAAAATGGTGGCTGGTTGTTTAAAAAAAACTTACTCGAAAAATAAAATTGAATGTTGTCATCTTTCAAGGCAACTTTCAAAAAAGTATATACGTCATTATAAAGAACGCTTTGAAAGTTATTTTCTCTACTAAATCCCAGTGTTAATTACTTTTCAAAACGTGAAGACATTAGATTCTTTTTTTTTGATTTAATGTCATATATTTGTCGCGCTAAAACTTTAAACAATGAAAAAACTACTTACTACAGTATGTATTTTCTTATTTGCCTTTATTTCTGCTTTTTCGCAATCGCGTCAAAATGAAATTTGCGATCCCTCTCCCAAGTCTTACAAGGTTATTGTAAAAGAAAATATTTCTTCTAAAATTGATAGCAAAAATATTGTTCCGAGGTCTTTGAAAAAAAGTGAATATTGTTTGATAGTTGAGAACAGAGATTTAAAAAATGAAATAATCATTTCATTAGACGAAAAGCATGAAGTAATCATATATCCTTATAACATCCCGTAAATGAGATATAGAGGTTTAGGATATTTTTTTACACTATTACTCGTCTTTCTATTTTCCAAAGAGGCTTTCGCTCAACCATGTACACCAGCGGCGAATCCCTTCTGTTTTGCCCCTACCAATTTAACAGTCGGCGGTGCTTGTGTGAATGGTACTACTTGTAATGGTACTGGATTTGTTCCATCCACTTGTAATACTTCCGATAATCAGGGGGTATGGTACTCGTTTGTGGCCACGGATCCAAATATGACAGTGGATATCGATCTGATAACAAGCGCGGGTTGTGATTTTAGCTCGACTGTTTATGCAGGTATTTGTACTTCAGGTATTATAGAAATTAGTTGTCTTTCTGGTGCTCCATCTGATGATGCTCATGTTCTTACAGGGTTGGTTATTGGTAATACATATTCCATTGAAGTTTCTTACAACGCAAGTGGTGGGTGTGGGGGGCCAAATGGTTCTGCGGAATTCTGCATTGCTGTTGATGTAACCACTGGAGGAGTGCCCAATGATGAGCCCTGCACTGCGACGGTTTTGCCTGTAAACGTCAATTGTGTTTATCAAACCTCAACAAATGATGGTGCAACCGATACTCCCGGAGTAACTCCACCAGGTTGTGCTAATTATTTGGGTTCTGATGTTTGGTTTTCAGCAGTGGTTCCACCTAATGGAGCTGTTGATATTGGATTTTTAAACGGAGTATTGGTGGACGGAGGTGCTGCAGTTTACACTGGGCCGGATTGTAGTAACTTAACTTTAATAGCATGTGACGATGATAGTGGACCGGTGTTAATGCCTGGATTTAATCTTTTTGGTTTGACTCCTGGTTCTACGATTTGGATACGTGTTTGGGAGCATGGAAATAATAATAATGGAGATTTTGAGATTTGTGCTTCAATAGGGACGCCTCCCTTAGGTTGTTCAGTGACCAATTTGTCTTGTGCTTTGGCTACATCAATAATTGTTGACGATCCGTGTCTACAGGGATCAACTTGTAATGGTGGCCCACCAACTCTGACTAGTTGCAATGCGGCCATGACTGAGGGAACGTGGTTTACATTTGTTGCTACAGATCCAGAGATGAGTGTATACATCAATCACGTTAGTAATACTGGTTGTTATTATGCATCTTCTGTATTTTCAGGTTCTTGCGGTTCTCTAACGGAATTAAGCTGTGAATCAGGAGCACCCTTAAATGATGCTCATGTTTTGTCTGGATTGACCATAGGTGATACGTATTATGTTCAGGTTTCATATCCTCCAGGAGGTCCTTGTGGTAATAATGGTTATTCTGAATTTTGCATATCTGTTATTGAGTCCCCTTGTCAAGGTGGTTCAAATAATTCATGTGTAACTGCCGAGCCTTTTTGTACGGGTACTTCTTATTCCTATTGCAATACGACGGGTATTCCTTCCGGGGGTGCATACAACTGTCTCGGTTCAACTCCTAATCCGATGTGGATGTATCTTCAAATTGACAATCCTGGACCAATTGATATTCAAATTTCTCAATCAGATAATTTTGGAGGCACACTGGATGTTGACTTTGCGATGTATGGACCTTATGCTAGTGTTGCAGATGCTTGTAACAATATTACTCCTGGATCTCCAACGGTTGACTGTTCTTATTCAGCAGCAGCAGTTGAAACTGCAAATTTCACTGGAGGAGCTTCGGGTGAAGTTTATTTGTTACTGATTACAAATTATTCCAATAATCCAGGATATATTGAATTCAGTCAAACTGGAGGATCAGGAACAACAGATTGTTCTATAATACTTCCTTGCTCTATTGCGGGTGCAGCTAATGATGTAAGTTGCTCAGGTGGCACAGATGGTTCGATAGACGCAACCTGGACGGGTGCGGCAACATACACTATTGAGGTTCTTAACAGTTCTGGTACTCAGGTTGATATTTTAAATAGCACCTCTTTAAATCTAAATACATTCACAGGTCTTTCTGCAGATACATACACCTTAAACATTACAACTTCTGATGGATGTACGAACTCGGTTGACGTTGTTGTTGGAGAGCCTTCTGTTTTAGCATCTTCAAATGTAGTTGATAATTCTACTTGTGTAAATCCTTTAACTGGTTCAATTGAAATTACGGCAACTGATGGTACACCTCCATATAATGTGAGTTGGACTGGTGTAGCCTCAGGAGATCCAGGTGGTGACGAAATCACTACCTCCGGTGGAACTTATGATATTACATCTTTAGCCTCTGGTTCTTATGTAGTTACAACAACTGATGCGAATAGTTGTACTAGTGTTCAAAATATCACGGTTAATGAAGATGTTTGTACTCCACCAACCGTAAGTTTACCAGCAGGTTTACCAGCGAGTTTAGATTGTGCCAGTGCAGACAGCTACACAACAAGTGATAATGCTACCTATACAAATAGTGAGAGTGGAACGTGTGAGATCAGTGGGACATTAAGTCCAACGGTAACGAA
>CALKHF010000081.1 GCA_938092255.1 uncultured Flavobacteriales bacterium | reverse complement strand
CCAGACGACCCTGATTTGGAAAAATCCATAGAAAAGGATCAAGAGAACGCAAGTAGTGACTTAGGCGAAAAAGAAGAATCTTCAGATCCACAAGATCAAAAAGAGAAACTCTCAAAGGCTCAAAAAAATCAAAAGAAGGCTGGTCAAAAAATGCAACAAATGAGCCAGCAAATGGCACAGCAAATGAGCAGTGGCGGCGGTCAACAAATGAGTGAAGATATTGATGTGCTACGCCAAATTTTAGACAACCTATTGCTTTTTTCATTCGATCAAGAGGCGCTAATGAAACGTTTTAGGGAATCCACAACAAACCCTGCTGGCCACGCCAAACGTCTTGTAAAACAAAACAATTTGCGTGAACATTTCGAGCATGTTGAAGACAGTTTATTTGCACTGTCGTTACGCCAGCCGATGATCTCTGAGTCCATTAACAAAGAAATTACAGAGGTCTTTTTTAATATTGATAAAAGCATTGACCTCCTCTCAGAAAACAGTGTTCGAGAAGCGGTTGGCGCACAACAATTTGCCATTACAGCCACCAACAAATTAGCGGATATGCTAAGCAATACTTTAGACAATATGGAGATGCAGATGCAAATGTCTACCGGACAAGGCGAGGGTGAAATGCAGTTGCCAGATATCATTATGAGTCAAGAAGCCTTAAGCAAGCAAATGGAGAAACAACTCGGAAAAGGTGAAAAATCTAAGGGAGAACAAGAGGGTTCTGAAAAGGGAGAAGGCGAGCCTAAGGAAGAAGTACAAGGGTCCAAAGAAGCGCAAGGAACGGAGGGAAAAGAAGGTAAAAACGGCACGCAAGGGCAAGAAGGAAACCCGAGCGGACAAGGAGAGGGCTCTGAAGAGGACAACGGGGAATTGTTTGAGATTTTCAAAAAGCAGCAGGAGTTGCGGAATGCTTTACAAGATTTGATTGATAAAAATGGCATAGGAGACAAGGGTCAAAAACTGTTGGATTCAATGGAAAAAATAGAGCAAAGTCTTATAAATCAAGGTCTTACAGAAAGTTCCTTGCAAAAAATGGAAGACCTTAAGCACCAACTTTTAAAGCTAGATAAGGCGGTTCAGCAGCAGGGAGAAGACACCAAGCGTGTTTCTAATACAAGTAAAGCGGATCGTTTTCAGGCACCGACCCCAAGTGCGGAGACCATCAAACAATATTTTAATACCATTGAAATATTGAACCGACAAAGCTTACCTTTGCGTCAAGAATTTAAGCAAAAAGTTCAAGAATATTTTAAAATAAAAAATGATTAGTTTTCACTCAGAAGTTTCTTTTGAAATTCCTAACGCAGACGTTACAGCGTCGTGGCTTGCTGCCATTATAACTCAAGAGCAGTATAATGAAGGCGAGGTGTCTATTGTGTTTTGTGACGATGTATTTTTGCACAAACTCAACGTGGAGTTTTTGAATCATGACACCCTAACGGACGTAATTAGTTTTGACTATTCTGTGGGAAAAGAAATCCATGGAGAAATTTTTATATCTATTGAACGTGTACGGGAAAATGCCAAAGAATTTGGTCAAAGTTTCGATACCGAGTTATCAAGGGTGATGGCACATGGTATTTTGCATTACTGTGGTTATAAAGACAAGACTCCATCGGAAGCAACCACCATGCGCTCTAAAGAAGAGTTCTATCTTCAACAACGTCCCAATTAATTTTCTAAAGCCTTATATTTGCAATTGCAAAACGATTTGTTCCACGTGGAACATAATACATGTAATCAATGTTTGATAAAATTTACGACGTAATTGTAGTTGGTGGAGGTCACGCAGGAAGTGAGGCAGCTGCAGCTGCAGCCAATATGGGCAGTCAAACCCTGTTGGTTACAATGAACCTTCAAAACATAGCTCAAATGTCATGCAACCCCGCAATGGGCGGTATTGCCAAAGGACAAATTGTTCGTGAAATTGATGCCCTTGGGGGGTATAGTGGAATTGTTAGCGATACCTCAGCCATCCAGTTTAAAATGCTGAACAAATCTAAAGGTCCAGCAATGTGGAGTCCTCGCGTTCAGAGTGATCGCATGCGTTTTGCTGAAGACTGGAGATTGTTGTTAGAGCAAACCAAAAACTTAGATTTTTATCAGGAAATGGTTACAGGACTTGTCGTTGAAGGCGATGAGATCAAAGGCGTAAAAACCTCTTTAGGGTTAGTGATCCGAGCAAAAACGGTTGTTTTAACCAACGGAACATTTCTAAACGGATTAATTCATATTGGAGATAAAAACTTCGGAGGCGGACGTGCTGGAGAAAAAGCTGCGACTGGGATTACAGAGCAACTCATTGATTTAGGTTTTGAGTCTGGTAGAATGAAAACAGGAACCCCGCCAAGAGTGGATGGTCGCTCTTTGGATTTTTCTAAAATGATTGAACAGCCTGGTGATGCCGTTCCTGAAAAGTTTTCATATTCAGACATTACCAAACCGCTTAGCAATCAGCGTTCTTGTCATATGTCTTATACAAGCTTAGAAGTTCATGATTTATTAAGAGAAGGGTTCGATCGTTCTCCTATGTTCAATGGTCGTATTCAAAGCCTAGGACCACGCTATTGTCCTTCTATTGAAGATAAAATAAACCGCTTTGCAGACAAAGACCGTCACCAGATTTTTGTGGAACCAGAAGGATGGAATACAGTCGAATACTACATCAATGGGTTTTCTACATCGCTTCCAGAAGATGTTCAATTTAAAGCGTTAAGTGCCGTTAAAGGCTTTGAAAACGTTAAGTTTTTTAGACCTGGATATGCCATTGAATACGACTACTTCCCTCCTACTCAATTGACACACTCCTTAGAAACCAAGTTGGTTAAAGGGCTTTATTTTGCAGGACAAATTAATGGTACCACAGGGT
>CALKHF010000080.1 GCA_938092255.1 uncultured Flavobacteriales bacterium | reverse complement strand
GAAAGCATATGCGCTAGAAATTGTAACAAGAAAGGTAAAAAGTGATTTCTTCATTTTAATTTTAAAAGTCGGTGGTAAATATACGCAAAAGAGGATGTTTTATTGTGTGATTTATTTTAAGATCACTAATTTTTCTGTTTTTTCTGCAGAAGCACCATTGATATCTGTTACTGCGACCCGATAAATATATACTCCTTTTGCCAACTGGTCGCCATATGTATCTTTACCGTTCCAAAAAATATTATTCACACGAAAACCCTCCGTATTCACTGTTTCATTGATGTTCTTAACCAATTTACCTGAAACTGTATAAATTTGAATTTGAACATCCAATTGATTACAGGAAAAAGGATGCTCAAACATAAATTCAGTAGAAGTAGAAAATGGATTGGGGTAATTGTATACATTCATTAAGCTCATATTACTTTCATCGACAACGACAAATTCAATCGTTACTTTAGAAGAATTGTTATTTACGTCCCACACTTTAAACTCCAGGGTGTGCATGCCTTTCTCGAGCTGATCGAATTGAAATCGAATTTCACCCGACTGGTATGAGTCTAAATCTGCGACGTAATAGTCATTTAGAATGAATGGTTCTGACGTATTGCCATCAAGAATGGCTGTAATATCATGTCCAATTCCGTTACCGACTGTATTGATGCCATTTTCATCAAAAATTTTAGCAAGTAATACAGGCCTCAAATCCGTTTGACCTCCTGAAACAAAGTTTTCATCATTCATGAAAAGACCAACTTGAGGCCCATCACTATCAGTAATACCGTTTGGATCAATTCCTCCAATTACAAAACTCGTATCGTATCCGCCTGCATCAATCGAATTTCCAAAACCGTAATAACTGATTTTTCCAGCGCCGTAGTTAAGCGCTATATCTTTAGGTACGACGAACGAGAAATCAAAATCCCCATTGACAATAGAGACTTTGCCCTTATATATGACATTTCTTTGAAGTTCATAATCAATTTCAGGTGAATTCATATCTTGGCCTAAGGTATTTTGAATCTTTATTTTATCAAAAATAGATGGTGTTAAGGTTCCATTAACATCAGACATCAATTGACCATTAAAATCTTCCAAATGACCTTTGATTCGTACCTTACTCAATGCTTTAAGCGTATCAATCTCAATGGATGGAGAAATGCCATTAATGCTATCTGTAACTATATTATAATGTGGTAAGGCTATTCGCAATGCCGGGTCTCCAATTAAAGTGAAACTTCTTTTGTTGATATTACTTCCAGCATTGTTTTTTGTCCTTTTTGCAATTTCACCAAAAGCCAAAGGAAGTCCATTTTCATCTCGCTGAAAAACATTTTCAAAAAATGCCTCTCCCGTGTTAGAATTGACTCCAAAAAACACAGATCTCGTTGTTGTCATTAAAGCAATAGCTCCTCCAGTGGGATTCAATGAGGCCCATTCTCCCGCTGATACCCTCGTCGGATCATCATATTTTGTAAACTCACATGTTGCGGAAACAAAGACATTTAGTGCATTTATATTGGTCCATGAATTAATTTGAGGAATGGTAACTACACGTTCTTCCGCCAATCCTACTTCACCACCATGCCCAACATAATTCACCAGTAAGGCACCTCTTTGAATTCGATCAGAAATACCATTCAAAACATCTGGATAACGTTGCCCACCAGCACTTGTTTGTTGGGGATAAGCATCTAAATAAAGCTTGTCACAATTCATTTCACGATGGTTTGCAGAGACGTACTCATATTGTGGTTCTGTATCTGTATTAATAAAATATCCTCCTTCTTCATCATCTGCAACCTGCACATACTTTTGTTTCCAGTCGCCATAGGTGTTTGTAGAATTTTCATCTAAACAACACGACGCACCTGCGTTTAAAAATAAACTTGAACCATTTTTCATGTAATGCTCAATTTTATCTACCTGTTGTTTTGCCATTACAACATCAGATGCCAATATTCTACCAATACCTATATCTAATAAGTCTGATCCCGTTATAGATTCATTATCATCTAGCATGCCAAAGAAATCATCCGTTACCAATGCCGAAATATGATTTTCGCTATTCAGGACCTGATAAGTTAACATTAAGTTGTTGTTATCGGGAATCCTATTCTTAGGATCATATGTCCCATCTCCAAATAAAAGCAAATATTTTGGAGCAGTAGCGGGATTTGACTCCGAGCGGTCATAAAACATTTTTGCAAACATTCTTATTGCAACCGCATCTTTAGCTCCTGAACTGAATTCATTGTATACTTGATCAGATGTAACAACATGAACAGAAGTTCCCTGTTCTCTGTGTAAATCTGCCAATCTTTCCGCTTCACCCATAAACAAAGGGTTCGTAACAATTAAATAATCCACTTGATCTAAACCGTGTAAATTTTGAAAATCCACAGATGAAACAAACTCTGGACTAAAAAAGGTTCCTCCATTACTTACTACATATTCTCTATAACGTAAAGAATCAAGGAACTCGAAAGTATTATTCACATTTAATCCTTGAATAATGCGAGGGTTATGTCTGTCGTCTAAGCTCCATACGAAACCTGTTGAAGGAAAATTTGAAATTTCAAATTTCCCAAGACCAACTTGAGGTCCAGTTAAATTTCGAAAACCCATTTGGGAACCATAAAAAACCAAATCTCGTTTTGTATTGAGTAATATTCTGTCTAAATAGGTTAAAACACTTGGGCTGTTTCTTTGAATCGTTACTTTTAATGAGATTGATGAAGGTGGATTTGACATTGAAAACACTTTTTCTGAACGTGCATAATCAGTTGTAGTGATTGGAAGAGAAGCCTCCTCAAGAGAAACCCCATTTACGGAATAACGTTGGAGTGTTCCCGAGGAACTTCCTGCATTTGAGGCAATGGACGTTTTAAAATAGGCAGGAGAATTTGAAATATTGGGGACCGAAAAATTAAATGTTTGCTCTAAGTCAATATCAAACAATTCTCCATACCATCGCTGACCACCACCTACAAGAGAAACCAAATCATTTTCATAACATGCTCGATAATCATAAGAATTGATAAGTGCGTCATGTTGTTGACCAAAAATACCAAAAACAGCAATCTGTTTTGGAGGGACTGAACTGTTAATATTAATGAAATAATATGAGTAGTCCGAATAAATGTTTTTTTCCTGATTAAATTCGGAAGTTCCGTTTGGCTGCCACCTATTTGGACCCCAAGCATAAAAAAGAATATAATCTCCTTGACTGAAAACATTATCAAACCCATAATACCTAACGGCATTTTGTGCCAAATCATCTGTTCTTGGCAAACTATTTAGTTCTGGAAGCTTTCCATCTCCATTTCCATATACATGAATGTGTTGAGGATTGAGATTGGACATATCGATGCCCATTTCGCTCAATAGATTGTAATCAATTTTATGGATTCCATCGTTGGAAACAGAAATCTTATACCATTCTCCAGACCCAGGCTTTAAAACTGATTCTAATGCAAAATCTTTAGAGGATATTATCTCCTTGCTTTTACACGTGACCTTAATAGATGTAATTTTTTGAATCGAACCATCCATTTTAATAAAGGGAAACCCAGAAACAACCAAAAACTGATTGGAGCCTCCGTTGGTAACTTTTAATTCCATTTGGAACTCATTCGTAACTTCAAAATCAAGTTTTTTCAAAAATTCGATTTCAGAACTCAAACATTTTCCAGTTTCAAATGAATAACTATCAACTTCCTTTTTAGAAGACTTTAAATTAATTTTCTGAAAAAACAATGGTTTACCGTTGTCATAAGCCACATTGATGAAATCGGGGAGTCTATATTGAATCCCTTCAAACTCAACGTCTTTCGGTGATTTCCATCCCAAATCAATAGTAAAAACCTGACAATAAGCCAAGTGGAAGAACAAAGTAAAAAAAGAGAAACAGAATAACTTCTTCATTATGTGTCGATATGTGAACGGTTCATGAACTAAAAAACGCCAAAATATTAAATTTATTACAATAAATATGCGATATTTGTAACCTTAGAAACTAAACTTACGTTAAGATTGTTCGTGCATAAACTCAATTTTGTGAAGAAAAGATATTTTTTCTTGGTTGCAATTATTTTTGGTTCGCTTATTTCAACCAGAAACAACGCGGTTAGATCTCAAGATCCAACCTTTACTCAATTTTTCTCTAACCCGATTTATTTGAATCCAGCACTAGCAGGGTCTTCAGGTTGTCCTAGAGTTTCTTTAAACTACAGAAATGAATGGCCCCAACTAACGGGTAACTATGTTACTTATTCTGCAGCATTTGATACGTATTCTAAAGGAATACAAGGAGGAATTGGTTTAATAGCTATGCACGATCAACAAGGTCAAGGGACTATAACTACTTCCATGCTAGGTGGTATTTATTCATACAATCTTAAAGTAAATCGAAAGTTCTCATTCATGTTTGGAGCTAGAGCAGCCTGGTTTCAGAAATTTTTAGATTGGGATAAACTTACTTTTGGAGATATGATTGATCCTCGTCGAGGATTTATTTATCAAACAGGAGATGTTCCAAGAGGAAATGGAAGAAGAGGATTCTTTGATGCTTCAGCTGGATTTGTGGGATTTGGCAAAAACTTTTATTTCGGAGGTGCTGTCCACCATCTTAATCGCCCAGATGAATCAATGATATTGGGTGAATCAAGGTTGCCCATGCGATTTACAGGACACGCGGGAGCGGACATTAAATTAGGAAATAGAGGCAAATACTACAATACGACGAGTATTATGCCAAACATTATTTACCAATATCAAAATGGATTTCAGGAACTAAATATCGGAACCTACGTAAAGTATGGAAACTTTACAGTGGGCGCATGGTATAGAAATAGAGATGCTTTTATTCTTTGTTTTGGTATAACAACTGATAAATTTAAGCTTGGGTATAGCTACGATATCACCGTTTCTAAGTTAGGAAATGGTATTTCTGGTGGCTCACATGAGGTCTCAATGGGCTTCAACCTCAAGTGCAGAAGAAAACCGAAAAACTTTAGGAAGATATCCTGTCCTTCGTTTTAATGGTTGTAACGTTTTTAAAATTAATGTATATTAGTTAATAATAGTAATGGTTATGAAAACTAAAAATTATAAAAAAATAGGCTTCTTTTTAGCAACCATGTTGCTTATAGGTTCTTGTGCAAAAGAGAAGTCCACCGCGACTGGTTGGGAATATAACAACTACGAAAACGGTGGTTTCGAAAAAGATGGAAACTTTCCAGCAAAAGAGCAGGAAACCGGGCCAGGTCTTGTCTTTATTGAAGGGGGTACTTTTACAATGGGTAGCACTGAAGAAGACGTTATGGATGATTGGAATAACAGCGCATCACGTGTTACTGTATCATCATTCTACATGGATCGAACAGAAGTTACAAATCAACATTGGAATGAATACATGTATTGGATGAAAAGGGTTTATAATAAATCATACCCTCACATATACAAAAAATGTTTACCTGACACCTTGGTTTGGAGGTCTCCTCTTTCCTACAGAGAAAAGTTCGTAGAATATTATTTAAGACACCCATCCTACAGAGATTATCCAGTGGTTGGTGTTTCATGGTTACAAGCAAATGACTTTTGTAAATGGAGAACAGATCGTGTAAATGAAGCCATTTTAGTAAGAGAAGGAATTATTAATTGGCATTTTGCGGAAGGAATGGAAGTTGGTGCCGCTAATACAAAAAAATATAGGGATGGAAATTACAATTCATCCCCTGAAAATATGTTTTCGACCGAAAATTATTTAAATGGAAATTATATCGTACATACCGGTAAAATGGGGGTTGACAAAAAAGGAGAACCGACCGGTAAAATTGAAGGAGGATACACTTTAGACGATGGCACGAAAGTTTCGCCGAAAGACAGTATCGGTCGCAACATACCCAGAGATCCTTACAAGTTGATCAATTTTGATCCTGTTTATGCAAATGATTCCAAGTTGGGAGATCGACCAGTAAAAATGGAAGACGGCGTTTTATTACCTAAATACCGCTTGCCTTCTGAAGCAGAATGGGAATTTGCAGCTTTAGGTTTAATTGGTAATCTAGATCCCAATTCTGAAAATATAGATTCAAGAAGAATCTATCCTTGGGATGGTCATTACGTCAGACGCAAGGAAGATCAATGGGCTGGTGCAATACAAGCCAACTTTGTAAGAGGTAAAGGAGATTACATGGGAGTTTCTGGCGCTTTAAACGATGGAGCAGATGTCACTGCCCGAGTAGATGACTTTTGGCCAAATGACTATGGTTTATATCATATGGCAGGAAACGTCTCTGAATGGGTTATGGATGTTTATCGACCAACATCAGGAGAGGTAACCGAAGAGTTTATGCCTTTTAGAGGGAACGTATATACAACCCAGTTGTTAAGACCTGATGGACTTCATGATAAGCCTGTTCAGGCTACAGACAACCTATATGATGTATACGGAATGAAAGAATTTGTCAATGAATTTGCTCGAGCAAAATACTTGTCTCTTACTGGTGGTAAAAATGAAGTAAAAAGTCTTGAAAAGAAAGAAGACCCTTCGTATATATCAAATTACCTAAATGACAAAGACGAGGACAATAAATATCTTCAATTTACTATTATACCGACAAACAAAATGTCTAATGGTCCAAGTAAAGTGAATGGTAACACACTGGTATTTATTCAGGATACGGTTACTTTAACTATGACAAAAGCCGATAAAATTGTTCGTCCTGAGTCTGGTAAAAATTACAATTATGACTGGAAAATTGGAGCAGGAGCGACCGAAATTGCTAAGATTAATAGTGATTCGATTGTCACCCTTTTCTATGATAAGGCCGGTGAGTATGAAGTTTCATTAATGCAACCAAATGGTCTCGCAGAAACTAAACTCATCAAAGTTTTTGATAACCAAAAATCGTATGATGACTACATCAACTACATCAACTCACAAAGAGGACAAATTTTAGGTAATTCTAGACAAGATCCAAGAAAATTTAAATTTAATACTCCAAAGGATTCATACATCTATAGTAACTCAAATTACTCTAAAAATGACAGTATAGAATTTTCTATCCTCGATGATATCAATGCTGTATTGGATACTGCTATCTATTTGTTTAATAAGGGAAATGCTACAAAAGCCTCTCATTACCTCGAAGTTTCATTATTTGGTAACCAACATAAAGAGGAAGTTCTGTCCATTGAAGATTATAGACTAGGACACTTTAAAGATAAAGAATATGCAGGTCCGAATGATGATCAATTCACATTATCAAATCCTGGTGGTGCTACTGATCCTATCATTGTAGACGATGTTAATGCAAGTTTAAGTAAAGTCGGTGTTTATTTTATCAATAAGACGTGGGACTTAAATACGAATAATACAGGAAAGGCTATAGATGCTGCAGGTATGAAATCGTCATCTATATTCGCAGATGATTATCTTGAATATAGATTTAAAGATTACCAGCAGGACCCAAATGTTACATCCTGGATACTAACACTTAGGAATGGGTTAACCGAATTTGTTAATGAGACAAGAGGTCAACAAAGATTTAGAAATGTCACAGAAGATGAAAATGCAGGTCGTTTAAATTATAGGAAAGATGATTATATCAATTATTTAGATGGTGATTTGGAATCTTCCATATATTACAACAATCAAAATACCATTAACGATATTAATGAGGGCAAGAGAAATCCTAAAATGTCAGTTTATCAAAGTGAATTTGAAAATTACGATTTACAAGGAGCACCAATAAATGATGGTTCATCCGGATGGCCAACCACATTGATATCAGATAAATCTAGAGTGTACAAGGGTGGTTCTTGGTCTGATAGAGCGTATTGGCTATCTCCTGGAAATAGAAGATTCCTTGATGAAGACAAATCTACTGCTCTTATTGGTTTTAGGTGTGCAATGGATCGCTTAGGAAGTTCTAGAGCCAACTCAAAAAAGAAAAAGAAATAAAAGAAGATTATATTTAATCTAAAAGCCCGCTTAGTGCGGGCTTTTTTTTTTACATATTTGTATATGGAAACTTTATTCCCTTTATTCGATGGAGCAAGTGGCGTATGTACCGATACCAGAAACATCAAATTAAACTGTCTTTTCATAGCCCTAAAAGGCGATAACTTTAATGGAAATGAGTATGCTCAAGTTGCTATTGATAAAGGGGCTAAATATGCAATTGTAGACGAAAAGGAAAAAGCCAATAATCAAAATATCTTTTATGTTAATAATGGTCTCTTATTTCTTCAAAAACTTGCAAATTATCACAGACACAAATTTGATATTCCCATAATTGGAATAACCGGAAGCAACGGAAAAACAAGTACAAAAGAGCTCATTCAAACCATTTTATCAAAACAATTCAATGTTTTATACACCCTCGGGAATCTAAATAACCACATAGGAGTCCCTCTGACCCTACTTCGGCTAAATAATGATCATGACATTGCCATTATTGAAATGGGAGCAAATCAGCCCAACGATATTGAAGAATTATGTTCAATTGCTGATATCAATACGGGAATAGTTACAAATATTGGCAAAGCACATCTCGAGGGGTTCAAAAATTTACAAGGTGTCATCAATACAAAATCAGCATTATACCGTGCCGTAGATAAAGTTAAGGGAGTTCTTTTTTACAATGCTGATGATTCAATATTAAAACCGATTCTGCCAAGAAATACTGAAAACTTCTCATACGGATTGACTCAAGCAAATATAACGGGTGAGTTGCATAAGCTGACACCATACATTAGTATGAGCTGGTCAAAAAAAAACTACTCCTCCCCTATTATAGAAACTAAAATGATTGGGAAGTACAACTTCTATAATTTTTTAGCGGCGATTTGTATTGGAAATCACTTTGGTGTTTCTCAGGAAAATATTTCAGCGGCGATTTCCGAATACCTGCCAGATAATCAACGATCTCAAGTAGAGAAAACCAATAAAAACACATTAATTATTGATTGTTACAATGCCAACCCTACAAGCATGGCCTTGGCGTTGGAAAGCTTTAAGTTAATTAATCATAAAAAAAAGATTGCAATTCTAGGTGATATGCTGGAACTCGGTCCCGATGGAATCGAAGAGCATAAAATCGTAATTAATTATTGTATAGAAAATGAAATACCTTTTTTCACCGTGGGTCCTTTGTTTAAATCCATCAATGAAACAGGATTTATGAACACCAATGAAATTGAAAAAATACTAGCTAATCTTGAAGATCATTTAATCCTTCTTAAGGGCTCCAGAGGCATCCGTCTCGAAAAACTTATACCTGTTTTATAATTATTTGATTAACGAGATGTGTCCGACAACGGCATTTCGCTCTTCTGAATACTTCCTTTTATAGTATATTCTGTATGAATAGGTTCCAACTTGACATTCTCTTCCTTTATATGTACCGTCCCAAACTTTAGAAAAATCATTGGCCTCGAAAATCATCTCACCCCATCTATCAAAAATCTGAACTTCAAAGAATTCCTCATCTATACTAGAAGAATGAATAGGAAACCACGTATCATTTAGACCGTCGTTGTCAGGTGTAAAAGAATTTGGTGCAAAAACAATCGCATCTTGATTGACAAAAATTAAAATTTGCATACTATCAACACACCCCATATCTGATATGCCATATAAGGTTACGGGGAACAGATCTTCATCATCGATATCATAATCATGAGGACCTGGATTGAAAACGAGAGAATCAGTATAACCATCTCCAAAATCCCAAATATAATCAACGGCATGTGAGGTATTGTTTGTAAACTCAACCTCAGAGGAACCAAATGAAATTTGAGTCGTAGATACAGAAAAATCAACATTAGGACTCGGCAATACACAAATTAGGTCCTCCATTGTGGTAGAAGCGGTACAACCATTAGGTGTTCCCATTGACAAACTGATGTCATAACATCCTTCATCCCAAAATGTAAAACTAAAACCAGAACAGTCATTAATATTCGTAAGGCCATCAACATCCCAAACGCAATCAAAGGAATTATCAGTTGTATTCGTAATAACCACATTCATAGGGGAACATCCGGATGTTGCATTCACATCAAAAGTAACTTCCGGAACAGTATCTACGGTAACCGTAATGGTTTGTGCCTCTGCAAAACATCCGTTTAAATCATAATTTACAAGGTAATCCATAGTGGATGAGGGTGTAATAGTAATGGTTTCCGTATTATAATCTCCTGGCATCCATAAAAACGAACCTCCAAAAACAGAAGGCACAGCCGTAATCGAAATGGTTTCTCCAATACAAATACCAACATCAGAAACACTAATTGATGGTTGATCAGTTACTGTCACAATAGCACTTACCTCAGGACTAATACAATTGTTGAGCTCATAAGCGACAGAATAAGCTGTTGTAACCGTTGGATTTACATCTAGGTTTGCACTTGTTTCGGGATAACCTGTCCAGGTATATACCCCTCCTGTTGTTGACGGAATCGCTATTAACGTACCTTCATCTCCGTTACATATACCAATATCATCCATCATTATTGTTGGTATTTCATTGACAATGAGTTCTGCAGATTGAATTTCACTTGTACAACCATTTAATGTGTAACTCACACTGTAGGTTATACTTGTATCCGATGAAATGGTAATACTGGATGTGGAAAATCCACCAGGAAACCAATTAAAAGTCCCTCCACCCTCTGATGGGTAAGCCGTTAAAGTACCTATATCTCCTTCACAAACAGATACATCCGAAACAGCAACTTGAGGTGTTGTGATAACTTGCACACTAAAAC